>NZ_JBDNHO010000081.1:0-19633 GCF_041688735.1 Brevundimonas sp.
AAACGGCGGCGGATCTCCGTGGCGTCGTCGATTGTCTTCAAGCCGGGTGCATGGGCCGCCCAACTGTCATTGCCGAAATAGCCATGGGTCGCCCCGGTCGCGAGCACCAGAAAGTCGTAGGCAATGTTACGGTCGCCCATCTTCACACGTTTCAGCGCATGATCGACGCCGGTGACCTCGCCCAACAATACGCGTGTGTTGCGCTGGTCCCGGACCAGACTTCGAATGGGCCAGGCGATGTCGGCTGGCGACAGTCCGGCCGTCGCTACCTGGTAAAGCAGCGGCTGAAAGAGGTGATGGTTCTCCCGGTCGATCAGGATGACGTCCACCGGAGCATCGGCAAGCCGCTTTGCGACGGTGAGGCCGGCGAAGCCGGCACCGACAATCACCACGCGCGAGCGCCGGACACCCACCCCGGCGCCTGGCACAAGATCAAGTCGACGTTGCTCCAGGGACTGCACCGAACGAGGGGCCATGAGTTTTCTTTTACTCTCGCGTGGGTCCACTCGGCGGCCCCCAGAAGGCGAACGCCGCGTCGATCTCGACCGAGTGAAAGGCCCATGCGTCCAGGCACGTCGCATCGCCGGCGAAGCGTCCGAGCCGCGCCGCACAGTCGAAGAACCCCGGCGCCGGCAAGCCGCCACGCATCTTGCTGATGACCATGGCCGCGATGAAGGGGCGGTCAGCCGCCGCGTCCTCGATCATGATCTGCTCCAACGCCTCCGTGACTTGATGAATGGTGTTCGGAGGCGAGAGCAGCAGCCCTTTGGCCGCTTCCCGATAGGTGATCGGCAAACGCCGTGTGGCAAGCGCTTGAAGATGCGCTCGAAGGCGGCGGGCGAGCGGTTCACCCGTGTTGTCCTCAACCGTCGTCTTCGCAGCAGAATCCCAAGCTGTGGCAGTCATGAACCGCGCCTGACGAATTCGCTCAGACTCAAGCGCCCGGTTTTCGCCGGCAAAGGCTTGGGGGCTGGCGCGATGCTCTCGACCAAACTGCCGTCGGTATCGACCACCACCGTCCAGGTTCGCGAGCGGTACCTGAAGGTAAGGCGTGTACGGCCGGCGTCCTCGTCAATGCCGGTCTCGGCGACGGTGGAGACAATGCCCTTGGGCATTCCGGCCTGGAGTGAGGCGGCCGAGACCCCGAGCTTGAACGCCAGCAGCTCGGCATCGATGATGATCTCGCCGCCTTCGATGGAGATCGCTGATTTTGGAACAGAGCTCATCGCGGTGTGGCCCCGGTGACGGAGCCCGTCATCGTCATGCGCTTGCCCTGAACGAAGTTGATGCAGAGATTGTCAAGTTCCTTCAGAAGCATCGGTTCGCTCACGAACCCGCACACATAGGGTGCCTGACCCTCCGAGCTGCAGCCGTCGCCTTCCAGACGCCCACACGACTCGCAAGTTCCAAAGACGGGCTTGCCTCTCTCCCTCGCAACCTGGCTCAGCATGCGCTGCAAGCCACTGGCGAAATGACCTCGGGCCCCACGGGGTAGCGCGTCAGCGGCGCGGACCAGAGCTTCGAACGGGTCGTGGGCAAGAATGGCCTTGGCCTTGTCGGTCAGATCGAGCCGGGCGCTTCGGCCGTCGGCCTCTGATCGCACGCGCGTCAGATAGGCCTGGGCTTCGAGGCTCTTAATCGTCTGCGATGCTGTGCCCCGGGTCGTGCAATGGAACGCGGCGAAGGCAGACGGGGTTCGCGAGAAGCGATTGGCCCGCGCGAAGTATCTGAGCACCGCCCACTGGGCCGGAGTCAGCCCAAGCACCATCGCCTCACGGGATGTGATATGCCCCAGGTGCAGTATCTGCTCCGCGATGACGCGACTGTTCATCTCTAGCTCCACGCCAAAGAAAAATGCTAGCGATGACGAAGCTTTTTATCAAGCATCTAGTAGCGATACGATACTAGTTTGCGCTACCGGCCAAGGCTCGCGTATCCATCTCGTCGAGAGAGGGCCTAAACGGACGTGCTGGCTGCGGCGTCGTTGCGCATTCGGAGAAAACAGAATGACGAACCAGACCCGATCCGATCAGAAGCGCGACAGCGATGTGGACGGCCCTTTCGCGGTCACCGCAAAACGGGTGATTGGAAAGCCTGACCAGCTGAAACCTCAATTGGATGAGGCCGAGGATCGGCAGGAGGCTCTGATCGATGAGGCGCTTCAGGAAACCTTTCCGGCGAGTGACTCCGTGGCACCAAAACAGATCACGTGAGACGATTTCTCGCTCGAACCGGATAAAGACCGCTCGCCAGGCGTGCGACG
Organism: Brevundimonas sp.; assembly: GCF_041688735.1. Taxonomy (GTDB): domain Bacteria; phylum Pseudomonadota; class Alphaproteobacteria; order Caulobacterales; family Caulobacteraceae; genus Brevundimonas. The sequence goes on from NZ_JBDNHO010000081.1 coordinate 2,264, forward strand.
ATCGGTTGAGCCCACCGTCGAAAGCCGTAATTGGTAACTTGACGGAAAGCGGACGTTGGCGATCATGGCGCAGCCGCAAGCCGGTTTTCGGCCACTTTGCAAAAAACGATTGCCGCAGGGATGACAGACATCGACGCTCCGCTCCGCTCCGCCTCCGGCTTTGATCTGACCCCGCCCGGCGAGGCCGAGCGGGTCGCGCTGGAAGCCGATCTGTCAGCCGAGGAAAAGCGGGTCCTGCTGGCCCATGGCACCGAGGCGCCGTTCTGCGGCACCCTGCTGGGCGAGAAGCGCGACGGTGTCTTCTGCTGCCGTCAATGCGGACTGCCGCTGTTCCGGGCGGGCACCAAGTTCGAGAGCGGCACGGGCTGGCCCAGTTTCACCCGGCCCGTCGACGACGCCCATGTGCGGGCCGTGACGGATCGCGCCTATGGCATGACGCGCACGGAGACGCGCTGCGCCCGCTGCGACAGCCATCAGGGCCACGTCTTTCCCGACGGTCCGCCGCCGACCGGACAGCGATACTGTATCAACTCCGTCGCGCTGAGCTTCGTCGCGACCGGGTCGCCCCTGCCGGACCCGTTGGGCCGTGGCGACGGTGTCGCCTGACCTTGGCCGCATTTAAGGCTAGGCTGGCTTCAGTGCAGGAGTTGAGCCCATGTTGATCGCAATGCTGATCGTCGCGTCTCTGGGAGCGAGCGACCCCGACGGCGTGGTGGCGACCGCTCCGGCCACGACCGTCAACCTGGACGCCTCATTCCGTCCGACGCCGCCGTCACTGGACGGCGCGGCCCAGGCGGCGGCGCCGCATGGCCTCAGCACGGACGAACAGATTTCGCGCTGGCTGGAGAGCCGGGCGCCCCACGAAAGCCAGTCCTTTCCCGAAGCCGACCTCGCCCTTGAAGACGATCGCAAGGTGCATGGCGAGTTCAGCGTCAGCATCGGCACCGGCGGCTACCGCGACTATGACGCGGCCGTCTCGCTGCCCATCGGCGAGAACGGTCGGCTGGATCTGCGGGTGCGCCAGACCGAGAACGGCTATCCCTACGGCCGATACGGTTATGGCTATGGCTATGACTCGCTCGGCTTCAACGACGGCGGCCATGCCTTTCCCGGCCAGCGACCCGGCGCGGCGGCGGAGTTCGAAACGGGTCCCGGACGAGCGGATGGCCCACTGCGGCGTCGGGCCCCAGGCCCCGCCGGTCAACCTGGTCCCTGATGACGAAAGGCCCGATCCAGAGATCGGGCCTTTTGCGTTTTGGATGGTGCCGCCGGGGGGAATCGAACCCACGACCTCAGCCTTACCAAGGATGCGCTCTACCACTGAGCTACGGCGGCGGAAACTGAGGAAGCGGCCCTATAGCCAACGGGGGACAAAGGGGGAAGCCCAGAAATCAGGCGCTTGCGGAAAAGTTCCGGGGGCGCTCTCATCGACATATGGACGACTCGGAACGCAGCCCGGCCACGACGCCGTCGTCGGCCCCGCCTGAACCGGCCAGGCCGATCAAGGGGGGTGGCACCCACCGGACCGAGCGCCTGGCCACCGCGCTGCGGGACAATCTTAAACGCCGCAAGGCCGCAGCGCGCGCCATACCCGCGCGGCCAAACAACTGATTTTCACGGCGCGACCGACGGCGCGGCCTTTCGCAACCCCGGCGGTCCGGTCTAGAGCGAAATCGGTCTTGAGGGACGCAGTCCATCAAGGCTCAGATTTCGCTCCAGCATGATTCTGGACCATTTTTTGGATTCAGGTCGATTCGACCTGAAGCAAAAGTAGTCTAGATAGCCGACTCCCCCTCCTGGCCTTGTGCCGGGGCCGACAGAGACGACATGGACAGCATCGCCATCCAAGGCGGCCCCCTGCTGAACGGGACGATCCCGATCAGCGGCGCCAAGAACTCCGCCCTCAAGCTGATGGTCGCCTCGATCCTGACGGATCAACCCTTGCTGCTGACCAACATGCCGCGCCTAGCGGACACCAAATTCCTGGGGCGTCTGCTGCGCCAGCACGGCGTCGAGGTCACCGAGCGTGACGGCGCGGACGGGCAGGAGACGCTCTTCCACGCGCCCGAGATCACTTCGACCTTCGCCCCGTATGAGCTGGTCCGCCAGATGCGGGCCAGTTTCAACGTGCTGGGGCCGCTGCTGGCGCGGACGGGCCATGCCAAGGTGTCCTTGCCGGGCGGCTGCACGATCGGCGCGCGTCCCGTTGACCTGCACCTGCAGGCCCTGACGGCCCTGGGCGCCGCGATCGAGCTGGACGAGGGCTATGTGTCGGCGATGGCCCCGAAAGGACTGCGCGGAGCCGAGATCGAGTTTCCCTTCGTATCGGTGGGGGCCACCGAACACACTCTGCTGGCCGCAGTGCTGGCGCAGGGGACGACGGTGCTGAGGCGCGCGGCCATGGAGCCGGAGATTGGCGATCTGGCCCGGTGTCTGACCGCCATGGGCGCCAGGATCGAGGGCATCGACACTGACGTGCTGACCATCCACGGCGTCACGTCTCTGACCGGCGCGACCTGGTCGGTGATTCCCGACCGGATCGAGATGGGATCCTATGCCGTGGCCGCAGCCATGGCCGGTGGCGAGGTGCGGTTGACCAGGGCGCGAGCCGGGCTGATGACCGCCCTGACCGACAAGATGATCGCCGCGGGCGTCGAGGTCGAACCGACCGACGACGGCGTGATCGTTCGTCGTGATCCGAAACAGAGGCTCAGGGCCGTGGATGTGACGACCGAGGTCTATCCCGGCTTCGCCACGGACCTGCAGGCGCAGTTCATGACGCTGATGACCGTGGCCGAGGGCGACAGCGTCATTCGCGAGAACATCTTCGAGAACCGCTTCATGCATGCGCCCGAACTGGCGCGTCTCGGCGCGGACATTTCGGTCCATGCCGGTGAGGCCCTGGTGAAGGGCGTCGAGGCGCTGCAAGGCGCGCCCGTCATGGCGACGGACCTGCGCGCCTCGGTCAGCCTGGTCATCGCGGGCCTGGTCGCCACCGGCGAGACGACGGTGGGGCGGGTCTATCACCTGGATCGCGGCTTCGAGCGGCTGGAAGAGAAACTGACGGCTTGCGGCGCGCAAATCCGCCGGATCAAGGACGAGGGCGATGAGCACTGAGCCCACCGACATCCACACGCCGAGCGACGAGCCGGTTGAGCCCCTGCGGCTGCTGGCCGAGGACGAAGACGACCTGCACATCATCTCGGCGGCGCTTCAGGACGCCATCCTGCGGCCGGTGGACATCGCGTGGGAGCCTGCGTCTCGCCGGGTCACCTTGCTGCTCAGTCGCTTTTGCTGGGAATGCGGGGGCAGCCGGGTGATGGCGGCGATGCAGTTCGGCGACGTGATCGCGGTCAAGAGCCGCCGCCTGCCGCGCCTGCCCGAGAGCGCGCTGGAGCTGTTGGCCATGGATTTCGAGCCGGGCGAGGCGCCGGGGGGACGCGTCATCCTGATGTTCGCCGGCGGCGGGGACCTGCGGATCGACGTGGAATGCCTCGACGCCATCCTGACCGACCTGTCCGAACGGTGGCCCGCCCGCTTAGCGCCGACCCATGCGGCCGAAGAGGCGGGCTCGGCGTGAATGCGCACCGGCTGGCCTCGGTCGATCTGGACGCAACGACGCTTGCGGCCGCGACCGCGGAGATCGAGCACGAGCGCAGGGTGGCGATCTTCGATCTGGTGGAGAAGAACAGTTTCGAGCCGGCGGGGGCGACCGGCGGTCCGTACAGGCTGAAGCTGGCCTTGCAGGACAGTCGGCTGGTGTTCCAGATCGAGGGGCCGGATTTCTCCAGGGCGCACGGCCTGTCGCTGACGCCGCTCAAGAGCGTGATCCGAGACTATATCCTGATCTGCGACAGCTATTATGAGGCTCTGCGGGGCACGTCTCCGGCGCAGATCGAGGCCGTCGACATGGGCCGTCGGGGCCTGCACAACGAAGGGGCCGAGCTGCTCAAGGCGCGGCTGGACGGCAAGATCGCCATCGACCACGAGACGGCGCGCAGGCTGTTCACCCTGGTGACGGCGCTGTACCGGCGGGGGTGAAATCCATTCCTCCACCACCGGGGGAGGGGGACCGCGAAGCGGTGGAGGGGGCCGACCACAAAAAGCGGCGTCTGGAGTGAACCCCCTCCACCACGCTGCGCGCGGTCCCCCTCCCCCGATGGGGGAGGAATGCTCGACTATCCCGAGATTTTCAGGCATTAGGCCGCTCCTCAACGACGCGCGCTTTCGCCCGGCGCGCGTTCAGACTTGTATTCGCAGGGCGCGAGAGGCCGCATGGCTAAGGAAGAACTGCTCGAGTTTCCCGGCATCGTCAGCGAACTGCTGCCCAACGCCACCTTCCGCGTGACGCTCGAGAACGACCACGAGATCATTGCCCACACCGCCGGAAAGATGCGCAAGAACCGCATCCGCGTGCTGGCCGGCGACAAGGTTCTGGTCGAGATGACGCCCTACGACCTGTCCAAGGGCCGCATCACCTATCGCTTCAAGTGAGGACGGGCTCGCGTGAGCCGTCCTGAACTGGTGCTGGCGTCGGCCAGCCCGCGCCGCATCGAACTGCTGGCGCTGGTCGGGATCACCCCCGACCGGGTCGATCCCGCCGATATCGACGAGACCCCGCTGAAGGACGAGACGCCGCCGCGTCTGGCCGCGCGTCTGGCCATGAGCAAGGCCCGGGCGGTGGCGGAACGGTCGCCGGACGCCGTGGTGCTGGCGGCCGACACTGTCGTGGCCGTCGGCCGCCGCCTGCTCGAGAAGGCGGTGGACGAGGCCGAGGCGGTCCGTTTCCTGAAACTGCTGTCGGGCCGCAACCACCGGGTCTTCACCGGCGTGGCGGTGGTCGCCGAGGGCAGGTTGACCTGGCGGGTGGTCGACACCCGCGTGTCGTTCAAGGTTCTGTCCGATGCCGAGATCGCCGCCTATGTCGCCTCGGGCGAATGGCGCGGCAAGGCGGGCGGCTACGGCATCCAGGGGCGGGCAGGGGCCTTCGTCACGCGTCTGGTCGGCAGCTATCCGGCGGTGATGGGATTGCCGTTGCCGGAATCGGTCAATCTGCTGGCCGGGGCCGGCTGGCGCGCCGGGTGAGCGGCCCCGAAGTCTTTCTGGATGCCATGCCGGGCGAGACGCGGGGTGCCATAGCGCGCGACGGCCGCTGGGAGACCCTGATCCTGCACAGAGAGAGTGACCGCGCCACGCATCGTCTGGGCGCGCGGTCGGTGGGACGGGTGACGCGGATCGACGCCGGGATGCGCGGGGCCTTCGTCGATCTGGGCGGCGGCGAGCCCGGCTTTCTGGCGTCGCGCAAGGGCGACCGCCTGAACGTCGGCGACAAGCTGGAGGTCGAGGTCTCGGCCGAACCGCGCGAGGCCAAGGGGCCGACGCTGACCCTCACAGGACCCGCGACCGGCGAGGTCCGGATGATGCGACCCGGGCCGAGCGTCGCCGAGGCCCTGGCCCTGCTGGCCCCGGGCGTAGAAGCGCGAACGGGGGTCGATGCCATCCGGTCGACGATGGAGGCGGAAGAGGAGGCGACGTCGGCGGGCGGTCTTCATGCCACGGCCCTGGCGCGTGTTTCGGTCGAGCGGACGCGGGCCCTGGTCGCGGTGGACGTCGATCATGTGGCGGGCACCGGCCGGGACGCCGCGAGGGAGAAGGCGCGGGCCAACCGCGAGGCCCTGTTCGAGGCCGCGCGCCTGATCCGGCTGAAGGGCTGGGGCGGGCTGGTGGCGATCGACCTGATCGGCGTCGCCCAGGACGGGGAAATGGTTCTGGCCGCGGCGAAGGCGGCGTTCGGGGCCGACCCGCGGATCGTCCATGGCCCGGTCAACCGCTTCGGCGTGCTGATGCTGTCGCTGCCCTGGGGCCGGACGCCGCTGGAGGAGCGGCTGAATGCGCCGAACGGCCGACCCAGCGCGGAAACGCGGGCGCTGGCGGCGCTTCGACGGCTGCGGCTGGCGATGGCGCAGAATACCGCGACGCCCTATCTGACCCTGCGGTGCCCGCCCGAAGAGGCGACGTTGGCCGCCCCGTGGGTCGAGGCGCTGGGTCCCCGGGCCCGTTTGCGGCCGGACCCGACGGCGTCGGGCGCGACGATCGACGAGGGCTGAATCGAATGGCGACCTGTCCCACCTGCCGCCGTCAGCCGGCGGATTCCAAATACAAGCCGTTCTGCTCGAAACGCTGCGCCGACGTCGATCTGCAGCGCTGGTTCACGGGTGGATACGTCATCGCCGACAGCGTCGACGAAGCCTCGACGGACCCGTCTCCGGAAGACTGATCTGGGCGCTGGACACCCGAAACCCGCTCGCCTATAGACGCCGCTCCCCAGACCAGTCCTTCGGGATCGGTCGGCTTTCGACGGCGCTGTTCCGGACCCGGATGCCCCCCATCCCGATCCGAAAGCGCCGGGCGGACGCGTCGCCTGGGTAGCTCAGTTGGTAGAGCAGCGGATTGAAAATCCGCGTGTCGGTGGTTCGAATCCGCCCCCAGGCACCATCGCCCCCTTGATGGTCCCGGATCGCCTTTCCGTTCATGATGAAACCGTCGCTTTTGATCTGGCATCCCAGGCATTCGACGCGCGCGCTCTCCAGAGAGGGGAAAAGCGCCATCGTGCACTTGACGCTCCTGTAAGCGTTCGTCAAAGGAGCTCTGCCGCTTTGTTTTGGCGACCGGTCGGCGCGAGCGGGAAATCCCTTCCCAACGCATCGACATCGCCCCGGAAGCCGCCTGGCAACCGGAAGCGTCAGGAGACGTTGCGCAGACGGGGTTCACCATGTTCCCCATGCTGCGGACAGGATTTTCATGGGGGGGCGGTCGTCGTCTGCGTTCGTCTCTCAAGGTTTCACGGTCAGACCAAAAAAGCAGGAACCGGCGAACTATGCTCGATCTCAAAAAGACCAACATCCTCCTGGCCATGGCCGGCGCCGCCGTGCTGATGGCCGGAACGCCGGTCCTCGCGCAGGACACCGCGGCCCCGGCCGCCGCTACCGTCGCAGCCGCCCCGGCCGCGATCCCCGTAGTCGCCGCTCCGACGACTGAAATCGCTCCCGCGGCTGAAAAAGCCGAAGCAGGCGGCCACGGCGGCGGAAACCTCACCCCCGCGCGCATGTTCATGATAGCGGACATCGTCGTTAAGATCGTGATGATCGGCCTGATCATCGCATCGATCTTCTCGTGGGTCATTCTCATCATCAAGTTGTTCGAGTTCAGCGCCCTGAACCGCAAGACCGACAACTTCCTCGAGTCCTTCCGCCAGACCCGCACCATCGCGGATATGCGCAAGGTCGCGACCTCTGAAGAGTTCGAAGGCAATCCGCTGGCCGATATGGCCGCCTCGGCCACCGACGAAGTCGAACTGTCGCGGCAGTCCGGTCTCTCGGTCACCGGCGATCATCGTGTCTCCGCCCTGGGCCGCGCCCAGGCCGCCGTCTACGCGGTTCAAGCCGGTCTGGGTAAGCGGATTTCGGGCGGCCAGCAGTTCCTGGCCTCGACCGGTTCGAACGCACCGTTCATCGGCCTGTTCGGCACCGTTTGGGGCATCATGAACTCCTTCATCGGCATCGCGAACACCAACACGACCAACCTGGCCGTCGTCGCCCCCGGCATCGCCGAGGCGCTGCTGGCCACCGGCATCGGTCTGTTCGCGGCCATCCCGGCGGTTATCTTCTACAACTATTTCAACACCCGCATCGCGTCATATGGTGCCCGTTCGGAGGGCTTCAGCGCCGAGCTGTTGAACGGGCTGTCGCGTAATCTCGACAAGGGGGCGTAAGACCTATGGCGGCCAAACTCTCCGGTGGCGGCGGAGGCAAGTACGCCATCGAGCAGAACAGCGCTATCAACGTTACGCCGTTCGTGGACATCATGCTCGTCCTGCTCATCATCTTCATGGTGGCGGCCCCGCTCGCCACCGTGTCGGTGGAGGTAAAACTGCCGCGCGCGGTCGCGCCACCGCAAACGAACCCGCCCAAGCCGTTCTACGTCTCTATTCAGGGCAACGCCCAAGCGTATATCGGGGATGACGAGGTGCCGATCGACATGGTCGGCTCCGAGCTGCTCGGTCTGATCGGCAACACGGTACCTTCTGACGAGCGTATCTTCATCCGCGCGGACCAGAACACCCGATACGGTGACTTCATGCAGGTCATGAATTCGCTCCAGGACAGCGGCTTCTACAGCGTCGCCCTGGTCGGCGAAGATCAGTCGGCACAGTAGGGGCGGTGAAAGCATGAGCGAAGTCGAATATCACCGCAGTCTCTACGACCCGCCGAAGGCCAAGGGCTTCTTCGGGGTGCCGCCCCACGTGTTTCTGATCAGCGTCGTAAGCGTCTTCCTGCTGTTCGCGGCGTTGGCCTTCTATTTCAACAACGCACAGTTCAAGCTGAAAGAAGTGCGCTATACGGACGAATCCATCGAGGTGGAGTTGATCGAGCCCATTCCACCCCCGCCCCCGCCCCCGCCGCCCCCGCCGCCGCCGCCCGAATCGGCGCCGCCGCCGAAGCTCCAGGTGCGTGTGCCGGCGCCCGTTCCAGCCAGCATCTCGGTGCCGCCCCTTCCCGTTCCGCCGACTCCCAAGGCCGATCGGATCGAGAGCACCATCCCGCCCGGCCGCATCATCGGACCGGTGACGATTCCACTGCCGCCGCCGCCGCCGAAGCCTTCGGTGATCACCAACCCGAGCTGGCAGCAACGTCCGCCGGCCGAGTTCCCGGAACGGGCCCAGTCCCGCGGGATCGAGACCGGTTCGGCGACGCTGAACTGTCTGGTGAACCCCAACGGTTCGCTCACCGGGTGTAGCGTGGTGTCGGAAGACCCCGCCGGCGCCGGTTTCGGTGCCGCCGCCCTGGCGGGCGCGCGTCGCGCCCGGCTTTCGCCACGGACCGTGGACGGCGCCGCCGTCGGCGCCCGGGTCAACTGGACGACGCGGTTCCAGCTGTCCGAGTAAGGTCTGTCAAACCCTGACAAACGCCCCGGAGGGAAACCTCCGGGGCGTTTTGTCATGCGCGATGGAGCGATCTCCCGCCCTCGCGCGTTCTGCGGTCAAGCCATACATGGAGAACAGCATGAACCGCCTCGCCACCGCCGCGATCGCCGCCGTCGCCGCCCTGTCGGCCTCAGCCTGCGCCTATAACGAGACGCTGGGCCGCAACCAGTTGCTGATCGTCGACGACGCCGCCCTGACGCGACAGTCAGATGCCGCCTGGGCGCAGGCCTTGCGGACCCAGCCGATATCCCGCGACGCCGCCGCCAACGCCCGCATTCGCCGGGTCGGAGAGCGGATCGTGCAGGCCGCGGGCCTGATGGACCGGAGCTGGGAGTACGCGCTTTTCGTCAGCGACAGCCCCAACGCCTTCGTTCTGCCCTCGGGCAAGATCGGCGTGACCACAGGCCTGCTGGCCCTGGTTCGCAACGACGACCAGCTGGCCACAGTGCTGGGTCATGAGGTCGGCCATGTCGTCGCCCGCCACGCCGCCGAGCGCTATTCGACCACCGCCCTGACCAGCGTGGCCATCAGCGGCGTGCAAAGCGCCGCCGGCGATTACGGCCGTGCAGCCGGGGCCATCGGCGGACTGGGTGCCCAGCTGGGTGTGCTGCTGCCGTTCTCGCGCAATCACGAGCTGGAGGCCGACCGTATCGGCGTCGATTACCTCCAGCGCGCCGGATACAAGCCTTCCGAAGCCGTTGCCCTGTGGCGGCTGATGGCGCAGCAACGTCGAACGTCGAACCCGGAGTTCGCGTCCACCCACCCGTCGGATTCGACCCGCATCGCGGCGCTGGAACAGTATATCGCCAGCCGCGGCTGGGCCTGAGCCGAGGGCGAAGGGGAAGGGTCGTGGGGATAGGGCGGCGGATCGAGACGCAGACTGATTTCGCCTTCGCTCCTCGCCCCTCGACCCCCGCCCCTAATCCCCTTGATCGCCACCAAAGACCCCGCTAGATACCGCCCCTCGCGCGAACAGCGCCGCCTTAGCTCAGTTGGTTAGAGCGCCGGTTTGTGGAACCGGAGGTCCTCAGTTCAAGCCTGAGAGGCGGTACCATCGCCCCACTTCCGGGCGTAATCCCCGGCCCTGCCCGAGGGGGGTCTGGACGTCCTTTTTCGCACTCCGGGACGACGCGGCTATCGGCGGGGCTTTTCTTTCCGCCCACGGCGCGCGCCTCGGCGAAGTTTTTCCAGCATGTCCGGACGGAGCGAAGCCATTTCCGTTTCCGCGGCTGTGCCCGCTTGCGCGTCTTCGTTGATCGACTGGCACCGACGCAGGGCGGTGACCGGCCGGTCCAGCATCGCCATAACCTCATGGGTGGCCTGGTAACCCGAGGCCACACCGGCGTCGAAGCCCTTCCAGTCGCGGATATCCAGTCCGTCCGGCATCGGCTGGATCAGGATGTCGGTCGCGGCGCGCGAGCTCTCGATATCCGCATCCGTGGTCAGGGTCGCCGAGCGCATCAGGATCGAGACGATGGGCGGGCCACGCCGCCACGCGCCGGTCACGATCAGCCGCCAGATCGACGGCGGATGCTCGATCAGTTCCGGATCGACGCCGCGCGCCTCTGACATGTCGATGCCGATGATCGGGCCGCCGTTCATCTGGCGCATGACCTCGGTCGGCAGGTTCTTCAGCACGGCGCCGTCGACCAGAACCTGGCCGTCGATGACGATGGGCGGCAGCAGGCCCGGAATGGCGATCGAGGCCCGGATGGCCCGCCGCATCAGTCCGCGCCGGTGCACCTCGATCCGGCCGCTGGTCAGGTTCGTGGACACCGCGAAGAAGGGCCGGGTCAGATCGGCCATGTCGATGTCGCCATAGGCTTCGAGCAGCAGCCGGTCGACCTTGCGCGCCCGGGTCATGGCCAGCATGGGAAAGGTCAGGTCCGACAGCGGATCGCTTTCGACGAACGCCTTGCGGATTCGCGCCTCCAGTTCTTCCTGCGTCCAGCCCAGCGCGGGCCCGGCGGCGATCACCGCCCCCATCGACGAGCCGCCGACGAAGTCGATCGGCACCCGCGCCTCCTTCAGCGCTCTCAGGGCACCGATGTGGGCATAGGCCCGGGCTCCGCCGCCCGACAGGACCACGCCGACAGCGGAACCGGTCACGACCCGCGCCATCCGTTCGGCGTCGGCCTGGTCGCCCTCGACGCACTGGAACCAGCGGCCGGGCTGGACGGCGTCCAGCCAGACGGCGGTATTGGCGGGACGCGACATACGGGGGTCGCGCAGCAGGATCAGGTCGGTCCGCCGCTGGGCGTCTAGCACCCCGGCGTGGGGCATGGGCCGGTTGGGCGGCGCCAGCAGGCCGTTGCCGACCACGAACACCCGGTCGACCTGGCGCGCGCACAGGGCGGCCCAGGCGGGCTCGTCTTGTTCGGCGACGTAAAGGACGAAGTCGTGGGCGTCCTCGACCCGGCTGAACCATTCGGCCGCCGAGGCGAGGGCCGAATGGTCGATGACCTGGCAGGTGAAGCCGTCGGCTTCGATCGCCGCCGCGATGCGTTCGACAAGGGCCCGGATCGGACGCGGGCGGGCGGCGATGAAGCCGAACACGCTGGGTTCGCCGCCGCCGGACCGGCGGTCCCGCGCACGCTGGATCATCAGCCGCGACAGCTCGACCATCAGATCGGGTTCGGTGCGGGCGGCCTCGAAGAAGGCGTCGCGGGGCAGGGCCAGCACCTCGCAGTCGCGCAGGGCGACCACGTCGGCGGTGTGGGCAGTGCCGGCCAGCATGGCCATCTCGCCGGCGGGCTGTCCGGGCCGGATGACACCGACGAACTGGGCCGGGCGGTCCTCGTCGGGATCGTTGCGGAACACGCCCAGACGGCCGCTGCGCAGCAGATACAGGGTGTCGGCGCTGTCGCCCTCGGCGAACAGGGTCTCGCCTCCGGTCAGGGCGAACCAGCTGGCGCGCGTGGTGTTGCCGCCCTGGAAAATGCGGTCGAGGGCGTCTTCAAGCCGGTCGGAGCGGACAGCGGGCATGGGCGGAGCCTATGGCGAGTCGCGAGGGGTGATTAGGGGTTAGTGATTGATGGGCCCGTCACCGGGGTTTGCCGTCGGGAGCGCCGGGTTTGAGGCCGGCAATCACCAACCACCAACCCCTGATCACGCCTCCTCACCACGCCCCCATCTCCCTGAGCCGCCGGGCCAGATCGACCGGGACTTCGCCGGCGTCCAGGCTCGACAGGTCCATCGGCGCGTCCCTGAGCTCCAGATAGCGCCAGCCCTGGAAGGGGCGGCGGGCCTGGGGGGCGGTGCGGACCACCTCGGGACGCAGGCGGATGTGGCACATGCCGGCCTTGCCTTCGCCCCTGGTCGTGATGTCGGCAATGGGCATGCGGCAGGTGACCGAACCCTTCATGACCCAGTAGATGGAGCCACCGTCCTCGAGCTCCGCCGCGCGCTTGGGCGTCATCCGGGTGTGGACCGTCAGCCAGTCGCCCTTGCCGACGCGGCGTTCGAGGGTCTCGACCCTGGCCACGCCGACGCAGAGTTTGATCATGTGGAGGGTGGGGGTGGTCACGGGATTCTCTTACAGGACGCGGCGGACCGGCATCGATCCATTTTTTTCCGCTCATTCCCGCGCAAGCGGGGATGAGCGGAGTTCACTGATCGTTGGCCTTGACCACCGCCAGCACCGTGTCCGCCGTGACCTGATCGCCGACCGCGACGCCGATCTCGCCGACCACGCCGTCGAAGGGGGCGACGAGGGCGTGCTCCATCTTCATGGCTTCCAGCACCACGACGGGCTGGCCCTTGGTCACGACGTCGCCGGGCCTGGCGGGAGTGGCGACGATCTTGCCGGGCATGGGCGCGCGGAGGGAACCGTCGGAGGCGGGGCCGGAGCCGGTCTGAGCCGAAGAGCGTCTGCTGATCACGAAGCCCACGCCGTCTTCGAAGGCGACGAGTTCATCGGCCTCCGTGGCGACTATGGAGCCGGAATAGCCCTCGAAGTCCGCCTCATCGGCGGTGAAACGCTCGCCCTCGATGAAGACCGTCTGGGCGAGGGAAGGCGCGGCATTCAGGCGGAAACCCACGGCGTCGTCGAAGTGGCTCCAGGGGCTGGAGCGATCGCCCGCGCCATCGGTCATGGTCACGCGGATAAAGCGCGCGACGCCTGCCAGAGCGGCGTCGGACAAAGGCGGCCGGGCGAGATCGTCCTCTTCCGTGGCGATGAACCCGGTGTCGACGTCGCCCGAGACAAAGCGGGGATGCTCGAGACAACGCACGAGAAATCCGGCGTTGGTCCGGACGGGCCAGACTTCGACTTCGGCGCAGGCGTCGGCAAGGGCGGCCGCGGCTTCTTCTCGGCTTGCAGCGTGGACGATCAGTTTGGCGATCATGGGGTCGTAGAACTGGCTGACCTCGCCGCCTTGTTCGACCCCCGTATCGACACGGATGTCGTCCGGCATGACGAAGTGGTCCAGCTTGCCGATCGAGGGCAAAAACCCGTTGGCCGGGTCCTCGGCATAAAGCCGGGCCTCCATGGCCCAGCCGTTCAGGGGGATGTCGGCCTGTTTCAGCGGGATGGGCTCGCCGGCGGCGACGCGGAACTGCCATTCGACCAGATCGACGCCGGTGACGGCCTCGGTGACCGGGTGTTCGACCTGGAGCCGGGTGTTCATCTCCATGAACCAGATGCGGTCGGCCTTGAGACCGTCCGAGGCGTCGGCGATGAACTCGATGGTGCCAGCACCCTCGTAGTGGACGGCGCGGGCGGCCTTGATAGCGGCGTCGGTGACGGCCTTGCGGGTGGCGGCGTCCATGCCGGGGGCGGGTGCCTCCTCGATGACCTTCTGATGGCGGCGCTGGAGCGAGCAGTCGCGCTCATAGAGATGGACGACGGTCCCGTGGGTGTCGCCGAAGACCTGAACCTCGATGTGGCGCGGGCGGGTGATGTAGCGCTCGATCAGCACGCGCGGGTCGCCGAAGGACGACTGCCCCTCGCGCTGGGCCGAGGCCAGGCCAGCGGCGAAATCTTCGGCCCGGTCGACGCGCTTCATGCCCTTGCCGCCGCCGCCGGCGACCGCCTTGATCAGGACGGGGTAACCGATGCGGGCGGCCTCGGCGGTCAGGGTCGCTTCGGACTGGTCCTCGCCCAGATAGCCGGGAGTGACGGGCACGCCGGCCGCGATCATCAGCTTTTTGGCGGCGTCTTTCAGGCCCATGGCGCGGATGGCGGCGGGCGGCGGGCCGATCCAGACCAGGCCGGCGGCCGTCACGGCCTCGGCGAAGTCGGCGTTCTCGGACAGGAAGCCATAGCCGGGGTGGATGGCCTCGGCACCGGTCGCCTTCGCCGCCGCCAGCACTTTCGCGGCGTCGAGGTAGGATTCGCGCGCCGGGGCGGGGCCGATCAGTACCGCCTCGTCGGCCTCGCGCACATGCAGCGCCTTCGCGTCGGCTTCGGAATAGACGGCAATCGTCCGGAGGCCCATGCGGCGGGCGGTGCGGAACACGCGACAGGCGATCTCGCCACGATTGGCGACCAGGACGGATTTGAACATGGGCGTTTCTTAGAGTGGCGAGTGACGAGTGGCGAGTGGTGAGTTGTCAGGCCCAGCGGTCGAGGCCCCACATCATTCCTGCCTCGCCACTCGCCACTCGCCACTGCGTTCACTCCGCCCACTTCGGTTTGCGCTTGTCGAGGAAGGCGCGGACGCCCTCCTGACCCTCGGGCGAGACGCGGGCGCGGGCGATGCGTTTGGCGGTCTCTTCCATCAGGCCGTGGTCGATCTTCTCACCGGCGACATGGTTCACCAGTCGTTTGGCGTCGCCCATGGCACCGGGGGCGTTGGCGGTCAGGCTGTCGGTCAGCATGGAGATGAACTCGTCGACCGACCCCTCGGGCAGGACCAGATCGATCAGACCGGCGTGGGCCGCATAGTCGGCGTCGAAGATGTTGGCCGACAGGAACAGCTGGCGCGCGCGGCGGGCCCCGATGGCCTCGACGACATAGGGGGCGATGGTGGCGGGGATCAGGCCCAGCTTGACTTCGGAGAAGGCGAAGCGGCTGCCCTCGACGGCCACGGCCATGTCGCAGGCGGCGACGATGCCGGCCCCGCCGCCCATGGCCGCGCCCTCGACGATGGCGCAGGTCAGGGCCGGGATGTCGTGCAGGGCCTTGAGCATTTTCGCCAGACCCATGGCGTCGTCGCGGTTGTCGCCCTCGGACCAGCCGGCGGCGTCGGCCATCCAGCCCATGTCGGCCCCGGCGCTGAAGGTGCCGCCCGCGCCGCGGATGAAGACGACGCGGATGTTGTCGGCCCCGCCCAGGGTCTCGAACGCCTCGAACAGGGCGGCGACGGTCGGGGCGTCGAAGGCGTTGCGCTTCTCAGGCCGGTTGATGGTGACGAAGACGGTGCCGTCGGCGGTGGAATCGATCTGGACCAGATCGTCGTTGGCGTCGGGCGCCGGATCGGCCAGCAGCGGATGCGAGATGGCGTTCATCTCTGCGGCCTCGGCGTCGGTGACATCGAGGGCGTTGAGGTCGGCTTCGGTGGGTGTGCGGTCGGTCATGGGAGACTCCGGAAACGTCCTTCTCCCCTTGCGGGAGATGGTGGCAGGACCGGCGAAGCCGGGACTGACGGATGAGGGGTCGCACGGGCGGTGTACGGCGGGCAAGCGCCTGAACGCTTGGCCGGTTCGACCGTTGCGACCCCTCATCCGTCTCGCTTCGCGAGCCACCTTCTCCCGCAAGGGGAGAAGGCAGAAAACCTACATCCGGAACACGCCGAACGTCGTCTCGGGGATCGGGGCGTTCAGCGAGGCGCTGATCGCCAGACCCAGCACGTCGCGGGTCTGGGCCGGGTCGATGACGCCGTCGTCCCAGAGGCGGGCGGTGGCGTACCAGGGACTGCCCTCGTCCTCGTATTTCTGGCGCACCGGGACCTTGAAGGCCTCGGCCTGTTCGGGGGTCCAGGTGTCGGCGTCGCGGTGGACGGTGGCCAGGACGGCGGCGGCCTGTTCGCCGCCCATGACGCTGATCCGGCTGTTGGGCCAGGTGAACAGGAAGCGGGGGCCGAAGGCGCGGCCGCACATGCCGTAATTGCCGGCGCCGAAACTGCCGCCGATCAGGATGGTGAATTTGGGCACCTCGGCCGAGGAGACGGCGGTGACCAGTTTGGCGCCGTTCTTGGCGATGCCTTCGGCCTCGTATTTGCCGCCGACCATGAAGCCCGAGATGTTCTGCAGGAAGACCAGCGGGATCTTCCGCTTGCACGCCAGCTCGATGAAGTGGGCGCCCTTCAGTGCGCTCTCCGAGAACAGGACGCCATTGTTGGCCAGGATGGCGACCGGATAGCCCCAGATGCGGGCGAAGCCGCAGACCAGGGTGGTGCCGTAAAGGGCCTTGAACTCGTCGAACTCCGAGCCGTCGACCAGCCGGGCGATGACCTCGCGCACGTCATAGGGGGCGCGGACGTCGTCGGGGATCAGGCCGTACAGCTCCTCGGCGTCACAGGCGGGCGCGCGGGGTTCTCGCACGTCCATGTCGACCGACTTCACGGTGTTCAGGCTGTCGACGATGGTGCGGACGATCTCCAGCGCGTGCTCGTCGTTTTCAGCGACATAGTCGACCACGCCGGACTTGCGGCCGTGGGTCTCGGCCCCGCCCAGTTCCTCGGCCGAGATGACCTCGCCGGTGGCCGCCTTCACCAGCGGCGGGCCGGCCAGGAAAATGGTGCCCTGATTGCGGACGATGACGCTTTCGTCCGACATGGCCGGGACATAGGCCCCGCCGGCGGTGCAGGAGCCCATGACGCAGGTGATCTGGGGGATGGCCTTGGCGCTCATCCGGGCCTGGTTGAAGAAGATGCGGCCGAAATGGTCGCGGTCGGGGAAGACTTCGGCCTGGTGCGGCAGGTTGGCCCCGCCGGAATCGACCAGATAGACGCATGGCAGGCGGTTCTGCTCGGCGATCTCCTGGGCGCGCAGATGTTTCTTCACCGTCAGGGGGAAGTAGGCGCCGCCCTTCACCGTCGGGTCATTGGCGACGATCATGACCTCGCGGCCCGAGACCCGGCCCACGCCGCAGATCATGCCCGCGCCGGGCGCGCCGTCGGGGTCTTTGGCGTCGCCGTACATGCCGTTGGCGGCCAGCTGGCCGATCTCGAGGAAGGGCGAACCGGGGTCCAGCAGCCGCTCGACCCGGTCGCGTGGCAGCAGCTTGCCGCGCGAGACGTGGCGGTCGCGGCTGGCGTCGGAACCGCCACGGGCGGCCTTGGCGACCCTGGCATGAAGCTCGTCGCGGAGGGCGCGGTTGTGGGCGTCCAGCGCCTTGAAGGCGGGGCTGTGCGGATCGATGGCGGACGTCAGCTTGGGCATGGGGTGGGTTTAAGCGGCTTCGCGGGCAGGGGGAAGCGGCGTTCCTCCCCCGATGGGGGAGG
>NZ_JBDNHO010000082.1:0-11536 GCF_041688735.1 Brevundimonas sp.
GGCGCTGACGGCGGACAATCGACAGGAACGGCCGCAACAGCACCAACTGGCCATGGAGCGCCAGCCGGCTGCGGCAGCGGCTGCGGCGTTTCCGGCTGCGGGACTATGAGGTGCAGACCGGGGCCTGATCACGGCATCGCTGCGACCGTGCGGAAGCCGACATGGGAAGCCCCCAGGGTCAGGTCCTGGGCCTGGCGAGCGCCCGGGCGGTACCGCATGCAATAGTTGGGCGCACAGAGGTAACTGCCGCCCTTGATGACTCCCACCGCGACGCCAGGCTGACGCGGATCCGCTCCGGGCTCGCCCGGTGCGACCGTCCGTGACCGGCTCTGCCGGTACGGATCAGAGGTCCATTCCCAGACATTGCCGATCATGTCGTGAATTCCCAGGCTGTTGGCTTGGAAGCACCCCACGGGCGCAGCACCGTCATAGCCATCCCGGCCCGTGTTCCTGACCGGAAAAACGCCCTGCCAGGTGTTGGCCTCGGACGGTTGCTGACTGGCATTTCCGGCGGCGGCATCCGCCGACCGCGCCGCCCATTCCCATTCGATCTCGGTCGGCAGGCGACGCCCGGCCCATTGCGCATAGGCCTGGGCATCGGCCAGGGCGATATGAACCACCGGGAGGAAGTCTCGGCCGTTCAGGTCACTTCCGGGTCCTTCGGGATGTCGCCAGGATGCACCGGGAACGAAGGTCCACCAGGTCCCGGGATCGCCGGGATCGAACCGCTCGCTGCCCAGCCGGAAAACCGCAGAACCCGGCTGGAGAGCCGCCGCCGGCATGCCGGGATACTGCGCCGGATCGACCGGCCGCTCGGCAACCGTGAGATAGCCGGTCTCGTCAACAAAGCGGGCGAACCGGGCATTGGTCACCTCGGTCGCATCGATGCGGAACGCTGCAACCGTCTCGAAGCGTGGCGGACCCTCATCTTCATAGACGTCGTCGCCCATCAGGAAGCGCCCGGCCGGCACATTGATCAGCTGTCCCGGTTGATCCGTCGTGGGGGACGCCGGGCAGACTACCGGAGCGATCCGGGCGGCGGGACTGCAACTGCCCAGTCCCGCCATGACGAGGGTGGCAAGGATGGCGACCCGTTGCGCCCGACCGGTCATAGCCGCAGGGTCCCGGAAACGATCTCGGTATGGAGCTCGGGCGACAGGCGCACATAGGCCTCGTGGCGGGGGTCGTCGAACATCAGGGTGTCGGCGATGGCGCGGGGGTCAAACCCTTCCCGCACGGCTTCGGCCTTCTTCTGTTTGAACGTGCCGGTCACCTCCATGGCCGGGGTCAGGCGCAGAAACAGCGGCCGGGCGTAGCCCGGCAGGCCCGCATGCACCGCCTCGCGAACCAGGGCCAGATCGCACTGTGCGTCGTCCACGACCAGACTGGCCATGCCGGTGCGGCCGCTGCAGCCGGGGATCTCCACGCCATAGACGTTGACCTCGAGGATGCCCGGCACGGCGGCGATAACCCCGGCGACCTCGGCGGTGGAGACATTCTCGCCCTTCCAGCGGAACGTGTCCCCTATACGGTCGACGAAATAGAAATAGCCGAGCCGGTCGGATCGCATGAGGTCACCCGACCGGAACCAGGCATCACCCGGCTCGAACACGTCGCGGAGAATCTTGCTCTCGGTCGCACCGGCGTCGGAATAGCCCTCAAACCGCATCTCGGCCTTGGCCGGATCAATCCGGGCGATGGCTTCGCCAACCTCGCCCTCGGCGCAGGGGATGCACCGGCCGGAGGTATCCCGGACGGAACATTCCGCAACGGCGTCGAACCGGATCAGAGCCACATTGACCGCACCCTTCATATAGGAGGGGACCCTGCCGATCGCATGCGGCCCCCCATCGAGGTTGAATAGGGTCAGATTGCTCTCGGTCGCTCCGTAGAATTCGAGGATCCGGGGAATGGCGAACCGCGCCTGGAACCGATCCCAAACGTCGGGTCGCAGACCGTTGCCGATGACCAGCCGCAGCCGGTGCCGACGCTCGTCCGGGTGGGCCGGGGCGTTGAGCAGATAGCGGCAGAGTTCACCAATATACTGGAACAGGGTCGCGTCGAAACGGACGCAATCGCTCCAGAAGGCGCTGGCCGAGAACGTCCGGCGCAGACCGATGGCCCCACCCACGGTCAGGGCGATGCCAGGCGCACAGACCCCGCCGACCGTGTGATAGAGCGGCAGGGGCGCATAAATGACATCACGCGCTGTCGATCCGGTGGCAGCCGCAAAGGAATGCATGGTCAGCAGCATCCGCAGATGGGTGATCCGCGCGGCCTTCGGCAAGCCGGTCGTACCGCTCGTATAGATCAGCAGGACCAGGTCTTCCGCCCGGATGCCGGCGCGCAGCTTCCGGTCGGGGCGCGCGGACGAGGCGTTCAGCAGCACCGAGTCGAGATCGGCGAAATCGTCGGCCGCCGCGCCCGACAGCCAGGCCGTAGTCGCGGTCCGCAGATGGCGACGCGCAGAGCGCCAGGCCTCGGCGAACGGGGCATCAACGATGACATGGTCGGCCCCGGCGGTTTCCACACAATGGGCCAATCCGGCTCCGGTCAGCTGGGTATTAATCAGCGCCGTCGACAGACCGGCCTTGGCCATGCCGAACCAGATCGCCAGATAGTCAGGCCGGTTCTCCATGAGCAGGGCAACCGTCGCGCCCGGCTTTAACCCCTGGTCCAGCGCCCATGCGGCATAGCGGTTGGCTCTGCGCTCGAGGTCGGCATAGGTCCAGCGCTCTTCCTCGAACAGGATGGCAACCCGTGCGGCATGACGGTCGACAGCCCCTTCGAGGTCATCGGCAAGATTGACGCCGGTGCCCGGTTTGAGACGGGATATACGGGCCAGCATGCGCAGACCCCCGCGAAGGAAGCGAACCTCGCGCCCAAGCGCGGAAAACAGGCCGGTCAATCCTTGGACCCACCCATGTTGACCAGGGTTTGCCCCCCGCGGGCGAAGGTCTCGGCACCGCTGCGGCTGGCCGCCATCATGGCCTCGAGGTCAAACGGCACCTTGATACCCGCCTGGGCCGCCGGACGGGCTGCAATGGCGGCAACCCAACGCTGAAGGTGTTCGAACGGTTCGATGTTCACGCCCGACCATTTGTGCGTCCTGACCCAGCACCAGTTGGCGATATCGGCGATGGAATAGTCCCCGGCCAGCCATTCATGATCCGCCAGATGCCGATCGAGGACACCGAACAGCCGTCCGCTTTCGCCCTGGTAGCGATCGATTACGACCTGGATTTTTTCGGGGAAATAGCGATGGAAGACGTTGGCCTGTCCCATCATCGGGCCGATCCCGCCCATCTGGAACATCAGCCACTGGAGCAAGCGACTGCGCCCCTTGGCGTCCGAGGGCATCAGCTGCCCGGTCTTTTCAGCAAGGTAGATGAGGATCGCGCCGGATTCGAAGACCGCGAAATCGTCGGCGTCGTGATCGACAATGGCCGGGATGCGGCCATTGGGGTTGATCGCCAGATAGTCCGGTGCCCGCTGCGCACCGGAGAGCAGGTCGATGGCATGGACCTGATAGGGCAGGCCCAGTTCCTCAAGCGCCACGGAGGCCTTCCAGCCGTTCGGGGTCGGAGCGGTGTAGAGAGAAATCATGGGGCTTCGTCCAGGCTGGAAGGCAGATCCTGGGCACACCGAAAACCGATGTGTCCTGTCGAGGTTTCGGGGGGCAGTCCGGTTCTAGCGGCCGGTCGATAGCGCGCGCAATATTCACCCGCACAGAGGTATGAACCGCCCTTCAGCGTCTGCCGGACCGCGCTGGCGGTGCCCTGGCTGCACCCGCAGGTCGGTGTCCGGTCAAACGGATCGGAAGTCCACTCCCAGACATTGCCGATCATGTCGAAAAGTCCATAGCCATTGGCCGGGTAGGCTCCGACCGCGGTCGTTCCGGGTGCGGGATCCTCCGACCACCACGGAAAGGCGCCTCGCCAGATGTTGGCCATCAGCCGCCCGCCCGGGACAAGGCTGTCGCCCCAGGCATAGTCGGCCTGGTCCAGACCCCCGCGCGCCGCTACCTCCCACTCCCGCGCGTTCGGCAGGCGCTTGCCGACCCAGGCGCAATAGGCGCGTGCATCCTCGCAAGAGATATGGACCACCGGGTGATCCTCGCGGCCCGCGATCGACGATCCAGGGCCGCGCGGACAGTGCCAGGCAGTTCCATCGACGAACCGCCACCACTGTTCCGGGCGGCTCAGGTCCACGGCCCCCGGAGTCATGACAAACACCGCCGAGCCTGGCGGATCGAGCTGTTCAGCGGTCGTCACCCACCCGGTCTCCCCGACAAACCGGGCAAAAGCTGCGTTGGTCACCGGGCCTATGTCGATGGCAAAGCCCGGTACCTCGACCGCACGCACCGGGCGTTCCTCGGGATAGTGGTCGTCGGACCCCAGGTGGAAGACACCACCGGGTATAGCCACCATGCTCCCGAGCGCTGCCCCTGGGCTCATACGGTCATGCCCATGCGATCGAGGAAGCGACGGATTTCAAGGGGATTGGTCGGCTTGTTGTCGACCTCGATCAGGACCCGCTCGATCGTGCCGCCGAACGGGTTCGGACCCGAATAGCGGGCCGAGACTTGGTTGCCGGAATCGGCACCGATCGAAAAACCGTCATAGCCCGGCGAGAACAGGACCTGTTCATAGGTCCGCTCGCCGGCCTTGCGACCGTTCACAAACAGGATGCCGCGGCCATCAAACGGGCGGGCCGTCATCGTCTGGACATAGCGGACGGTATTCCGGCCCCGCACCAGCGGGACGCTGGCGACGATCCGCTCGCTCCAGGGCACGAGACTGTATTCATAGGTCAGCCGTCCGTCCTCGACATAGAGCACATAGCCGGCATGTTTGGATCCGGAGGCCAGCAGTACCCCGTCCTGTCCCGGTGCCCAGGTCAGATCAACGGTGACCTTGTGATCGAGACCACAGACGAGCGGGGCCACATCCGGCCCCAGTCGCTCGACCGGCGGCCGGAAATCCCAGCGAGCCCGAAGACCCTTGGCCTGGCGGTCCTGCACGAGTTTGAGCATGAGGCTGCGGTCATCCAGCGGGAATACGTTGTATTTCTCGGCATCGGCCTGCCATGCAGCCCGAAGCCGCTGCACGACCTCGGGATTGGCCGCCGCGAGGTCCCTGCTCTCGTTGAAGTCCTGGCTGAGGTCGTACAGTTCCCAGACATCATCTTCCTGCAGGGTACCGCGTTTGTGCCGGCAGACCAGCCGCCAGCGGCCGTCCTCATAAGCCCTGTTGCCTCCCAGTTCGTAATACTGTCCGACCCGCGTATTTGCCCGGCCCGAAAGGAGGTTGGGCAGGAAACTGGCCCCCTCCAACGGCTTTTGAGGGGCACCGAGATAGGTCTCCGGCCGGTCCACGCCGGCCGCTTCAAGCAGGGTCGGCATGACGTCGACGACGTGGACAAACTTTTCCCGCACCCGGCCCTTGTCGCGGATCCGGCGCGGCCAGGACACGATCAGGGGGTCGGCGACGCCACCCAGGTGGGCATACTGCTTGTAGAGGCGGAATGGCGTGTTCGAGACACAGGCCCAGGCCATCGGGTAATGGGGGAAGGTCGCGTCCTCGCCCATAACATCATAGAGTTCGGCGGCCATCTCGACCGGCACCGGCCGACCGAACGCAGGTGCGAAGACGTTGGGCGATCCCTCGGGGGTTCCTTCGCCGGACCCTCCATTGTCCGACATGACCAGTACCAGGGTGTTATCGGCCTGACCGAGGTCCCGCAGGGTCTCCATCAGCCGCCCGACATTACGGTCCATATTGGTGATCATGGCGGCATACACCTCCATGTAGCGGGCAAAGACCCGCCGCTCGACGGCGCTCAGCTCGGCCCAGGGTCGGGTGCCGAAGGACAGGGGCGGCAGGCTGGTCGTCGCCGGCGACAGACCCATTGCCTTCTGCCGCTCCAGCCGGGCCGCACGGACCGCATCCCAGCCGATGTCATACTGCCCCTTGTAGGCGTCGCGCTCGCGTCCCCGCGCTTGGAGCGGCGAATGGGCGCCGGGGAAGGCCAACTGGAGATGGAAGGGCTTGTCCGGCGACAGGGCCTTCTGCGTGCGGATATAGCTGATCGCCCGGTCGGTCAGATCGTCACAGACATAGTAGTCGTCCGCGACGGGCGGTTCGACCGGTGTCACACCGTCGTGCAGGGTCGAGGGTTTGAAATAGTCGGTTGAATGGCCCTGGAACCAGTAGGCGCGCTCAAAGCCGCGCGAGGTCGGCCAGTTGTGATAGGGCCCGTTGGGGCCGCTGCTGCTCGAATTATTGACATGCCATTTGCCGACCAGGAAGGTCGACCAGCCGGCATCGCGCAGGATCTCGGGCATGGTCGCGGCCTCGCGTGTCAGGTCGCCGCGATAGCCCGGATAGCCGGCGTCGATATCCGCCAGCCAGCCCATGCCGGCAGAATGGGAATTAAGCCCCGTGAGCAGCGCTGCCCGGGTCGGCGAACACATGGCGCAGGTGCGGAAATTGGAATATCGCACGCCCGCCCCGGCCAGGGCGTCGAACGCCGGTGTCCGGATCTCGCTGCCGTAACAGCCCAGATCGGCGAAACCGACGTCATCCAGAACGATCGTGATGATGTTCGGCGCGCCCTGAGGGGCCGTCGGCTCACCGGAATAGGACGGGCGTGAATCCCGGAAGGATTCTCGCACCCGCGCGGCCGCTCCGTCAGGCAATGCTGCGGGGGTGATATAGGGCGCTGTGGCCTCGCGGATCGCTCCGATCGCCAGGGCACCACCGGCCGCTGCCGCGGTCCCGGCCGCCGTTCCGATCAACAGCGACCGGCGATCGAGCTGGCGGAATGACCATTTCTTCGGGTCCCGATCAGTCATGCCGCAACTCCTTCGGATCCGTCGCTGGTGAGCAGCGAGTAACACCCGGTTTCTACAAGAACAGGCTCGAGCCGCGCGCGCGCTTCGTGGTCCAGGCCCGCGAAGGCCGTAAGGACCGCCTGCAGGCATTTGGCCTGATAGCGATCCGTGGGCTGCGACAACTCAACGCCTCCTGCCCGGTAGCGGAACGTCGCCTGCCCCGAGCGCAGGGCGGTGGCATTGGCCGTGAGACAGGGCAGGTAGTGTGTCGAGCATTCGACGAGCAGGGCCCTCAGCGCCGGCGAGTCGACGTCCTCGTCCCACTGGCCCTCGACCTCGCCCGACAGGTCATCGGAAATCTGTACCCAGCGGAACAGCCACGGATACAGCTCCCGCATGAGCGCCTGGGGCGTCGGGTCGGTGGCGAGCTGGGTCAGCTGACCGTAGAAGGCCATGTCCGCCGCACTCGGGCGGTCGCCAAACAGGAAGCCCCGCTCGACCACCCGCTGGTTCAGGGCGGACATGATCCTGGCGGCCGAGGCTTCGATGACCGGCTGGGCCGCCTCGCCGGCACCCACGAGATCGCGGCGCCCGACCTGACGGTCCCGCCAGACCGCAGCCTGTTGGACAATGGCATCAACCCCGCCCCCCCGAACGGCGTCAAACGCAAGCCAGCGGCTCATCTGTTCCTGGTCCACCGGCCGGGCCCAGCGGTAGAGATACATGGCCTTGGACAGCCACTCGTCCGCCATATCCTCGAGCAGCAGCGACAGGAAGGCCACCGCCGGATCCGTCGGGACAAGACTGCGCCCGCCCGGATGCCAGGCCTCAAGTCGCTGGATCAGTCCTGTGGAGTCATTCCAGGCCTCGCCCTCCGGGGTGACGAGCACGGGCGCCACCTTGGCCTTCATCGCCTGTGCGGCCATGAACCCGACCAAACCACCCTGCCAGACAAACGGAATTCGCCGATACCGGAGGACCGCGCGCATCTTCATCGAATAGGGTGATCCGATCGCCCCCTTGAGCTGATACAAGCCCGACCCCGCCAGATCTTCGTGCAAATTAACCTCCGCTGCAGGGTTGGAACTGTCTACTATTGGCATTCAGGCTGCCATAATGATGGTGGCAGGGAGGCCCGTCAATCGATCTGGCCGGAGTGTTACAATGCTGGTCGTGCATGGGCTGGATCTGTCGTATTTTACGGGCAAGCTGGAAGGCTATCTGCGCGCCAAGGGCCTGCCCTATCGACTGTGTGAGATCAGCGTCGGCAGCTTCCGCCGGCTGGCGCGCCACACCGGCGTGCAGCAGATGCCGCAGCTGGAAATGCCGGACGGACGCTGGATGACGGATACGGTCCGGATCATCGACGCCCTCGAGACCGAATGGCCGGAACCCGCCCTGACCCCTTCAGACCCGGTCTGTGGGTTCATATCCGGACTGATAGAGACCTTTGCCGACGAGCACCTCTGGCGACCGGCACTCTACTACCGATGGGCTTTCGCCGACGATGCGCGTCTGATGAGCGCGCGCCTGGCGCGCGGCATGCTGCGGGACATCCCCGGCCCGGCGGCCCTGAAACGCCTGCCGATCCTGTGGCGGCAGCGCGCCCACTATCTGCGAGGCGAGGGCGTGACATCGGCGAACCGGGCCGCGATCGAGGCGGACTATCTCGATCTGCTGGATGCCCTTGAGCCTGTCCTCAGCCGACGGGACTGGGTCATGGGCGATGCGCCGACACGTGCTGATATCGGGCTGTTCGGTCCGATGTTCCGCCATTTTCACTGCGACCCGACGCCCGGCCGGATCATGCGGGCGCGGGCACCGTCCGTCGCAGCCTGGGTCACGCGACTGTGGGCGCTGAACGGAACCGGGGGAGCCGACGCACGGTCAGTGACGTCGATGACTGACGATCTGGGCGGTGTCATCAGCCTGATCGTGGAGCGTTGCCTGCCCGAGCTCATGGCGAATGCCGCCGCCTGCGCAGCCGGCGCGGGCCAGGTTCGATACCGGCTCGGCAACAACGACATTCGCTATTCGACCAACCCCTACCGGGCTGGACGGCTGTCACGCCTGCAGCACGCCTTCTCTGCCCTGCCCCCATCCGCCCGGAACACTTTGACCGACCTGCTCGGCGCGGCTGCCGTTCGGCTGCTGTCAGGGCCGGTCTTCCCCGAATTCGTCCCTGCCCCCGGTCTGAGTGACCGCCAGGGCCGCCCAATCCGCTGACGAGGTACAGCCATGAGCACACCCTATCTTCTCTACGGCATGCCGGTATCCATGTTTACCGGCAAGGCCCGGGCCCACCTGCGCAAGCGCGGCGTTCCGTTCCAGGAAAGGCTGGTCAATGACCCGCGGTTTGGCGGCACCATCGCGCCGGCATTGGGCCGGTTCATGATCCCGGTCCTGGAGACGCCCGACGGCACCATCATCCAGGATACGGCCGATATTCTCGATCACGTCGAACAGGCCTTTCCGGCCGCCGTCTCGATCTATCCGACCGGCCCCCGACAGTCGGTCATCGCCCGTATTTTCGAACTGTTCGGTGATGAGGGCATGATCCGGACCGGCATGCACTATCGCTGGAGCTTTCCCGCACAGAACTACGCATTTATCCAGGCCGGGTTCGCCGCCGGAATCGCGCCCTCTGCCGATCCGTCGCAGGTCCCGATGATCGCCGAAGCACCGATGGCGAAAATGGGGGGCTACCTGCCCGTCCTGGGTGTAACGGCCGAGACCATCCCCGCCATAGAACAGGCCTATGAGACCCTGCTGGCCGCTCTCGACCAGCATTTCCGTCGGTCGCCATACCTGCTGGGCGGGGTGCCCAGCATCGGCGATTTTGGCCTGCTGTCGTCCTTCTATGCCCATCTGGGACGTGACCCCTACCCGGCCGATCAGATGCGGCGGCGGGCCTATTTCGTCTTGCGCTGGGTCGAGCGGATGAATGCGGCCGATGCCGATATGCCGGAGTTCGCCGATATGGATCCGGCCTATGCCGCGGACGACAGCCTGGCCGAGACCTTGGGTCCGGTCTGCGCGGCCGTGGCCGGGATCTACGGTGCCGAACTGACGGCCCAGGTCGAAGCGCTGGACCGTTGGCTGGCCGACCATCCAGATCTCGCTGCCGGTGAGCTCCTGCAGTCAGAAGACCGGAGCCGTCGTCCCAAGGGGCAGCTGACTTTCGATCTGATGGGGACGCCTGTCACGACCGCCCTGAGGGCCTTCAGTGTCTTCAAACTGCAGTCGGTGACCGACGCCTTTGACCGACTGGAACCGGCCGGGCGCGAGTCCGTACGGGCCTATCTCGCGCCGCTGGGACTGGCCCACTGGCTCGAGCTCAAGGCGCGCCGACGCATTGAGCGGATTGGGAACCGCGAGGTGTGGGCCGGTCCCCCGAGCTGAGCGACCGGCCCGGCTGTTCTCTAGTTCAGGATATTGCCCAGCTGCATGGCCAGGCCCATGTCGCCCTCAATCTTGATCTTGCCAGACATGAAGCCCGCCGTCGGGTTCAGACGGCCGGCGGCCATTTCGAGGAAGTCGCCTTGCGAGATCTTGACTGTGCAGTCGGCCGCACCGTCTTCATTGTCGACCACCACTTCGTCGCCCCGGGAGTCGATCCGGATGGCTCCATCGTCGCCGAAATGGAACTTCACCGTCTTGCCCTTGATGCCACCGTTGGCCGCGACGCGGCCCCGGATCTCCGAGGTGATTTCGTCTAGCGTCATGTCACGTTCCTCCGGTATGGAAATAAAACAGGTTAAGGTGGCTGGAATAGCCACTTCGGATGCGTAATGTTTTGGCATTCCGGATGTCAATATTTGGAGCATTCTTTTGCTGGAAAGCGCGGACGAACAGCCTGTTGTCGACGGCCGGCGCATCCGCAGTCAGCGCAGCCGCTCTGCGGTCGCCCGGGCACTGCTCGACCTGGTTCGCGAGACACGTCAGATGCCGACGATGGACGCGGTCGCCGACCGGGCCAATGTGTCCCGGCGCTCCGTATTCCGGCTTTTCGCCGACACCAATGAGCTGATCATCGCGGCGACCCAATTGCAGCGCGAAGAGGTCTTCGCCCGGTTTCATTCACGCGACATCAGCGGCCTGCCCGAACCCGAGCTGATTACTGCAGTGGCGCAGAGACTGGGCAGGCTGTGGGAATATGTGAGCCCGGTGCGGGACGTCGCTCGATCCATGCGGGCTGTGAAACCTGTGATCGACCGGATGCTGCGCGAGGATGAAGGCACCCACCGCAATTACCTGAACACCGTCTTCACGGCGTCGTTGAACCAGGCGGCCGAAGCCGATCGGGAACTGTTCCTGCGCTCCATGGTCCTGGCCTCATCCTGGCCAACATGGATCGGAATGCGCCGCGACCAGCAGTTGACCGTGGTCGAGGCCAGACGGGTGATGGAGCATACGCTTCGGTCGCTGCTGCTGGCCGCCCGAACGCCAGCTGGCTGAGCCCCGAAGCAACCGGGACAGACCTGCTGCCCCGGGGCCGGTTCTGCCCGGGTGATGCTCACGTCCCAGCCTGGAGCCTCGATCGAAATCCGGGTCTGGACGCGATCACGCCCAAACCGAAATCGATCTAGCATTACAGTTGCAGTCTGGTTTTGATGTGGGCGCGTCGTGCGGCTGCTTGGTGGGCTCTTCGCCAGAGGGACCAAGCGATCACTTCGGCGGGCTCGATCTGCTGCTGAGCCA
>NZ_JBDNHO010000083.1:0-2833 GCF_041688735.1 Brevundimonas sp.
CCACAGCAGCCCGACCGACTCCTTCAGCCACGACCCGCCGTAGATATGCGCGTACCGCGGCGGGTTGTCCGTCTGCGTCTGGATCACTTTCTGCAGGAACGACTGGCTCAGGTTCGCGCGATTATCCTGCCACGTCGTGTGGATGTACAGCGTGTCCGCCCGGCGCGTCTCGATGAACATCGCGTAGAGGAAGTGATCGACCGTCGACGGATTCAGCGACAGGATAACCCGGTTGACTTGCCCGACGGCGCGGATCGAGTCGTCGATCGTCTCAAACGTCTTCCGGTCCACGAGCTCTTCCGCTTCATCGAGCACCCAGGTCGTCACCCCTTGGATGCTTTTCAGCTTCGCCGTCTGGTTCCCGCTGCTCGTCTTGATGCCGCGGAACAGGATGCGCGACCCCGTCAGCCGGTTGACGATCTCGGCGCGCGTCACGTCGAAGTCGGCCGCCTTGCCGAGCAGGTCGATCTTGTCCACGAACTCCGGGATGATCGACGCCGACGCGCTTTCCATCGTGTAGCGCGTGAACAGGATGACGTGCCCTGGCGCATACGTCAGGTTCAGCAGGAACGCCGACAGGTGGAACGACTTGCCAGATCCGCGCCCGCCCGTCAGCAGCGCATAGCGCCAGACCGGGTCCGCGTCAAAGAGCGGGCGATAGGGCGCGCGCAGCACCACCGGCGCCGGCAGCACGCCCGCCGTCGCACTCACTCGCTCGGGATCTGGTCCGACCACAGAATGGGCGGCGTCACGATCTGATGGCCGGCGCTCGTGAGGTCCAGCTTTGACTGATCGGACTGCCCGAGCATCTGCTTCCCGAGCCAGATGAGCAGCGCCGGATTGCCGCCGAGCGCCGCCTTGAGCTGCGCCTGTCGCAGCCGCGTCTTCAGCGACGCGCGCGCTTTGGTCAGCGTATCGCCGCACCGCTTGCGGATCGTGCCCTCGTTGAGCCCGAGGAAGTCGGCGATCTCGACGTTGGTCGCGCCGACGCCCGCCATGCCCTCGACGACCTTGAGGTCGATGGTGGCCTGCGCGCCGGGGCGCGTGCGCTTAACCGGCGTTGGCGTCTTCGTCACGGTGCCGCCGCGCCCATCTGCGCCGGATAGTGTACGGCAGTCTCACCAGTAAGTAATTGCCACCGGTCCACGATCACGTCACAATACGCGGGCGATAACTCAACCCCTGCCCACTGGCGCCGGATCTGATGTGCGGCCAGCAGTGTCGTCCCCGACCCAGCGAAGACGTCAAGAATTAATCCTGCGGAACAGTTGCCTAACAGCATAGCCGTCCACAACACCGGCTTGGAATGCGCCGCCCCGTGTCCTTCGGCTGTGACAGGACTTCTAAATACTGACGCGAGCGACTTCCCGCGCGGGTCAGCCTCCAGCATATAATCCCCGCGCGCGTTGGTGCCTTTTTGCTGCTTTGTTTCGCCATCTCGACCGTCTTTCACACATTCGTAATCGTACGCGCCGTCTGCACTAAACCAGTCGCACGTCTTATGCGCCAGCAGCGGCCTGCCTGGTACGATCCAGCGCGTGACGCCATCCCAGATAAACCCAAACCGCCACGGGATGCCGGCGTTGATCGCGCGCGCCGTGGCGTACATACAATCTCCAAACACAAACACATTGTCCGCGTCGTAGCCCGCGACATCAAACCGCTCGATCAGCGCGGCATCCTCAAACGGCGGATCGAACACGAGGGCGCCGACCGTGCGCCCGTCGACTGCCCGCGCCACTACGCCGGCGTCTGTCGAATCCCCGCAGACAAGGCGGCCGCCGCCCATCACCCACACGTCGCCGATTTGCGTGACGGCGACAGCCGGCGCGTCAGCCTCTGGCGTTTCCACGATGTCACCGACCTGCAAGTTGAACATGGCCGTCAATTCGTCGGCGTCAAATCCCGTCAGCGCCAAGTCGAACCCGTCTACTTTCAACTCGGCCAGCTCCAGCGCGAGCAGGTCGTTGTCCCATTCAGCTTCCGCCCCGACGCGATTGTCCGCCAGACGGTAGGCTTTGACCTGCGTCGCCGTGAGGCCGATCGCGATATGCACCGGCACCTCGGCCATGCCCAGCGACCGCGCCGCCTCAAGCCGCGTATGGCCGGCGATCACGGTCAACGCCTCGTCACACACGATCGGCTGCCGCCATCCGAACTCGCGCAACGAGGACGCGACTTTGGCGATCGCGGCCGTGTTTTTGCGCGGGTTTCGGACGTAAGGCACGACCGTCCCGATCGCCACCATCTTGACGAGGTAGCCCGTGCCGGTCGCCATCAGAACGGCCTCATGCTCGGCAGCCCCACGGACTGCGCCGGCACGGCAGCGGGCGGCGCGGCTGGGCTGGGTCCGGCAGCGTGGTCCCACGCGCCGACCGGGTGCCCTTTCCCTTCGCGTTCAGCGCGCCAGGCGAGCGCGTCGCTCAGGCTCACGCGCAACTGCCGGCCGTTCCGTGCGCCCTTGCTCCCGCTCTTCCCGATCGTGGCCGCGAGCGGCGCCCCGGCGGTCCAGGTGCCCGCCTTGCCGCTGATGCGCTGATACACGCGCGCCCGAGACACGCCGATCAACCGCGCCGCGACGGCGACCGGCATATGTAGTGCGGTA
The DNA here is from genome assembly GCF_041688735.1 of Brevundimonas sp. GTDB lineage: Bacteria > Pseudomonadota > Alphaproteobacteria > Caulobacterales > Caulobacteraceae > Brevundimonas. The sequence goes on from NZ_JBDNHO010000083.1 coordinate 2,606, forward strand.
GGTGTGCTCATGCGCGTATGCCCAGATAATCGGTGACCGCCTCCCACGCGGCGGCGGCGCTCTTTACAATATGCACGGTCCACGCCTCTTGACGCAACGCCGCATGCCATCCCGCCTGGGCAGGCGACACGCGGCCCGTGGCGCTCTTAAACTCCAGCGCGAGTCCGGCGCGCCCTTCGCGTGGCGCGAACAGCATCCAGTCGGGCGCGCCGGCCGACACGCCTTCCG
>NZ_JBDNHO010000084.1:0-17213 GCF_041688735.1 Brevundimonas sp.
CAACGAGAAGTCGCGCAAGGGCAAGATCGACCCCCTGATCGGCCGTCACGCCGAGGTCGAGCGGGCCATCCAGATCCTGTGCCGCCGGACCAAGAACAACCCGCTGCTGGTCGGCGACCCCGGCGTCGGCAAGACCGCCATCGCCGAGGGCCTGGCCCGCAAGATCGTCAACCACGAAGTCCCGGAGGTGCTGGAAGGCGCCACAATCTACAGCCTCGACATGGGGGCGCTGCTGGCCGGTACCCGCTATCGCGGCGACTTCGAGGAGCGGCTGAAACAGGTCGTCAAGGAGCTGGAGACGCACGACAACGCCATCCTCTTCATCGACGAAATTCATACGGTGATCGGCGCCGGCGCGACTTCGGGCGGGGCCATGGACGCCTCCAACCTGCTCAAGCCGGCGCTGGCCTCGGGCAGCCTGCGCTGCATGGGCTCGACCACCTACAAGGAATACCGCCAGCATTTCGAGAAGGACCGGGCCCTGGCCCGTCGCTTCCAGAAGATCGACGTCAATGAGCCGACGGTCGAGGACACGATCAAGATCCTGAAAGGTCTCAAGACCTCGTACGAAGGCCACCACAAACTGCGCTACACCGACGCGGCCCTGCGCACGGCGGTCGAGCTGTCGGCCCGCTACATGACCGACCGCAAACTGCCGGACAAGGCGATCGACGTCATCGACGAAGCGGGCGCCAGCCAGATGTTGCTGCCCGAGTCCAAGCGCAAGAAGGTCATCGGCCAGAAGGAGGTCGAGGTCGTCATCGCCCGCATGGCCCGCATTCCGGCCAAATCGGTCTCCAAATCCGACACCGAGGGGCTGCGCGCGCTGGAAGCCGATCTGAACCGGGTCGTCTTCGGCCAGTCGTCGGCCATCGAACAGGTCTCGGCGGCCATGAAACTGGCCCGCGCGGGGCTGCGCGATTCGTCCAAGCCCATCGGTGCCTTCCTGTTCAGCGGCCCGACCGGGGTCGGCAAGACCGAGGTGGCCAAGCAACTGGCGTCGACGCTCGGCATCGAGATGCTGCGCTTTGACATGAGCGAATACATGGAGCGGCACACCGTCAGCCGGTTGATCGGCGCGCCTCCGGGCTATGTCGGCCATGACCAGGGGGGCCTGCTCACCGACGCCGTCGACCAGCATCCCCACGCCGTGGTCCTGCTGGACGAGATCGAGAAGGCCCACCCCGACGTCTACAACATCCTGCTGCAGGTGATGGACAACGGCATGCTGACCGACGCGGTCGGCAAGAAGGTCGATTTCAGGAACACCATCCTGATCATGACCACCAATGCCGGGGCCGCCGACAACGCCCGCGCCTCGATCGGCTTCGGCCGGGGTAAGGTCGAGGGCGAGGACGACAAGGCCATCCAGCGCCTGTTCGCGCCCGAGTTCCGCAACCGTCTGGACGCCATCGTCGCCTTCAAGGCGCTGGACGCCGACACGATCAAGTCGGTGGTGACCAAATTCATCCTGCAGCTGGAAGTCCAGCTGGCGGACCGCAACATCACCATCGAACTGACCGACGAGGCCGCCGACTGGCTGGCCAAGAACGGCTTCGACGAACTGTATGGCGCGCGCCCGCTGGCCCGGACCATCCAGGAGCATATCAAGAAGCCGCTGGCCGACGACATCCTGTTCGGACGGCTGACGCGCGGCGGCCATGTCAAGGTGGCGCTGAAGGACGGCAAGATCGACTTCGAGGTCGCGCCGTCCAGCCCCGCCCAGGTCAAGGCCTCGCGGGCGGCGGACCAGGTGGTCGACTAGACCCGCGACCCGCTGAAACGCAGAAGGCCCGGGCATCGCTGCCCGGGCCTTTTACTTTGTCGACAAGGTGGAAGACCCTAGACCACTTTTGCTTCAGGTCGAATCGACCTGAATCCAAAAAATGGTCCAGAATCATGCTGGAGAGAAATCTGAGCCTTGATGCACTGCGTCCATCAAGACCGATTTCGCTCTAGCGGCGGCGACCCATGCCGCTGATCAGCACGGCCAGACCGGCGACGATGCCGGTGGTCAGCAGCGGCTTGCGGCGGGCGAAGTCCAGACCCCGACGGGCATTGTCCTGATACTGGGCCGGGGCCTTGGCGACCAGACCGTCGAGCCCGTCGATGACCCGGCCATAGGCGTCGCGCGCCTGGCCCTTCACTTCGTTGAACTTGCCGTCGAATTGCAGCTTGGCGTCGCCCGTCATACGGCCGAGGCCGGACTGGGTGTTGCCGGTCAGGGTGTCGGCGGCACCGTCGATGCGTGGGTCGGTCATGGGGAAATCCTTGGCTTGGAAAGGCGCGGGGAGGCCTCCTCAGATAGTGCATATCGGGAGCGGGAGTTCCTGCGGCAAGGTGTCCAAAGCACCCTTCTCCCGCGAGGGGAGAAGGGAATGCCGCTCACCCCACCTTCACCCGCGTCGCCGCCTCCGGCAAATCCTCCCCGAACGCCCGCTGGTAGAACTCCGCGATCGTCGGCCGCTCCAGCTCGTCGCATTTGTTCAGGAACGTCAGCCGGAACGCCAACCCCACATCCCCCGCGAAGATCGTCGCGTTCTGGGCCCAGGTGATGACGGTTCGGGGGCTCATGACGGTCGAGATGTCGCCGTTCATGAAGGCGTTCCTCGTCATGTCGGCGACGCGGACCATGGCGGCGATGGCGCGCTTGCCCTCGGCGGTGTTCCACTCGGGAGCCTTGGCGGTGACGATCTCGGCCTCGACGTCGTGGTCGAGGTAGTTGAGCGTGGTGACGATGTTCCAGCGGTCCATCTGACCCTGATTGATCTGCTGGGTGCCGTGATACAGGCCCGAGGTGTCGCCCAGGCCGATGGTGTTGGTGGTCGCGAACAGGCGGAAGAACGGGTTTGGCCGGATGACCCGGTTCTGGTCCAGCAGGGTCAGGCGGCCTTGCGCCTCCAGCACGCGCTGGATCACGAACATCACATCGGGGCGGCCTGCGTCATATTCGTCGAAACACAGGGCGATCGGGCGCTGGATGGCCCAGGGCAGCATGCCCTCGCGGAATTCGGTGATCTGTTTGCCGTCCTTGAGGACGATGGCGTCCTTGCCGACCAGGTCGATGCGGCTGACGTGGCTGTCGAGGTTTACCCGCACCATCGGCCAGTTCAGCCGCGCGGCGACCTGTTCGATATGCGTCGACTTGCCGGTGCCGTGATAGCCCTGGACCATGACGCGGCGGTCGTGGGCGAAGCCGGCGCAGATGGCGAGCGTCGTCTGCGGGTCGAAGCGATAGGCCTCGTCGATCTCGGGCACATGGCTGTCGCGCGCGGTGAAGACCGGCACGGTCATGTCGGAATCGACGTCGAAGATCTCGCGCACCGTGGCGTGGCGATGGGGTTCGAGGGTCAGCAGGGGATCGGAGGAGGCCCCGGGAGCAGAGTCGGCGAGGGAGGTCATGGATGTGCGATTAGCGCAGGGCGGATGACACTTAAACCCCGCGCGTTTCGACGGTGGTCTTGAAAGGGTGCCGTGTATGCTTGGGGAGCCCCGAAGGCGGGCACCCGGATTATGCCAGCCCCGCCTTCTTCAGCGTCTTGTAGGCTTTGATGACACTCTGCAACTTGGCCTCGGCGCCGCGATCGCCCTGGTTCAGGTCGGGGTGGAAGCGTTTCAGCATCTCGTGATAGCGGGCCTTGATGCCCGCCTTGTCGGTGCGGGCGTCCAGATCGAGGTCGGTCAGCGCCGCGCGCTCGAGCTTGCCGAGGCGCAGGTTGTCCTCTCCCGCGGGACCGACCTGTTCCTTCATGCGACGGCCGAACAAGCCGAAGCTGTCGTGCATGCCGCCGGTGCCCTTGGTATTGGCCTTGCCCATCCTGGCCGCGAAGGCGGCGGCTTCGCGGCTGTTCTTGCCCGCCTTCATTTCCCAGGTCGGGCGGCCACCGGTCATGGCCTCGTTTTCCTTGGCCGCGCGGACTTCGCCGTCGCTCATGCCGGCATAGAAATTCCAGCCCTTGTTGTACTCGCCCGCATGGCGCTGGCAGAAATCATAGAAGTCGTTCAGCCGCTCGCGCGACTTGGGCGCCTTGGCCGTGGCCGCCTGTCGGCAGTCCGGCCAGTGGCAAGACTTTTCGCCGGGCTTCAGGTGCAGGACGTCGGCTGCCGCCGCCTCCTCTTCGGGGCGGGGCGGCTTGATCCGCATATCCTTGAAGCGCGGCGTGTATTGAAAGGCAGATGACATCGAACCAACTGTAGGGCTGAATTGGTCACCAACAAGGACGCAACCATGACGCAGGGCCCGATCGCGGCGATTATTCGCGAAAAACTGACGGCGGGCCTCTTTCCGGAGCGTCTTGAGATCGAGGACGACAGCGCGCGGCACGCCGGACACCATCACGAGGGGGGCATGGATGGCCGGCCCGGTGGCGAGAGTCATTTCAATCTGACGGTCGTCTCGGCCGCCTTCGAGGGCCGTGGCCGGGTTGAACGTCAGCGCATCGTCAACGGCCTGTTGCGCGACGAACTGGCCGGACCGGTGCACGCCTTGTCGATCCGGGCGCTGACGCCGGTCGAGGTCGCGGGCGGCGGGCCTGGATAAGGACGCAGAACGGCGTTCGCCATGCGGACGTCACTGTTCACCTCGTCTTAGAGACTTCCTCATAGCGTTCCTGCGGGATTTGGGGGCGTTCGCATGGTGGAATCCGACGGGATTGGAAACGCGACCGCTGGGGAACAGGAGCCGGGCGAGGCCGCACAGGCCCTGCGCGCGATCCTTCAGACCCGGTATCTCCGCTATATGATCATCGCCAGCTGGGCCCTCGGCCTGCTGGCCGTTGTGAGTCCGGTCGTCGCCGTCGTCTGGTTCTGCATGACGGTCGCCGCCGGTGCCCTGCGCGGCGAGGTTGAGCGTCGCATCAGCAAGCGCGTCGGCTCGGGCTGGGGTCTGGTCTTCCCCGCCGTCGCCACCGCCACCACCGCCGCCTGGGCCGTCGCGCCCGTGCTGGCGTGGTTCTCGGGTCACCCCTTCAGCCATCCGCTCGGCATGGCCTTGTTGATTTCCGGCTATTTGTTGGTGTTCGCGCAACTGCGCAGCTCGCCCAAACAGGCTTTCGTCATCTCGTCTCCCTATGGCGTGGCCGCGGCGGTGATCGCCGGCTCGCTGTGGGGGACAGCGCTGTTCTTGCCCTTCATCGCCGTTGTGCCCTTTACGGCCGCGGGCATGTTCGTGCTCGTGACCATGACCATGCTGCGCGAGGAACGCATCCGTGCCTTCCAGGAGCATCAGGCCCATCTGATCCAGGAGCTGGAGGCCGCGCGCGACAAGGCCAACGCCGCCAGCGAGGCCAAGTCCACCTTCCTGGGCGTCATCTCGCATGAGCTGCGCACGCCCATGAACGGCGTGCTCGGCGCAGCGCAACTGCTGGGCGCGACCCGGCTGGAAGCGACCCAGCGCGAATATCTGTCTATCATCCGCAACTCGGGCGACAACCTTCTGAGCCTGCTGAACGACATCCTCGACATGACCAAGATCGAGGCCGGAAAGATGACCTTCGAGGTCGTCGACGTCTCGCTCGACGAACTTCACAAGCGCATCACCGGGCCGTTCCAGGCCCAGGCCGAGGCCAAGGGCCTGACCTTCATCACCCGGTTCGAGGGCGAGACTCCGGCCGTGGTGAGCGGCGATCCGCTGCGCGTCTGTCAGGTGATCCACAACCTCCTGTCCAACGCCGTGAAGTTCACCGACAAGGGCGAGGTGACCTACGCCGTCCACAGCGAGCGCGTCGACGACGACACCGTGCGTTTCGATTTCGCGATCACCGATTCGGGGGCGGGCATCTCGCCGGAAGACCTGGCCCGACTGTTCCAGCCCTTCACCCAGGTGGATGCGTCCTCGACCCGGCGTTTCGGCGGCACCGGCCTGGGGCTGACCATCTCGCGGCGCATGGCCAACATCATGGGCGGCGACATCTCGGTCCGGTCCGAGGTCGGCAAGGGCTCCACCTTCACCTTCAGCGTCGTCGCCCCGGTGGTGGAATGGACGCGCCAGGAGGCGGCCCAGCCCATCGTGGCCGAGATCGACGGCGGTCGTCCCTGAAAGTCCTGGTGGTCGAGGATCACCCCGTGAACCGCATGATTCTCGAAGCCTGGATGGGCTCCGCCGGGCATACCTGCTTCACCGCCGAGAACGGCCAGATCGCGGTGGACGTGGCGACGACCCAGCGGTTCGATCTCATCGTCATGGACGTCAACATGCCCGTGATGGACGGCCTGACCGCCACGCGCGCCATCCGCGCCGTTCCCGGCACGAATCGGGACACCCCTATCGTCGTCCTGTCGGCCTCGGCGCGCAGCGAGGACCACGTGGCGGGCCTGCAAGCGGGCGCGGACGCCTATCTCAACAAGCCGATCGACTTCGTTGCCCTGGCTGCGGTCATGAACCGCGTCGGCGGCGGTCGCGCGGCCGTCCGCGACAGGGTCGATCCGGTCGAGGCCGCAGCAGCGGCCTGATCCGCTCTGTCACCGCAGGCCTGTCGCCAGGACGTCGGTCGGCCAGTCAGAGACGTCCCGAAGGGTGACCTTCGGAGTGTTTTCGCGTTCAGGCATCACTTCCACTAGATGAGGTCGGATGCGCGCCTTCGCCGAACTTCTGGACAGACTGTCTCTGACGGCGTCGCGCAACGCGAAGCTGGTGCTGCTGCGGGATTATTTGCTGGCGACGCCGGACCCTGACCGAGGCTGGGCGCTGGCGGCCCTGACGGGCGACCTGACCTTCGACGCGGCCAAGCCCGCCATGATCCGCAAGGCGGTCGAGGCTCGCGTCGACTCGGTGTTGTTCGGCTGGTCCTATGACTATGTCGGCGATCTGGCCGAGACGGTCGCGCTGATCTGGCCGCGCGATCCGAACCATCGCCCCAACCGTGAGCCCGGCCTCGGCGAAGTGGTGGAGGCGCTGCGCGCCGCCGGACGCGGCGAGGTGAGGGGGCTTCTGGAAGGCTGGCTGGACGCGCTGGAGCCCAAGGCGCGTTGGGCCTTGTTGAAACTGATGACCGGCGGTCTGCGCGTGGGTCTTTCGGCGCGTCTGGCCAAGACGGCCGCGGCGATGATGCGACCGCCCGTTTTCAGCGACCCCCCCGACCCTGACGGTGGCGAGGCCGTGGTGGCGCTGCGTCCGGTGGAGGTGTCCGACATCGAGGAAGTCTGGCACGCCCTGTCGCCGCCCTATGCGGACCTGTTCGCGTGGCTGGAAGGCCGGGCGGACCAGCCCGATGCGAACGCCCCCGGCCGGTTCCGCCCGGTGATGCTGGCCGTGGCCCTGGACGAGGCCGTGGATTTCGCCAGGCTGGCTCCGGCCGACCACGCTGCGGAATGGAAGTGGGATGGAATCCGCGTGCAGGCGGTCCGGGAAAGCGGCGTGGAAAAATTGTACTCCCGCACCGGCGATGAGATCTCCGGCGCCTTCCCGGACCTCATGCAGGCCTTGACGTTCGAGGGCGCGCTGGACGGGGAACTGGTCGTCTGGCGCGACGGCGTGGTTGCGCCGTTCGGCGACTTGCAGCAGCGGCTGAACCGCAAGACCGTGGACGCCAAGGTCATGGCCGCCTTTCCGGCCGCCATCGTGGCCTATGACGTTCTGGCTGAGGCGGGCGAGGACTTGCGCGGCCTGACGCTGCGCGAACGCCGCGCGCGGCTGGAGACGCTGGTCGCGACCCACGATGGAGAAAGGCTGCGCCTGTCGCCGCTGGTGCCCTATGCCGATTGGGACGCGCTGGCCCTGCTGCGCGCCGATCCACCCGTCGGCGCGGCGGCGGAAGGCCTGATGCTGAAGCGCTGGGACAGCGTCTACGTCGCCGGTCGGCCAAAGGGGCCATGGTTCAAGTGGAAGCGCGATCCGCACGTCATCGACGCCGTCCTGATGTATGCCCAGCGCGGTCACGGAAAGCGGTCCAGCTTCTATTCCGACTACACGTTCGGAGTCTGGACTCCCGAGGGCGCGCTGACGCCGGTCGGCAAATCCTATTTCGGCTTCACCGACGAGGAGCTGAAGCAACTCGACAAATTCGTGCGCGACCACACCGTCGACCGCTTTGGACCCGTGCGGTCGGTGCGCGCCGAGCGGGACTTTGGCCTGGTGCTGGAGATCGCCTTCGAGGGCCTGCAGCGTTCGACGCGGCACAAATCCGGGGTCGCCATGCGGTTTCCCCGCGTCAGCCGCATCCGCTGGGACAAGCCCGCTCGTGAGGCTAATACGATTGGGGATGTGATCGACCTGTTGGACGCCATGGAGGGCGGAGGGGGCAGGGTGGCTCAGCCTCGCACGGCCTGAACCGCCAGGGGTTTTTTGAAGCGCCAGTCGCGATCAATAGTCTCTGTCACTCCAATCAGCTGCAGGAATGTGATCACGGCGATCGCGCCGACGACCACGCCTGCCTCGATCACGGGAGACGCTTCGATCAGCAACGGCAGCACGGCCCAACGCGCGGGGAAAGGCATGACGTTGACATTGGGGTCGATCTTCAAGTGCGGGCAGTGTTTCAGCGACTGCTCCACGCAGGCGCGATGCAGCGGCGCGATGGACCCGGCGTCGAGCACCACGCGGCGGTCCTCGATCTCGCGCGTAAGCCCCGCGGCCCTGCCGCCGCGTCTCAACACCCCTGCGGGCGTGAGCCGCGCGACCTGCGTCCATCGGTCATCAGGCGGCGTCGGCTCGCCGCACATCGGGCACAGCATGTGCAGCACCGTCTGGCGCTGCCGGCCGAGGTGGTTTCGCGAGTACTGCGGCTTGCCGTAGCCGGCGTTCTGAACCTGCACCAGGGCTGGCTGGCCATTCACCGTGGGGCAGGGGCGAACGCCCACGACCGGCTCTTCGGTCCAGCTGGTCACCCAAGGCACGTCGATTCCAACTTTGAGATTAGATTTCAGCATGGCCGACCCCTCCGTTCCAGCCATCGCTCATGTCGGAGACCCAGGCAATATTGCCGCGTCCGGGGTTGAAACCGGGCGACAGGCGGCAGACCCGGCTTATGTCTTCCATCGTCGCTCCCCTGAACGAAGCGGTCGCCGCCGGCCAGAAGGCCGCAGTGGTCGATACCGCCATGATCGCCAGGATCACCGCCATGGCCGGCGATTTCGCGATCAACCTGTCCGTCGCCCTGATCATCCTGATCGTCACCGTCTTCGCCGCGCGCTGGGCGGCGGGCGCGTGAGAAGGTCCTGTCGGATCGCGAGCCCAGGGCCGGGGTGATGGCGCTGCTGGACAGTTCGGTGGAGATGACCCTGCATGGCTTGACCGGGTCGGACGATGACTGGCAGGCGAGGGCCGACGTTCTCCGGGCCGACGTTCTCCGTGCCGACGTTCTCCGGGACGCCAAGGAGGCGCTGGACGCCGCCGGCATCGAAATTCCCTTCCCGCATCAGGTCGCCGTGGCTTATGGCGAAGGAGACGAAGTCGAGGCGACGCCGCCGCCCAAGGCCCGTCGCGGCCGCTCAAGCGATCCTTCGCCGGGCGCGGCGCATCAGGACAGCGGCAGCGAGGGCTGAGACGTGCGTTACGACTTCGGATCGGACAATACGTCGGGCATGGCTCCCGCCGCGCTTAAGGCGCTGGTCCAGGCCAACGCAGGCTATGCCCCGTCCTATGGTGCCGACGACGTAACCGCGCGGGCGGCCGACCATATTCGCCGTCGTCTGGACGCCGACGCCGAGATCAGGTTCGTCTTCTCGGGCACGGCCGCCAACGCCATCGCCCTGTCTATGCTGGCCTGGCCGCATGAGGCGGTGCTGGCCCACCATGCCGCCCACATCTGCACGGATGAGACCGGTGCCCCGGGTTTCTTCGGCCAAGGGGTCGGCCTGATCGGTCTGCCGGGCTTTTCGGGCAAGATCGATCCTGCTGCGCTGAACGCCGCCCTGGAAGAACCCGAGGTAGGTCATCGCCAGCCGCCTGCGGCGCTCAGCCTGACCCAATCGACCGAATACGGCACGGTCTACACCGAGGAAGAGCTGCGCCACCTGATCGAGCCGGCGAAGCTGAAGGGCTGCGGCGTGCACCTGGACGGGGCGCGGCTGGCCAATGCCGCGGCGGGAGGATTCGATCTGACCCAGATCGCGCGCCTGGGCGTGGACGTGCTGGTGTTCGGCGGAGCCAAGGCCGGGGCCAACTGCACAGAAGCCATCGTCATGTTCGACAAGAGCCTCGCCCGCCGGATCGACAACCGTCTGAAACAGGCCGGACAGACGGCCTCCAAGGCGCGCTTCCTCGCCGCGCCCTTCCTCGGGCTGCTGGAAACCAATGCGTGGGAGGACGGCGCGGCCCACGCCAATCTGATGGCCCAGCGGCTGGCGGCGGGCATCGCCACGCGCTCGTCCTTCAGCCTGGCGCATCCGGTCGAGGCCAACGCAGTCTTCGTTCGCATCCCCCCCGAGGCGCAGGAACGACTGAACGCCATGGGCTGGGCCTGTTACCGCTTCGACGACGGCTCGGTGCGGTTCGTCTGCTCCTGGGCGACGGAGGAAGCGGCCGTGGATGAACTTTCGCAGGCCATCGCAACGCTTTGAGCGCTTCGTTCATTGAACCGAGACCATGCCAGCCTTAAACAGAACAAATCATGACTATTTCCCCCTTGCGGCGGGGTATTCGGGTGCGGAGACAATCATGAACGCGTTGTCGCCTGTCACCGGCCGGACGGCGGAAGATTTCGCCGCCTATGAGTCCGTCCGCGCCGCCATGCCCGGGCTGGCGGAGCCCCTGAGCCCCGAGGACCTGTCCGCCCAGTCCATGCCGGACTGCAGTCCGGGCAAATGGCATCTGGCGCACACGAGCTGGTTCTTCGAGGCCATGCTGCTGTCGGAACAGACAGGCTATGAGCCGGTCGATCCCCGCTTCCAGATCCTGTTCAACAGCTATTACGAGGCACTGGGCCACCGCGTGGACCGCCACGAGCGTGGTCTCATGACCCGGCCGGATTTGACCGAGGTCCTGGCGTATCGGCGAGAGATCGACCGGCGTGTGGAGCACTGGCTGGCGCAAGGGCCGCTCAACGCCCGCAGTCGCTATCTGTTCGTGCTCGGGCTGCATCATGAGCAGCAGCATCAGGAACTGTTCTTGATGGACATCCTGAACCTGATGTCGCGCTCGCCGCTGGACCCGACCGCCTATGCCGATGAGCCGCGTCCCTCGCTGCCGGATCTGCCTCGGGGAGGCAGCGTCCGTTTCGACGGCGGCTTGGTCGAGATCGGCCATTCGGCTTCGAGCTTCGCCTTCGACAATGAAGGACCGTCGCACAGGGTCTGGCTGGAGCCCTATGCCCTGGCGTCCGATCTGGTGACCAACGGCGACTGGTTGGCCTTCATCCGCGACGGCGGCTACGCCCGGCCGGAGCTGTGGCTGGCCGACGGCTGGACCACGGTGAAGGCCGAGGGCTGGCGCGCCCCCCTGTACTGGCGCGAGGATGGCGAGGTGTGGTCGTTGATGACGCTCGCGGGCCGTCTGTGCGTCGACCCGGCCGCTCCCGTACGGCACGTCAGCTTCTATGAGGCCGACGCCTATGCCCGTTGGGCCGGCAAGCGGCTGCCGACCGAGGCGGAATGGGAGCATGCGGCGCGATGTCGCCCCGAGGCCTTCTCCAACGCGTTCGGCGAGGTCTGGCAGTGGACCTCCAGCGCCTACGCCCCATATCGCGGGTTCCGGCCGACCGAAGGCACGGCGTCGGAGTACAACGGCAAGTTCATGGCCAATCAGATGGTGCTGCGGGGATCGTCCTTCGCGACACCGGCGGGGCATGAACGGGTCAGCTACCGCAACTTCTTCTATCCGCAGCAAAGGTGGGCCTTCATGGGACTGAGACTGGCCGAAGATTCAGCGCCTCCGCCCTCGCGCGCCGGTCGGGACGGGGAGACGGCGCGTTTTCGCCGCGACCTGATCGCCGGGCTGACCAGGACCCCGAAAGCCCTGTCGCCGAAATGGCTCTACGACGCCGAAGGCTCGCGCTTGTTCGAGGAGATCACGCGCCTGCCGGAATACTATCCGACCCGGCAGGAGGCGTCTCTGCTGCGCCGGGTCGCGCCGTCGTGGGCGACGCGTTTCGGCGACGGCGCGGTTCTGGTCGAGTTCGGCTCGGGGGCCAGCGAGAAGACCCGCATCGTCTTGGATGCCTCACCGGATATGGTCGCCTACGTTCCCATCGATATCAGCGCCGATGCGCTGGACGCCGCCGCACGCCGGATCGCGGACACCTATCCCCGCTTGAGGGTCTCGCCGCTGGTCGGGGACTTCCTCCACCTCGGTGCCTTGCCGTCCGGCATCGGCCAGGGTCGCCGCGTTGGCTTCTTCCCCGGCTCCACCATTGGTAATCTCGACCCCGACGAGGCGGTAGCCTTCCTCAAGGCCGCACGCGGCCTTCTCGGCGATGGGGCGCTGTTCGTGCTCGGCGCCGATCTGGTCAAGCCGCAAGACATTCTGATCGCCGCCTATGACGACGCCCAGGGCGTGACGGCGGCTTTCAACCGCAACCTTCTGGCGCGCGCCAATCGGGAATTGGGAGCGACCTTCGACGTGGACGCCTTCGTTCACAGGGCTGTCTGGAATGCAGGTGCGTCGCGCATGGAAATGCACCTTGAAGCGACGAGCGATATGGTGGTCGAAATCGATGACCGGATCATCGACTTCCGCGCGGGCGAGGCGATCCACACCGAGAACTCACGCAAATTCACCGAGGACAGCCTGCGGTCACTCGCCGAGTCCGGAGGGTGGAAGGTCTCGGCCTTCGAGACGGGCCCGGAACCCTCGGTGGCGCTGGCCCTGTTGGAGGCCTGACACGACAAGGACGGCGCCGTCACCGGCACCGTCCTTCATCCGGATGCCACCGAAGGCCTATTCAGACGGGGGAACCGGCCCCTTGGCGCGCGAACCGTGCGAAGCCTCGCCACCCTTGCGGCCCGCCTGCGCGGCCAAGCTGCGATCCTGCGAGAAGCTGCGCTTTTCGCTCGGCACACTGGCCCCACCCTTGCGCGCGATCTCGCGCTGGCGTTCCGGGTCCATGGAGGCAAAGCCCCTTTTCGAAACACCTGAGGCTCGGTTTGTCTGGCCTTGAGGCATGGTAAAAGTCCTTTCCTGGCGTTGCACTAGGGTTGATCAGTGAACCCCCTGTCGGTCCTGCGGTTCCGGTCGCGCTTTCACGTAAATGCGAGCGAATCACAGGACTTGGCAGCGAGCGACCGTCAAAGGACGGCTTGTGGTGGCGGATAGTCGCCACCCTCCCGACCTTGCTCGAATTGCGGGATTTCGTCGGGCACACCCGAGGGGTCGATATCTGGCCCGGGCGTGTCGGGCGGAGTCACGTCTGGCTCGGACGGCGCGGGAATGTCGGGGTCGGTGTGGGTCATGGCGAGCTCCTTGTGCAGAGGAAACGTGCCGACGGTCGCCGTGTTCAATCACGATTGAGGGTGAAGTGATCCGGCGCGGAACCGCGTGGGTCCGGGACTGTTGAAAAGCCGAACCTACCCCAACCGGAGCATCGTCATGACCGATCCCTATACCTCGACCACCGTCACTGAAGACATCGACGACGCCGTCGACACGACCGCTGCTGATCTCGACCGGCAGGCCGACGCCATCCTGGCCGAAGGCGAGAACCGGAACTTCGACGCGCCCCCGCTGCGTCAAGCCGTGCGCCGGGACGCCGTCGCCGCCCGTGACTGGAGCCAGACGCGGGTCCAGCGGCTTCGCGGCGCCGTCGAGCAAGAGCCGGTGAAGGCGACGCTGGTCGCGCTGGGCGTCGGCGTGCTGATCGGTCTTCTGGCCGCGCGCTAGATTACGACGGACCGGAGGCGGGCCGCGCGATCGGTACAAGACCCATCGCTGCGTCCGAGACGAAGGGATTGGTTCGACGCTCGGCCCCGAAGGTCGAACCCGGTCCGTGTCCCGGCACGAAGGCCACGTCATCGCCCAGCGGCCAGAGCTTGGTCGTGATGGCGTTCAGAAGGGCGGCGTGATCGCTCATCGGGAAGTCGGTGCGGCCGATTGAACCCTGGAACAGGACGTCGCCGACCTGGGCGAAGCGAGCCTGGCGGTTGAAGAAGATCACGTGACCGGGGGTGTGTCCCGGGCAATGAAAGACTTCCCACGTCGTCTCGCCCAGCGTTACCGTATCGCCGTCGTCCAGCCAGCGCGTCGGGGTGAAGCTTCTGGCCTCGGGCAGACCATAGGCCTGACCCTGTTGAGGGATGCCGTCTATCCAGAACTGATCGGCCGGGTGGGGCCCGACGATGTCCAGCCCGGTCTTTTCCTGCATCTCGGCCGCGCCGCCCGCGTGATCAAGGTGGCCGTGGGTGATCCAGATGGCGTCAAGGGTCAGGTCCTGTTTCGTCACCGCGGCGAGAAGCGCGTCGACGGAGCCGCCCGGATCGATGATCGCGGCCTTCATCGTGTTGCGGCACCAGACCAGGGTGCAGTTTTGTTGCAGCGGGGTGACCGGGAAGACGGCGACGCCGATGGGGGGAGGGGACTGATCCATCCTTGCTAGATAGCGACCGATCGCGTTCGCCGAAACCGTCTCGCGTTGACCTTTGGGGCGCTGATCGACATAAGGCGGGCTTCCAAGGTGCCGCCTCCAAAGGGCGGCCCTTGTTGCTTCACCCACACCGCGCAGCGCCTGCCTGAAAGGCGCCGCCACAGAGCGTCAGAATCCCGGCCATGCAAGTCGTCGAAAAGTCCAGTGAAGGTCTCAGCCGCGTGATCGCGGTGACCATTCCAGCCTCCGAGCTGAATCAGAAGCTGGACGCCAAGCTGAAGGAAGTCGCGCCGCAGATGAAGCTGAAGGGCTTTCGTCCCGGCAAGGTGCCGATGTCGCACGTCAAGAAGACCTTCGGCCGCGACCTGATGGGTGAAATCGTCAACGACGCGCTGAACACTTCCAGCCAGAAGGCCCTCGACGACGCCAAGGTGCGCCCGGCCGCCCCGGCCGAGATGAAACTGACCTCGGACATGGACAAGGTCATCGCCGGTCAGGAAGACCTGGCCTATGAAATGGCTCTGGAAGTCATGCCCGACTTCACCCCGATCGACCCCAAGACGTTGAAGCTGAAACGCCCGGTCTATGAAGCGACTGACGCCGACCTTGACGAGGCCCTCAACGAACTGGCCGGCCAGGCCAAGTCGTACGAAGACAAGAAGGGCAAGGCCCCCAAGGCCGCCGATGGCGACGAGGTCACCATCGACTTCCTGGGCAAGCTGGACGGCGAGCCCTTCGAGGGCGGCGCGGCCGAGGATACCCAGCTGGTGATCGGCTCCAACCGTTTCATCCCCGGCTTCGAAGAGCAGCTCAAGGGGGCCAAGGTCGGCGACGAGACCGTTCTCAACGTGACCTTCCCCGAGGATTATCAGGCCAGGAATCTTGCCGGCAAGGCCGTGACCTTCGACGTCAAGGTCAAGGCCATCAAGGCCGAGGCTCCCGCCAAGGTGGACGAGGACTTCGCCAAGCGCATCGGTCTGGACTCCCTCGACAAGCTCAAGGAACTGTTGCGCGACAATCTGAACCAGCAGTACAAGGGCGCGGCTCGCTTCAAGCTGAAGCGCGCCCTGCTGGACGATCTGGACAAGGCCCACGACTTCCCCCTGCCGCCCAAGATGGTCGATGCCGAATTCGAGGGCATCTGGGGCCAGGTCCAGGCGGACAAGGAAGCCGGCAACCTGCCGCCCGAGGACGCCAGGAAGTCCGAGAAGAAGCTCAAGGAAGATTATCGCAAGATCGCCGAGCGCCGCGTGCGTCTGGGTCTGGTGCTCGCCGAGATCGGCCGCGCCAACAATGTCCAGATCACCGATCAGGAATTGAACAACGCCATCATGAACGAGGCTCGCAACTATCCGGGCCAGGAGCGTGAGGTGCTGGACTTCTATCGCCAGAACCCCAATGCCGCCGCCCAGATGCGGGCCCCGATCTACGAGGAAAAGGTCTGCGACCTGATCTTCGACTTCGCCAAGGTGACCGACAAACCGATCACCAAGGAAGAGCTGCTCAAGGAAGACGACGACATCTGATCGTCGCACTGCGATAGGCATGTTGGCCGTCCCGGTCTCCGGGGCGGGGATTTGCTTTTCAGGAGCCGCCTTGCGTCAACGCTTCTGCAACGCGATATCCAGTTCAACAGGTCGCGCCCTTTGAGTCGCGCCCAGATGCATCCCGAGAAGGCACGAATGCGCGATCCGATCGAAATGATGAACATGAACCTCGTCCCCATGGTGGTGGAGCAGTCCAGCCGGGGCGAGCGGGCCTTCGACATCTTCTCGCGCATGCTGCGCGAGCGGATCATCTTCCTGACGGGGCCGTTCGACGACGGCATGGCGTCGCTGATCTGCGCCCAACTGCTGTTCCTGGAATCGGAGAATCCGAAGAAGGAAATCTCCATGTATATCAACAGCCCGGGCGGACAGGTTTCGTCGGCGCTGGCGATCTACGACACCATGCAATACATCCGCTCGCCGGTTTCGACGGTGTGCATGGGCATGGCCGCCTCGGCCGGCTCGCTGATTCTGGCGGCCGGTGCGGCGGACCAGCGCGTGGCCCTGCCGAACGCCCGCATCATGCTGCACCAGCCCTCGGGCGGCTTCCGCGGCCAGGCCTCCGACGTCGAGCGTCATGCCGAAGACATCCGCTACACCAAGCGTCGCCTGAACGAAATCTACGTCCACCACACCGGCCGGACCTATGAAGAGGTCGAGCAGACGCTCGACCGCGACCACTTCATGAGCGCCGAGGAATCCAGGACCTGGGGCATCGTCGACCACGTCTACGACAAGCGCGAACAGGCCGAGAGCGACGGGGTGAAGACGGTCTGACGACCGGGCGGGAGAGACTCTCACCCGACCGATCCGAGATTGACGGCCTCCGGCATCCGTATCGCCGGGCGCGCGCCAACAGCGCAGGTCGGGTCCCGACTTGAACGGTCGCTGATTGAGGAAACCCTTCCCAAGCCTGATCGAGCAAATCGGCGGCGCGCTGATCCAAGCTGGTTTTGACGATCAAGGCCGTCCTCTGAAACGCCTGAACCCCGCGTCGTCGGCGATCTGGAACATCTCGGCATCCCCGGATGTGTCACCGTAGGCCGCGACCAGCCTGACATCCTCGCCATAGACCGCCCGCAGCCGCCGCACCTTTTCCTCGCCCCGGCAGTTCGGGCCGGCGAAGCCCCCGGTCACGCGATCCTGTTCGTCGAAGACCAGTTTCGTCCCGAAAAGGGCGTCCGCGTTCAGACGTCGCGCGAACGGTGCCACCGTG
>NZ_JBDNHO010000085.1:0-31925 GCF_041688735.1 Brevundimonas sp.
CCTTCGCAACCCGCTCGCCGGGCGTCGCTTTCGAGGGCAAGGGTTTTGGTCTCATCTTCGTTCCTTCGTCACTACGACGAGACCAAAACCCTCCTCTAAACTGAACCCTCAATCTGTCTCATTGGCGCTGACGGCGGACAATACTGGCCACGATGATCGACGGTCGATTGACGTTCATCGTTGATCCGAACTCTCGCTCCAAACCGTCGTCCTGCCTGACGACGATCATAGTGTCGGCAAAGGATCCCGAACGCCGAGTGGAAGCCGGGCCGGGCGACAACCTGGGACTGGTTGATGCTGGTATCGTTTGGTGGAACAGCGTGGGTCACGATTGCGAAACGCGCTTCCCTGTCGCCTATGGGGTCCCGTTGGCTGGGGGACCGAGAACGCCTGAGGAGGTCGAGCGCGAGGTCGCGGCAAAGGAACTCACTCTTGGCGTCGTCTACGAAGTTGTCGCAAATGCCGGGATTGGATACGGCGGTGGGCGGTTCCGACTGACGGCGGATGGAGGGGTCGAGAACCTTCCAAGAGGCGACCTCGCCGACGTCCGCTAACCACCCTTAGCGGAAAATCCGGACGTCCGCTTCGGAGCGCCGTGCTTGGCGACTCGGGACGCCGCTGCGGCGGGTTGCCGCGACGGAGTTGACAGTCGGGTGGGCCTGCGGGTTCAAGGAGCCGGTTCAACCATCGGGAAATCAGGGGCGGCGATGCGGCACACCGGCGTATGGGTCACGATCGCGGCGACGCTCGCCCTCGCGGCATGTTCTGGCGGGGACGGGGACGAGGACGCGAAAGCCAACGGCAAGGCGAGCACCGCCGCTCCGGCCCCGGTGGCGGCTCTGGTGGCCTTTTCCAGCCTGACGGGCGACGCCGCCAGTGGAGAGCGTCTGTTCGTCCGGTGCCAGGCCTGTCATGTGGTCGAGGCCGGAGTGAACCGGGTCGGGCCGTCGCTGCACGGCGTAGTCGGCCGCCCGGCGGGCTCGATCCCCAAGGTCCGCTATTCGAGCGCGATGAAGACCAGCGGCATCGTCTGGTCGGAAGAAGCGATCTTCGCCTACCTGGAAAACCCGCGAAAATCCATGCCCGGGACCTTTATGAGCTACGCCGGTCTGCGCGATCCGCAGGAGAGGGCCGACGTGATCGCCTACCTCAAGACCCTGTCCTGAACCCCGGCGATCATCACCAAGGCGTGACCATAGGTCAGACGAACACGGGTGTATGATCGGCGAAGCCTGTTCCTCATCCACGGTCCACGAGGCCCATATGACCAGCGTGCCCTCAGCCCGGCTTCGCCTCGCGGCCCCGCCCGCGATCAGACGCATCGGTCAGGCGGATCTGAACTGGGCCTTGTCGGAGGGCTGGAAGGACTTCTCGGCCAAGCGCGGGGACATCGTCCTGCTCGCCCTGCTCTATCCGCTGGTCGGCCTGGCCGCGGCGGTGATGGCCGTCAATGAGCGGTTCCTGCCCCTGTTCTTCCCCCTCGTCGCCGGCCTGTCCGTGCTCGGCCCGGCGGTGGCGTCGGGCTTCTACGAACTCGCGCGACGCCGGGCGCTGGGGCTCGACGCGGGCTGGTCGCATTTCCTCGACCCCATGCGAGGTCGCAGCCGGTCCGCACTGTTGATCATGACGCTCGGCCTGATGGTCCTGTTCTTTACCTGGGTGGCGGTGGCGGCGGCCATCCATGCGGCGACCCTCGGGCAACTCGGCCCCGCGAATCCGGGCCTGTTCCTTCAGCGTCTGTTCGGCACGCCGGAAGGCTGGGCCATGATCATCGTCGGCAATCTGTTCGGACTTGCCTTCGCCGTCGTGACCATCACGCTGAGCCTCGTCTCATTCCCCATGGTGGTGGACAAGCCCGTCGACGCCTGGACGGCGATCGCGACCTCGACCAGGGCCGTGCGCGCCAACCCGGTGGCGACGGCTTCATGGGGTCTTCGCGTGGCGTTTCTGCTGGCGCTGGGATGTATCCCCGCCTTCATCGGCCTGGCGGTCGTCCTGCCGGTGCTCGGCTATGCGACCTGGCACCTCTACACGCGGATTGTCGAGCGCTGAGGCCTATTCCCACTCGATGGTTCCCGGCGGCTTGGACGTCACGTCATAGACAACGCGGTTCACGCCCCGGACCTCGTTGACGATCCGCGTGGCGCAGCGGCCCAGAACGTCCCACGGGAACTCGAAGAAGTCGGCCGTCATGCCGTCGGTCGAGGTCACGGCGCGCAGGGCCAGAACCTTTTCATAGGTGCGGGCGTCGCCCATGACGCCGACGGTCTTGACCGGCAGCAGCACGGCGAAGGCCTGCCAGATGCTGTCGTAGAGGCCGGCCTTGCGGATTTCATCGAGGTAGATGGCGTCGGCCTGTTGCAGGGTCTCGACGGCCTCCTGCGTGATCTCGCCGGGGACGCGGATGGCCAGACCCGGGCCCGGGAAGGGATGGCGTCCGACGAAGGCATCGGTCAGGCCCAGTTCGCGGCCCAGGGCGCGGACCTCATCCTTGAACAGCTCGCGCAGGGGCTCAACCAGCTTCAGCTTCATGACGTCCGGCAGGCCGCCGACATTGTGGTGGCTCTTGATCACGGCGGAGGGGCCGCCCGTGGCCGAGACGCTCTCGATCACGTCGGGATAGAGGGTGCCTTGAGCGAGGAATTCGGCCCCCTCGACCTTGGCGGCCTCGCGATCGAAGATCTCGATGAAGACGCGGCCGATGATCTTGCGCTTGGTCTCGGGGTCAGAGACGCCGGCCAGCTCACCGAGGAATTCCTTCGACGCATCAATGTGTACCAGCGGGATGTTATAGTGTTCCCGGAACAGGGTCGTGACCTGTTGGGCCTCGTCCTTGCGCAGCAGGCCGGTGTCGACGAAGACGCAGGTCAGCTGGTCGCCGATGGCCTCGTGGATCAGGACCGCCGCGACAGAGGAGTCGACCCCGCCGGACAGGCCGCAGATGACTTTCGCGTCGCCGACCTGGGCGCGAATCTTCTCGATCTGCTCGTCGCGATAGGCGGCCATGGTCCAGTCGCCGGTCAGGCCTGCGATGCCATGGGTGAAATTCCTGAGGATGGTCGCGCCGCGCGGCGTGTGCATCACCTCGGGGTGGAACTGGACGCCGTAAAAGCGGCGTGCCTCGTCGGCGATCACGGCATAGGGCGATCCGGCCGAGGTGGCGACGACGTCGAAGCCCTCGGGGATGGCGACGATCTTGTCGCCGTGGCTCATCCAGACGATCTCGTCCTCGCCAACGGCGGCGAGGTCGGCCAGCAGGGGCGAGGTCTTCTGCACGGTGATCTCGGCGCGGCCGAACTCGCGATGATGGCCGCCCTCGACCTTGCCGCCCAGTTGCTCGCACAGGGTCATCTCGCCGTAGCAGATGCCCAGCACCGGCACCCCGGCCTCGAACACCGCCTGGGGGGCGCGGGGGCTGTGAGCCTCATGCACGCTGGCGGGGCCGCCGGACAGGATGATGGCCTGGGGCTTCATGGCCGTCAGCGCCGCGTCCGCCTTGTCGTAGGGATGGATCTCGCAATAGACGCTGGCCTCGCGCAGGCGGCGAGCGATCAGCTGGGTCACCTGGCTGCCGAAGTCGACGATCAGGACCTTCTGGTGGGCGCTCATAGGGTCCTTTCATAGACGGCGGCGAAGAAGCCGTCGGTTTGGGTCGAGGCGGGGGAAAGGCGCAGGCGGTTGCTGGTCGCCGCCTTCGCCAGACCCTGTCGGGCGACGTCGGTGAGGGTCGGCGCGGCCAGTAGATCAATGATGTCGACGGGCCGGAAGTCCGGGTGCGCGGCCGCGAAGGCGTCGGCGACGGCCTCGTTCTCACGCGTGAGGATGGAGCAGGTGACATAGACCAGCCGCCCGCCGCGCTTAACCAGTTGGGCAGACTGGGCGAGGATGCGCAGTTGCAGGGCGTGCAGGCGCTCGATTTCGTCGGCCTTGAGCCGCCATGTGTCCTCGGGGCGGCGACGCCAGGCGCCGGAGCCACTGCACGGGGCGTCGATGAAGACCAGGTCGGCCTTGCCGTTGAATTCCTCTACCCCGCCGCCGTTCTGGCCGATCAGGCGCAGGTCAGCCGCGACGCCGGCGCGGGCGAGGCGCGGGCGGATGTTGTCGAGCCGCTTCTGCAACACGTCGCAGGCGATCAGGCGCATGCCGGACGCGGCCACGTCGACCTTGGCAGAGGCGTTGGACTCCTCGCCGCCGACCGGCGACCATCCGGTGGCCCTGGGGGTCAGAACCGGGGCGACATCGGCGACAGGCAGGGCCAGCATCGCCAGCGCCAGCGTCTTGCCGCCGCCACCCGCGCAATAGTCGACCACGACGGTCTCGGGCGTGAACGACAGGCCGGCACCGGCCAGCCAGGTGACGATCTGACTGCCTTCGTCCTGAATCTCGACGCGACCGGCGTTGAAGGCGTCCAGCGCCTGAACATTCGGCGCCGGTTCGGAGGGCAGGCGCAGGCCGACGGCTGACCATGGCGTCCGCTCGGGCTTCAGACCGGCTGCGGTCAGCTCGGCCCGGGCGGCCTCGACCGTCGTCCGCGCGGTGTTGACGCGCAGATCGACCGGAGCCCGTCCCATCAGGCCTTTCGCTTCTTCGGTCCAGCGATCACCGAAGACCGCCTTGAGGTCCTCGGCGACGAATTCCGGCAGGCCGGCGGCGGTCGACGCGGGCAGGTCGCCCTCCCCCGCCGCGATCCGGGCGCGTTCCTGTTTGGACAGTGGTCGCGGGCCGTAGCCGTCGCCGGAATGCAGCGCCTCGATCTCTTCCAGCGACAGATTGTCGAGGAAGGCGAGCGAGCCGACGACCAGCGCCCGCCCGTCCTCGCGCCCGCCCATGGCGGCGACCAGCCGGCCGCGGGCGCGCAGCACCTGATAGACGCGGTCGGCGACGGCGCGGCGATCGCCGGAGCCCGCATAGCGGTTGGCGGCACCCCAGGCCTTGATCACCACCTCGGCGGGGGCGCGGCCCTGAGCGATACTGTCCAGAACGGAGGCGGCGGCGGCGAGGCGGGCGGCTGGGGTCAATTCAGGCTTTCAGGCGAAGAGGGCGATAAAGATGGCAACCAGTCCGGCGACCGAAACCATCCAGACGATGGACCGCACGAAGGGCACGCCGAAGGCGTACAGCGGGATGTAGATCAGGCGCGCCCAGAAATAGGCCTGGGCACCCCAGAAGGTCAGGTCGCCGGTCTTGCCCGCCACATGGGCGATCAGGACCGCGCCGATGAACAGCGGCAACGTCTCCCACAGATTGGCCTGGGCCCGTTCCAGTCGTTCGGTGACGATGCCGGGACGGACGGGGACGCCGTCGCGAGCACCGGCGTTCCAGCCGATCCCGTTGGCCATGGTACGCCCCGCCGCCGGCAGGAAGATGTGCAGAAAGGCCAGCACCAGCGTCGCCGCCAGCATGGTCAGTTCGGGGGTCGCCACCCGGATCCAGCCGTCACCCATTCTCGTTCTCCCTATCCCTGCCGGTAGTTGGGCGCTTCGCGCGTGATCATGACATCGTGGACGTGGCTCTCGCGCAGGCCCGCGCCGGTGATGCGGACAAAGCGGGCGCGCTCCTGGAAATCGGCGATGGTGGCGGCGCCGACATAGCCCATGGCGGCGCGAAGGCCGCCGACCATCTGGTGAATGACATGCGCGATCGGACCCTTGTGGGGAATCTGACCCTCGATGCCCTCGGGCACCAGCTTGCGGCTATCCTCGACTTCCTTCTGGAAATAGCGATCCGCCGAGCCCGCGCCCATGGCGCCGACCGAGCCCATACCCCGGTACGACTTGTAGGACCGGCCCTGGTACAGGAAGACCTCGCCGGGGCTTTCGTCGGTGCCGGCGAACATCGAGCCCATCATGGCAACCGAGGCGCCGGCCGCGATGGCCTTGGCGAGATCGCCCGAATATTTGATGCCGCCGTCGGCGATGATCGGCACGCCGGCGGCGCGACCGGCCCGAACCGCCTCCAGTATGGCCGTGAGCTGGGGCACGCCGACGCCCGCGACGATGCGTGTGGTGCAGATGCTGCCCGGACCGATGCCGACCTTCACCGCGTCCGCCCCGGCGTCGATCAACGCCCTTGCCGCGTCGTAGGTGGCGACGTTGCCGGCAATGACCTGGATGCGGTTCGATTCGCGCTTCACCCGCTCGACCGCGCGGGCGACATGGATAGAGTGACCGTGCGCCGTGTCGATCACCACGACGTCCACCCCGGCCTCGGCCAAGGCCATGGAACGCTCATAGCCCGCATCACCGACGGTGGAGGCGGCCCCGACCAGAAGTCGGCCCTGATCGTCCTTGGCGGCGTGGGGGTGGGCCTGGGCCTTCTCGATGTCCTTCATCGTGATCAGGCCGGTGGCGCGATAGTCCTCGTCGACGACGATGACGCGCTCGATCTTGCGGTCACGCAGCAGAGCGCGGGCCTCGTCGCGCCCGGCACCTTCCCGCACGGTGACCAGATCACCCGTGGTCATCAGCTCGATGGCCTTGCGGTTCGGATCGGTGTCGAAGCGCATGTCGCGGTTGGTCAGGATGCCGACCAGCTTGCCGCTGACGGGATCGACGACGGGGAAGCCCGAAATCTTCCTCTTGGTCACGATGGCGCGGATTTCGCCCAGCGTCGTCTGCGGCGTGATGGTCACCGGATTGATGACCATGCCGCTTTCGTAACGTTTGACCTCGCGGACCTGATCGGCCTGTTCCTCGACAGTCAGGTTGCGGTGCAGGACGCCCAGACCGCCGGCCTGGGCCATGGCGATGGCCAGCCGGCTTTCGGTGACCGTGTCCATGGCGGACGAGGTCAGGGGGATGTTCAGCCTGATGTCGCGGGTCAGGTTCGTCGAGACGTCCGCGTCGGCGGGCATGATCTCTGACGGGCCGGGTTCCAGCAAAACATCGTCGAAGGTGAGCCCTTCGCGTATCTCCATGAGGAGTCTCCGTTTTGCGGGCCGCGTATCCCTTGTTGCGGCGCCGAAGTCAATCGCGGTGGGCTACCGCCGCGCTCCATAAAAAAACGGAGCGGCGACAACCACA
Source organism: Brevundimonas sp. (assembly GCF_041688735.1). Taxonomy (GTDB): domain Bacteria; phylum Pseudomonadota; class Alphaproteobacteria; order Caulobacterales; family Caulobacteraceae; genus Brevundimonas. The sequence continues at coordinate 7,023 of NZ_JBDNHO010000085.1, forward strand.
ACCGCCGCCAGAGCGAAATCGGTCTTGATAGACGCAGTCCATCAAGGCTCAGATTTCGCTCCAGCATGATTCTGGACCACTTTTTGGATTCAGGTCGATTCGACCTGAAGCAAAAAGTGGTCCAGCGCGTATAAGCAACGAGGCGCTTGCGTTTCGCTGCCGTCGTGCCGATTTTCGAGGGGTCATGGTCGGATTGATCATCAGTACCGCCCGCCAGCTCGCGCTAAAGATCGCGAGCTATGGCGTGATGCACCTGATGGTCGCCATTCTGGTGGCCTTTGCGATCACGCGCGACTGGCGGCTGGCCCTCGCCATCGGCGTGGTCGAGCCCTTCTTCCAGACCATCGCCTATACCTTCCACGACCGGATCTGGCACCGCATCGAGCGACGACGGACGCTGTCGGGACTGGAAGAGGCGTCCGAGGCCTTTACCGCCCGTCTCGGCGTCATGGCACCGGAAGAGCAGACCCGCGCCCACGGCCATCATGGCCACAGCCACGCCCTGCCCCGCTCATTCAAACAGGTCGCGGTGAAGACCGTGACCTACGGCCTGATGCATTTCGTCGTGGCGGTGGCGGTGGCTTACGCCCTGACCCAGAACTGGCGCGTGGCCCTGGCCATCGGCATCATCGAGCCGCTGGTGCAGACGGTGTTCTTCACCGTCCACGACCGCGTGTGGTCGCGTATCGAGGCGAAGAAGGCAGCGCGGGCGGCGGAACTGGCCTCGGCCTGACGTCAGCCTAACGCCGGTTCATCGCCACCAGAAACACCTCGGCGCTGTCCTTGCGGCTGGATTCCGGCTTGACGTATTTGACCGTCTCGAACTCGGCACGCAGCCGGGCCAGGACGCCGCCGGCGTCGCCGCCCTGGAAATTCTTCGACACGAAATGCCCGCCCGGCTTCAAGGTGCGGATGGCGAAGTCGGCGGCGATCTCGATCAGGGCGATGATCTTCAGGTGGTCCGTCTGGCGGTGGCCGACCGTGTTGTGCGCCATGTCGGACAGCACCAGGTCGGGCGCGCCGCCCAGCAGATCCATCATCTGCCGGTCCACGCCCGGATGGGTGAAGTCGGCCTGGAGCATGGTCGCGCCGGGGATGGGTTCAACCATCAGCAGATCGACGCCGACGACGGAGATCGCGCCGCGCTTGACGGCCACCTGGGCCCAGCCGCCGGGGGCCGCGCCCAGATCGATCACGCGGCTGCCGTGCTTGATCAGGTGGAAGCGGTCGTCGATCTCCAGCAGCTTGAAGGCCGCGCGGCTGCGCCAGCCCTCGGCGCGGGCGCGCTCGGACCATTTGTCGGACAGCTGGCGCTTGATCCACTGCTGGCTGGACATCGACTTGGTGTCCGCCGTCTTCATCTTGGTGCCCATGCCCCGCCCGGCGGCGGTCCCGCCCGAGGGGGGACGGACCATGCGGCGGCGTTCCGGCGCGGCCTCGGGGGGCTTTTCCTTGTCGCTCATTCATCCCACATAGCCGGGACAGACTTCACGGGCTATGACCCCCGCCACATTCCCCCTGCCGAAAGGAACGCGCCGATGGCCGAGACCCTGACCTTCACCCTTGACACCGGCGACGGCGAAGCCCGCGACGTCGTCATCAAGCTGCGCTCCGACCTGGCCCCCAGCCACGTGGCGCGCATCACCGAACTGGCCGAGGAAGGCTTCTACGACGGCGTGGTCTTCCACCGCGTCATCCCGGGCTTCATGGCCCAGGGCGGCGACCCGACCGGCACGGGAACCTCGGGGTCCAACAAGCCGAACCTGAAGGCCGAGTTCTCGAAAGAGCGCCACGCCCGCGGGGTCTGCTCGATGGCCCGCACCTCGGACCGCAACAGCGCCAACAGCCAGTTCTTCATCTGCCTGGACGACTCCGCCTTCCTCGACGGCCAATACACCGTCTGGGGCGAAGTGATCGAAGGCATGGACAACGTCGACGCCCTGCCCAAGGGCGAACCGCCCCGTTCGCCCGGCAAGATCGTCAAGGCGACGGTGGGTTAGATACCAAAATCCCGCTCATCCCGGCGAAAGCCGGGACCCAGTTCTTTGGGCGATGCAGCGGATAAGACGAGGTCAAATCCCTAGAGTGAAATCGGTCTTGATGGACACAGTCCATCAAGGCTCAGATTTCGCTCCAGCATGATTCTGGACCATTTTTTGGATTCAGGGCGATTCGACCTGAAGCAAAAGTGGTCTAGTCCTGAAACACCACCGTCAAGCTGGACAGGACTGGGTCCCGGCTTTCGCCGGGATGAGCGGATTTCAAATTATTCGATCTCCACGACCTCGACCCGGGCCCCGTTCAGGACCAGAGCGATTTCGCCGCGCTTGAGCTTGAGCGCGTCCTCGCCGAACAACTGACGGCGCCAGCCCTTCAGCGCATCGACGTCGGCGTCGTCGTCGAGGGCGATTTTTTCGAGGTCGGCGACGTTGGCCAGAAGCTTGGTGGCCACCCCCGCGTTGTCGCTCTTGGCCTTGAGCAGCACCTTCAGCAGTTCGACCACCGAAGGCGGCGCGGGCTGATTGTGGGCCGGGCGGTCCAGCTTGGGCGCATGGGCCTCGGGGTCGGCCAGCACGCGCTTGAGCTCGGCGCACAGCTCCAGACCCAGCCGCGACGCGCCGAATCCCTTGGGCACCGAGCGCAGACGGTTGAAGCCTTCAGCGTCGGTCGGGCCCTGGGCCGCGACCTCGTCGATGGCCTCGTCCTTGAGGATGCGACCGCGCGGCTGGTCGCGTTCCTGCGCCGCGCGCTCGCGCCAGACGGCGGTGGCGACGAAGACGGCGAGGTATTTGGCTGACCACTTCTTGGGCTTCAGCCGTTTCCAGGCCTTCTCCGGATCGGTGTCGTAAAGCGCCGGATCGGTCAGGTCCTCCATCTCGGCCATGACCCAGTCAAGCCGGCCTTCCTTCTGCAGGCTGTCGCGCAGCTTGGGATAGAGGGCGGCCAGATGGGTCACGTCACCGAGCGCATAGACCAGCTGGGCTTCCGACAGCGGTCGGCGGGCCCAGTCGGTGAAGCGGCTGCCCTTGTCGACCTCCTGCTTCAGCATCTGGCGGACCAGCGCCTCGTACGACACCTGATCGCCGAAGCCGGCGGCCATGGCGGCCACCTGGGTGTCGAACATCGGCTTGGGCATGGCCCCCAGTTTGACGAAGATTTCGGTGTCCTGACGCGCGGCGTGGAAGACCTTGATGATCTTCGGGTCGCGCAGCAGGTCGAGGAAGGGCTCCAGATCCAGCCCCTCAGCCATCGGATCGATGATGGCGGCGTCCGTGGCCGACGCCGCCTGAATCAGGCACAGGCGAGGCCAATAGGTCGTCTCCCGCATGAACTCGGTGTCGACGGTGATGAAGGGGGCGGTGGCCAGGCGATCGCAGAACTCGCGCAGCGCCTCGGTTGTGGTGATCGGCGTCATTCGGATGCTATAGCCCCGCGCGATGTGGTTGTGGCAAGAGGCGCCGCAGAAATCCGTCCACTGATTCAGGCCCGTGACCGATGAGCGACACCCCCGACAAGCTCCAGAATGGCCTGACCTACGCCGATGCGGGCGTGGACATTGATGCCGGCGAGATGCTGGTGGACGCCATCAAGCCGCTGGCGAAATCGACGCGCCGCCCCGGCGCCGAGGCGTCGCTGGGGGGATTCGGTGCCCTGTTCGACCTCAAGGCAGCCGGTTTCGTCGACCCGCTGATCGTCGCCACCACCGATGGCGTCGGCACCAAGCTGAAGATCGCCATCGAGACCGGACGCCATGACGGGGTCGGCATCGATCTGGTGGCCATGTGCGTCAACGACCTGCTGGCCCAAGGGGCCGAACCGCTGCTGTTCCTCGACTATTACGCCACCGGCAAGCTTGAGATCGACGCCGCCAAACGGGTCGTCGCCGGAATCGCGGAGGGCTGCCGTCAGGCCGGCTGCGCCCTGGTGGGCGGCGAGACCGCCGAGATGCCCGGCATGTATCAAGGTGGTGATTATGACCTGGCCGGTTTCTCGCTCGGCGCGGTCGAACGGGGACACGCCCTGCCCTATCTCGACCGACAGGCGGCGGGCGACGTCATCATCGGCCTGGCATCGTCCGGGCCCCATTCGAACGGCTATTCGCTGATCCGCAAGGTGGTCGAGAAATCCGGCCTGTCATGGGCCGACGACGCCCCCTTCGCCAAGGACCGCAGCCTGGTCCAGGCCCTGATGGAGCCGACCCGCATCTATGTGAAACCGGTCCTGCCGCTGATGAAGGCGGGTCTGATCAAGGGGGCGGCGCACATCACCGGCGGCGGCCTGATCGAGAACCCGCCCCGCTGCATCGCCGAGGGCTTGCGGGCGTCCTTCGACTGGAATGCCTGGCCGCTGCCGCATGTGTTCCAGTGGCTGGGCGAGACCGGCGGCATTTCGGACCATGAACTGCGCCGCACCTTCAACTGCGGCATAGGCTTCATCCTGGTCGTCGCCCCCGAGAACGCCGAGCCGGTGCTGGAAGCCCTGCTGAACGACGGCGAGGTCGCCTTCGTCTGCGGCCAGCTGGAAGCCGCCTAAAAACCTTCGGCGTCGAGGCTGCTGAAGGTCACCCGCACAATCGCCGCCGCGCCGGCGGGCTGACGCAGTGACACCGTCACCCCGTCCCTGGTCCAGATCGAACGGTCGGCCGGCAGGTCCGCCTCGGCGGCGAAACCCTGCTGGCGCATCACCGGCCGGACCGACGCCCTTGCGCCGTCGAAACCGCCGCGCCGGGCCTGAATCACGCAGACCCGGTTCAGATTGCCGTCCGCGACACTGCCCTCGATCGTCAGCCGCCGCAGATGGGCCTGGTCCTCACTCTGGAAGGTGCGGGTGTCCGCCTCGGGGGCGGTTCGATGATTCCGAGAAACTCCGAAACGACGGCCGCACTGTTTCTGAAGCCGTCGTGAAGCGCGACAGCCCGCCTGTCGACCCGTGCCGTTGACCCGACCCCGCCTGCCCGGCAAGGTTCGCCTCTTCCATTAACCGTGAGGTTGCCGATGCCTGCGCTGTCCATTGCCCCGGCTGGAGCGATCCCGGAGTCGATCGGTGATCCGGCTCACCGCCCGGCCATCTGATGCCGGACAGCCGCTCCGGCCCCGCGCGCGTAGCCGTCCTCATCTCAGGCGCCGGCTCCAACATGGCCGCGCTGATCGACGCCGGGCGGCAAGCCGGCTCGCCGTTCGAGGTCGTTCTGGTCTTGTCGAACAACCGCGAGGCCGGTGGTCTGGCCGTCGCGCAAGCCAAGGGCGTCGCGACCCTTGCTGTGGACCAGCAGCCGTTCGGCAAGGACCGGGAGGCGCACGAGCGCGCCGTCGATGCCGCCCTGACAGCGCATGACGTCGAAGTGGTCGCCCTGGCCGGCTATATGCGTCTGCTCACCCCCTGGCTGGTGGGTCGTCGGGCGGGCCGGATACTCAACATCCATCCCAGCCTGCTGCCAAAATATCCGGGACTGGACACCCATGCCCGCGCCATCGCCGCCGGCGACGCCGAGGCCGGCTGCACCGTGCTTCTGGTCGCGGAGGGCGTCGATGACGGCCCTCTTCTGGGCCAGGCCGTCGTGCCGATCCTGCCCGACGACACGCCCGGCTCGCTGGCGCAGCGCGTCCTGGTGGCGGAACACGATCTCTACCCGCGGGTGCTCGCCGAGGTCTGCCGACGAGACTGAATTCAGGTCCGTCCGGCCCGCATTTCCGCCAGTCTCACCGCGAGCGTCAGCCCCGCCACCACGGCGAAGGCCGGCCACAGCGCCAGGACGTCGAAACGCAGGAAGCTGACCGCCCCGATCGCACCGCCGACGGACAGACCGATCCACAGCAGCAGGAAAGGTATCCAGTCCCATCGCGCGCCGCCATGCAGGGCGGTGGCGATCCGCTGGCCCATCCGCACCAGGGTTCCGGTCATGTAAGTCAGGCCGACGCCGACATCGCCCTGACGCTGGAACACGGCGTTTTCGACGCCCATGGCCAGAACTACGGCGACCATGCCGAGCTCCCGCCAGCCAGCGGTGCACAGGCCCGCGCCGATCAGCAACAGGACGGCTTCAACGGCCAGCACCGCCGAGCGCCGATCCTCGCCGAAGCGTCGGGCCACGGTGGCCCCCATCACCACCCCGACCAAAAACAGGGCGATCAGGCCGAATGCGACCGCCGCCTGGGTCCATTCGCCCAAGGCCAGGCCGACGCCCAGCCGGGTCGAATGCCGCTCATGAAGGAGACGAAAAAGCCGCCCAGCGTCATGAAGCCGACGGCGTCGACATAGCCCGCAAGCGCCGACAGGGTCGCGGCGAGCATCACACCCTTGCGGCTGTAGTCCTTCACGGCAAATCCTCGACGAAGGCGGGACCCTGACACGAAAACGGCCGGATCGTTATCGATCCGGCCGTTGGAGAATAATGGGACTGGGGCGATCAGCCGACGATCTGGTCGTCCGTGAAGAACTGGGCGATCTCGATGCCGGCGTTCTCGTTAGAGTCCGAACCGTGGACCGAATTCTCGCCGATCGACAGGGCGAACAGCTTGCGCAGGGTGCCGTCGGCGGCGTCCTTGGGGTTGGTCGCGCCCATGACGTCGCGATAGGCGGCGACGGCGTTGGGGCCTTCCAGCACCTGAACCACGACCGGCTCGGCGGTCATCTGGCCGACCAGTTCGCCGTAGAAGGGACGTTCGGCGTGGACTTCGTAGAATTTCTTCGCCTGGGCCTCGGTCAGATGCACGCGGCGCTGGGCGACGATACGCAGGCCAGCGCCCTCGATCACGGCGTTGACGGCGCCGGTCAGGTTGCGGCGCGTGGCGTCGGGCTTGATGATGGAAAAGGTGCGTTCGGTCATGGGAGTGACTTCTTGTTGGGGGGTTTGAAGGTCGCGGGCTTATAGCGGCGGCCTCCCCGCTTTCCAACCCGTCCCGATCAACAGGCCAAGGCGCGGACGTGACCGGCGTCGCCATAGTCCAGGATGGCGCGGTCACGAGTGACAATCGTCAAATCGCGCGCGCGCGCCGTTGCAATGATCATGCGATCCGCGGGGTCGCGATGCAAAGGCTCGGGAAGGACCGAAAGGTCCAGAAGCAAGGCGGCGGTCAGATCGACAATTTCTGCCCCGGTAGCGTCGACCGCGCGCGCGAACCAAGCCCTGGCGTCTTGTCCGATGATGCGCAAAAGAGATGGCTTCGAGGCAATGAACCCGATCTCCCACGCGGTTGCGGCGGAAATGAACAGTGTCCCGCTGCCTCCCGCAGCAATGACCGCCTCCCGCGCGGTTCGTGCGATGGGGTCGTCGTGAACGATCCAGATCAGGGCGTGCGTGTCGAGCAGAAGTCCGTTGCTCACGCCGCCGGATCCAAGGGTTCCGCGTCATCAAACGGCAACTCGCCAAACACCTGCTCATAGATCGGGCGGGTCAGATCAATGCTGGCGTCGATGATCATCATCCCCTTCATCGATCCGAACATGCTTTGGGGATCCCACGGCTGTTCTTCTGCGCCGTCGGGCCCTGTCAAAATCGCGACTTCCTTGCCGCGCTTGGTGATATGAACCTTCTTCACCGCGCCCGACTTCACACGATCCAGCAGTTCAAGGCACTTGGCCTTGAACTCCGTCGCCGTTATGACGACCTCCCCCGTGATCTGGTCATGTGTCATGACCAGTCATATTGAAGTGACCAGTTCCGAAGTCAATCCCTCCCCATGCTCCAGATCACCGACCTGACCTTCAACGCCTGGGGGCGCAAATTCCTCGAGGACGCCTCCGTTTCCCTGCCGCCCGGGGCCAAGGTCGGGCTGGTCGGCCGCAACGGCATCGGCAAATCGACCCTGTTCAAACTGATCCTCGGCGAACTGGCCGCCGGTGGCGACGAGATCAGCCTGCCCAAGACCGCGCGCATCGGCTCGGTCGATCAGGAACACCCCGCCACGCCCGTCAGCGTGCTCGAGACCATCCTCGAGGCCGACGAGGAGCGCCACCGCCTGTTGGGCCGGCTGGAGACCGCCGAGCCCGAGGAGATGGGCGAGATCTGGACCCGGCTGATCGAGATCGACGCCGACGCCGCCCCGGCCCGCGCCGCCGAAATCCTTGTCGGCCTGGGCTTCGACCATGACGACCAGCAACGGCCGATGTCGGAATTCTCCGGCGGCTGGCGCATGCGCGTCGCCCTGGCGGCAGCCCTGTTCGCCGAGCCGGACATGCTGCTGCTCGACGAACCGACCAACTATCTCGATCTGGAAGGGGCCCTGTGGCTTGAGGCGCGGCTCAAGAAATATCCGCACACCGCCCTGATCATCTCCCACGACCGCGAGATGCTGAACGAGGTCTGCACCCACATCCTGCACCTCGCGAACCGCAATCTGACGCTCTACACCGGCAACTACGACCAGTTCGAAAAGGCCCGAGCCGAAAAGGCCCGGCTGCAGATGTCGGCCAAGGCCAAGCAGGACGCCGAACGCGCCCACCTGCAGGCCTTCGTCGACCGCTTCAAGGCCAAGGCCTCCAAGGCCGCCCAGGCCCAGTCGCGGATGAAGCGGCTGGCCAAGATGCAGCCCGTGGCCACGACCATCGAGGAGCGCGTCGCCCCCTTCATCCTGCCCTCCCCGCCCCGCCCTCTGGCCCCGCCGCTGATCCGGCTGGAGCGGGCCAATGTCGGCTATGAGACCGGCAAGCCGATCCTGCGCAATCTGAACCTGCGGATGGACCTGGACGACCGCATCGGCCTGCTGGGCGTCAACGGCGCGGGCAAGTCGACCTTCGCCAAGATGATCGCCGGGGCGCTGAAGGTGTCCGAGGGCGAACTGCATCGCGACCGCAAGATGCGCGTCGGCTGGTTCCACCAGCACCAGATCGAGGCCATGGACCCGACCGACACGCCGCTGGAGATCATCCGCCGGGCCATGCCCGACGCCGCCGAGAGCGCGCGCCGCTCAAAGTTGGCGCAATGGGGCCTCGGCTACGAGAAGCAGGAGACCACCGTCGCCAGCCTGTCGGGCGGCGAGCGCGCGCGCCTGCTGCTCAATCAGGTGGCGATGGACGCACCGCACATCCTGATCCTCGACGAACCGACCAACCACCTCGACATCGACAGCCGCCGCGCCCTGCTCGACGCCCTGAATGACTATTCCGGCGCCGTCATCCTGATCACCCACGACCGCTCGTTGATGGAGATGGTCGCCGACCGGCTTTGGCTGGCGGCCGACGGCTCGGTCAAGCCGTGGGAGGGCGACATGGACGACTATGCCCGCTTCGTTCTGGACCGCGCCAAACAGGCGGCGGTGAAGCCCAGCCAGATCAAGGATGAGGCGGCCCCTCAAGCAGCGAGCACCCGTGGTGCGAGCGATAGGGGCAACAAGAAAAAATCAGGCCCTTCGCCATCGACCCTGCGGCATGCGGTGAAGAAGGCCGAGGAGCGAATGGCCCAGCTGACGTCGGAAATCTCCCGCATCGACGACGACGTGGCTAATGCCTCGGTCAGCAATCCCAAGGCGCTGGAAGGCCTGACGCGGGCAAGGGCCAAGACGCAGTCCGACCTGGATACGGCCGAGGCGGCGTGGGTGGCGGCGGAGGAGGCATTGGCGGAGGTCGCATGACCGCGCCCGTCGAACGCTCGCGCGAGGCCCGTCAGGCCAAGGACATGGACGAGGCGCTGTACGGCCTTGAGCGACAGACCGAACTGCGCTGAGCGACGCAGGCCTCAGCCGCAGCTGACCTGTTCGACGATCCCGGTCTGCGCGTCGAAGAAGATGTTCAGGCGGTGGGGCGAATAATCCTGGGTGACCGGGCAGGTGGTGCAGGTGACGCGCCGGTTGACCACGTCCACAGGAACGGGAATCTCGGTCCTGGGTTTCCCGACCAGCCATTGCAGTTCGCCGGCCTTGCAGACGTCGACCGTCGGACTTTGTGGATTGTGGGTGCCGACGGGCTGGTTTAGCTGCGCCCGTTCTACGGCGCGGGGCGCCGAAGCGTCGGAGGCCGGCGTCGAACAGGCGGCGAGCGCCACCAGGGCGATCAGGCCGCCTTTTCCCAGCGCCCTTCGGGAGATTGCTTCCAGTAGGCGAGGTCGGCTCCGGCCGCCTTCAAGGTCTTCCACCGCTCGCGCGCGCCTGTCAGAGCGGTCTCGTCGCGTCCGTCGAAGATGATGAAGCATCGGTCGTAGCCTTCCGTATCGCCAAGCTGTGCGTCGTCCACGATGAACAGCGCCTGAGCGGCGTTCGGGTTCTCCACGGATTGCGTCAGCAGAATGGGCTGGCGGTCGGGATGAGGCTCTGACGCCCTGGCATGGGCCAGAAACCCGTCGTCCCGATACGTCCACAGACGCTCGTCCAGATCGTCGATCAGTGCCGGTGTGGCGGCGCGCACCAAGGCGCGCCAGCCTCGCTCGCGCGTCTTCTCCAGAAGGCCGGGCAGAACCTGGTCCAGCGTCGACCGCTCGAGGTGGTAGAACCAGATTTCAGGTTTCGCTTCTGGCATCCGGTCCTGCCCTCCCCTCGTCTCAGCTCTCGAAACTGTCGGCCACCATCCGGTCGAGCGTGCGCACGCCCCAGCCGACGGCGCCGTCCGGCACGGTCGGGTGGCGGCTGTCCTTGACCCAGGCGACGGGCGCGATGTCGATGTGGGCCCAGGGCGTGCCGTTGGTAAAACGCTGCAGGAACAGGGCGGCGGTGATAGAGCCACCGGCGCGGCCGTTGCCGGTGTTCTTCACGTCGGCGATCGGGGTGTCGATGTGACGCTCGTAGAAGGCCGGGATCGGCATGCGCCAGACGTTCTCGCCGACCTTGGGCGCCGCAGCCAGGATGGCGTTGGCGACCTCGTCGTCGTTGGAGAAGACGCCCGCATACTCGAGGCCCAGCGCGACGATCATGGCTCCGGTCAGGGTCGCCAGATCGATCATGAATTTCGGCTTGAAGGTTTCCTGCGTGTACCAGAGGCAGTCGGCCAGGATGAGGCGACCCTCGGCGTCGGTGTTCAGCACCTCGACCGACTGGCCGGACAGCGACATGACCACGTCGCCCGGCCGCTGGGCCGCGCCGTCGGGCATGTTCTCGACCAGGCCAAGAACGCCGATGGCGTTCACCTTCGCCTTGCGGCCGGCCAGCGCGTGCATGAGACCGGCCACGGCGGCGGCGCCGCCCATGTCCCACTTCATGTCCTCCATGCCGTCGGCCGGCTTGATGGAGATGCCGCCGGTGTCGAAGCAGACGCCCTTGCCGACGAAGGCGATGGGTTGTTCGCCCTTCTTGCCGCCGTTCCACTTCATGATGGCGACGTAGCTGTCGCGCACGCTGCCCATGCCGACGGCCAGCAGAGTCCGGAACCCGAGCTTCTCAAGCTGCTTCTCGCCGAGGATTTCGACCTCAAGGCCCAATTTCTCCAGCGCCTTGACGCGTTTGGCGAACTCTTCCGGGTACAAGATGTTGGCCGGTTCGCTGACCAGATCGCGCGAGAACTCGATGGCGTCGGCGACGGCCGACAGCTTGGCATAGGCGGCTTTGGCGGCCTTGGGATCGGCAGCGACGACCTTTATGGTCTCGATGGACGGCGTCTTCTCGGGCTTCAGCGTGGTGCGGTATTTCAGGAAGCGGTAGCTCGCCAGACGCGCGGCGAAGGCGGCGCGGGCGGCCTGTTCGGCAGACATATGATGGCAGTCGAAGGTCAGGGCAGAGGCACCCGACAGCTTGACCGCGTGATAGGCGGCCCCTGCCGCGGCTTCGAGAGCGAGATCGTCGAACCTGGCGGGATCGCCCGCGCCCGTCAGGACGATGGTCGCGGCCTCCACGCCCGCCGGGGCCGCCACGATGAGCGTGCTGTTCGAGCCGCCGTTGAAGCGGCTGGCGTTCATGGCGCGGGTCAGGGCACCGGAGGTCGCCGTGTCGAGGTCACTGCCCGTGCCGGCCAGCGACCGGCCTTCATGGACCATGACGGCCAGGACTTCAGCCGAACCGGCGGATGCGACGAATTCGATCTTCATACGATACTCCGGCCGGGATTGGGCGTCCCGGTCATGATCACTGTTGAATGCGCGGCGCGCCTGTCACGGCCGCATCTGTATGTGTATTAGAGGCTTTCCAGCAGCCGCCTGCAACGGCGATTTCCTCCATTTATGACGCTGATTCAAGGTTATCTTTTCCGCCAGATCGCGCGCCCTGTCGTCGGCGCGTGCGCGGCGCTGGCCGGGATCGGCATCCTGAGCCAGAGTCTGGAACAGCTGGAAGTCATCGTCGAACGCGGGCAGAGCGTCTGGGTCATGGTCAAGTTGACGCTGCTGGCGGTGCCGCAGCTGCTGGCTGTGATCATTCCCATCGGTCTTTTCGTCGGTGCCCTGATGGCCCTGACCCGGCTGCAAAGGGAGCAGGAGCTGACGGCCGTCTTCGCCTCGGGCGTCACCCGCTGGTCCGCCATCCGGCCCGCGATCCGCATCGCCGCAGGAGCCACCGTGCTGACGCTGCTGATCACCACGGTGGGCCAGCCCTGGGCCCTGCGGCAAGCCCGCGCCGAAACCTTCGCCATCCGCACCGACCTGGCGGCCCTGCTGGTCGAGGAAGGGCGGTTCGTGCAGGGCCCAGACGGCCTGACGGTCTATGTCCAGCAGATCGAGCAGAACGGCCTGCTCAAGAACCTGTTCGTCTACGTCAAGGGCGACAACGACGCCACGTCCTGGGACGCGGCCGAGGCGCGCTTCGGGCGCGTCGACGGCGAACCCGTCCTGACGATGCTGAAAGGGTCCTGGCAGCGATTCTCGTCGCGCGGCGTGCTCGAACAACTCTCGTTCGGCCGATATGACTTTCCCTTGGGAGCCTACTCCGACGTGACCGAGCCGATCCGGTACAAGCCGTCGGACCTCTATCTGCCCCAGTTGCTCAATCCGTCCCCCCAAGACCTGAACCGGGTCGGATCCCCCGGCGAACTGGCGGCCGAGGCTCATTCCCGCCTGTCAGCGCCGCTTTACGCCCTGGTCGCCATGGCCATGGCCCTGAACGCCATCGTCGGCGGTGCCTACAACCGGACCGGCTACAGCTGGCGCATCGGCAAGGCGGCCGCCGCCTTCCTGCTGATTCGCATCGCGGGCTACGGCATCGTCTCGGCCAGCGCATGGAACGGCTGGTTGAACGTCTTGCAGTATCTGCTGCCGATCGCGGCGACAGTCATCGCGCTGCGCCTGTTGTTCCGAGCGCTCAAGCCCCGGCGCCGACGGCGCTGGCCGGCCTATGAGCGACTGAAGGCGCGGTTCGCATGAGCCGGCTGACGCTGCCGGTTTCGCGCGTCCGACTGGGCCGCATCGAACGCTATGTGCTCAAGCAGCAGGCGCGGTCCTTGCTGGTCGCGCTGGGCGTGATCGCGGCCCTGATCATGCTGATCGATTTCGTCGAAGTGTCGCGAGGCGTGGGTTCGGACGTCGATCTGTCGGGCGCGCGCATCCTCGGCCTGATGCTGTTGAAGTCGCCGCAGGTCATCATCCAGTTGCTGCCCTTCGTCTTTCTGTTCGGAACGCTGGTCGCCTTCGTCAGCCTGAACCGGCACAGCGAACTGATCGCCATGAGGGCGGCGGGGGTTTCCGCCTGGCGCTTCGTATTGCCCGCCGCCGGCGCGGCCTTCCTGTTCGGCGTAGTGACGGTCGCGGCGCTGGGCCCGACCGCCTCGGCCGCCGACGGCCTGTTCCAGCGCGAGCGGTCGCGTCTTTCCGGAGCGGCCGCAGGATCGGACGCGCCCGCGACGGTATGGATTCGCGAGGGGGACGACGCCCGCCAGATGGTCATCCGCGCCGATCGGCAGGACCAGTCCACCGGACGGCTGCTGGGCGTGACCTTCTTCATCTATGCCAACGACGGCCAGGACCTGAGAATTTTCTCCGAGCGCATCGACGCGGCCTCGGCGGCGCTCAGCGCCGGGCGGTGGCGTCTGGAGGACGCGGTCGGTGCCCAGATCGGACAACGGGCGGTAAGGTACGCGACCCTGGACCTGCCCTCCAGCCTGGCCGACCAGGAAGCCTTCGAGCGATTCGCGCGACCCCAGTCGACGCCGTTCTGGTCCCTGCCCGGTCAGATCGAACGGATCGAGGCCGCCGGCTTTTCTTCGACCGCCTATCGGCTGCGGCTGCATCAGCTTCTGGCGACGCCCCTGATGTTCGCGGCCATGTCGATCCTGGCGGCGGCCTTCTCTCTGCGGCTCATGAGACTCGGCGATCTGGCGCGGATGAGCGCGGCGGCGGTCGTGCTGGGGTTCGGCTTCTTCTTCGTCAACCAGGCCGCCTCGGCCTTCGGCTCGGCCGAGGTCATTCCGCCATGGCTGGCCGCCTGGTTACCGCCGCTGCTGACGGCGCTCGCGGCCTTCACCTTGCTGTTCTATACGGAAGACGGCTAAGCGAACCGCCTTCCCGTCCGTCCGTCGTCCATTGAGTGAGCCTGAATGCCGCGCCACCGCAGCCTCGAAACGGGAGCCTTGCGCCTGCGGTTGCTGGCCGGAGTCGCCGCCATGGCCGTCGCAGCCGTCGGCGGCGGCGCCCTGGCCCAGGACGCGGTGCCGGCCCCCGCGCCCGGACCCGACGGCCTGACGCCGGACGCCGTTTATCTGGAAGCCGACTCGGCCAGCCGCGAGGGCGACGTGATCTCGGCCACGGGCGGAGAACAGCGTGTGCTCGCGCGCTTTCGAAACACGACGCTTCGCGCCGGACAACTGACCTACGATCTTGGTCTGGGAGTGGCCACGGCGGACGACCGGGTCGAGTTCATCGACCCGGACGGAACCACCGTCTTCGCCAGCCACCTGGAACTGGATTCAGACCTCAAAGCCGGCGTGGCGGTCGATTTCGCTACTCGCTTCAACAACGGCGCCAGTCTGATGGCCGCGACCGCTGTCCGGCGGAGCGAGAACGTCAACGAGCTGAACTATGCCCTGTTCACGCCCTGCCCGATCTGCGACGCCGAGGGGAACCCCAAGGAACCCAGCATCTCCATCCAGGCGGAGAAGGTGGTCCAGGACGAAGAGCTCCGCGCCGTCCTCTACCGGAACGCGGTGTTCAAGGTCGGCGGCGTGCCGGTGCTGTACCTGCCCTTCTTCGCCCACCCGGATCCGACGGTAGAGCGGGTGTCAGGCTTCCTGGTGCCGATCCCAAGCTATGACGAAGGTCGCGGGATCAGCCTGGAGGTTCCTTATCTGCGGGTGCTCTCGCCGTCCGAGGACTGGCTGATCAGCCTACAGATCAATACCCGCGTCGCGCCCCTGTTGAACCTGCAATGGCGGCGGCGCTTCGCCGACGGCGTGGTCGTCGCGCGGGGGGGCTACACATACGAGCGCAATTTCGGAGACTTCGATCTGGACGGAGACGGCTCAGCCGAAAGCAACGTCAAGTTTGGCGACCGGACCAGCCGGAGCTATTTCCTGGGTTACGGCCGCTTCGATCCCGAAGGCCCGTGGCGCTGGGGTTTCACCGCCGAGCGGACATCGGACAAGACGCTGTTCGACCGCTACGACATCCGTGATCCCTATCAGGACAACGGCCTTTACTACGGCGATCAGCGGCGACTGATCAGCCAGATCTACGCCGAGCACCAGACCGCGCGATCCTACGTCTCGGTGGCCGCCTTCGCCTTGCAGAGCCTGAGGGTCTCACGGTTCAGCACCGTTACCCCTGCGTTGAACGTGTTCGAGAGCGACGGCGCCCTGCCCATCGTCGCCCCCTTGATCGATGCGCGCTGGGAGCCCAATGCGCCGGTGCTCGGCGGGCGCCTGCGCCTGAGGGGTTCCGCCGTCTCATTGTTCCGCGACGACTATGTCGGCGGGCCGGTGCTGCGATCCCAGCTTATCCCGACTGGTCCGACGGCGGGCCTGCCGGGCGTGGACAGCCGAAGGATCACCGGCGTGGCCGAATGGCGACGCACGCTGACGTCAGCCGCCGGCGTGCGCTGGGAGCCGTTCGTCGATGTGCGCGCCGACCTCTATTCGGTGGACGACCTGCCGCCGTCGCTGGGTCTCGAACGGGAAGAGATCGGCCGCGGCCGCGCGACAGCCGGACTGGATATCAGCTACCCCCTGATCCGCCGCTTCGGCGACGCGGACCTGATCATTGAGCCGATGGCGCAGCTGTCGGTGTCGACCCAATCTGACCTGGACCCTCGCATTCCCAACGAGGACAGCCAGTCGGCGGAGCTGGACGAAAGCTCGCTGTTCCGGGTGGACCGTTTCCCCGGCTATGATCTGTACGAAGGTGGAGCGCGCTTCACCGCCGGCGCGCGGGCGACCCTGCGCTGGGACGAGAGTCGCCAGGCCAGCCTGTTCGTCGGCCGCAGCCTGCGTGCCGATGAGGAAACAGCTTATCTCGTTCCCATCCCTGACGCGCCGGCGGAACTGTACGACCCGTCCGGCCTGGCATCCGACACATCCGACTGGGTCGTGCAGGGCAGCTTCTCGCCTTCGGACCGCATCCGGGGCTGGGGACACGCGACGATCGACTCGTCGGGCGACGTCCGACGCGCGGAACTCGCCGTGGAGGGTCGCTGGGGTCGCCGGAACCTGGCGACAGTCAGCTATATTCTGGATCGTTCAAATCCACTCGCGGGGCCGAACAACCGCAACTACGAGTTCCTGCAGGTCGCGGGACAACAGTTCGTCTATGGAAACTGGGGCGTCTCCTTCTCGGGCATCGCCGATCTGGAACGCACGCCCAGGCCCGGCCAGCCCGATCCGGGCTTTCTGGTTCGCTCGGAGGTGGGCCTGCTGTTCGACGACGACTGCTTCCGCGTGGAGCTGGGCTGGCGGCGCGACAATACGGTCGTTCGACCCTCCGGTCCTTCGGAAGGACCCTATGTGCGCCTAACCCTCGCCACTTTCGGCGGTACAGGATATTGACGCAGCGACGGGTGCCGCCCGACGCGCGACTCGGCGCGCGCGCAGGGTCGCCAGTCCGGGGTGGACCCGGCGGCACTGCTTGAGGAACCAGGACTGACATGCGTTTTCAGCGTTATATGACGGGTGTGGCCATGGCCGCACTCCTGACCGGGACAGCCGTGGCCCAGACTCCGCCTCAGGCTCCTGCTGCGGCTGGCACTCTGAACCCCGCGGCCGAGCAGGCTCCGTCCGCAGTGGCGCAGCGTCCGCAATTCCAGTTGGCCGACGGCGTCCTGGTCACTGTGAACGACAGCGTGATCACCGGCTTCGACCTGCGCCAGCGAATGTTGCTGCTGATCGCCATGACCCAGGTCCAGCCGACGGCTGAAAACATTCCCGCCATCCAGCAGGAAGCGATGAGCGCCCTCATCGACGAGCGGCTACAGTCGCAGGAGCTGAGGGAATACAAGGACTTGGTCGTCACCGATGAAGAGGTCGGCGAAGAGATCACTTCCATGGCTCAGGAGGTCGGCACGACTCCTGAGGCCTATCTCAGCTTCCTTGAGCAGGGCGGCATCCGCGCGCAGACGCTGCGCGAGCAGCTTCGGACCCGCATCGGCTGGCAACAGCTGGTCGGCGGCCGGTTCCAGAGCCGCGCCCGCGCCAGCAAGGGCGCCGTCGACGCCGCCTTGCGCCAGGTCTCCGAAGCCGCGTCCAAGAAGCAATATCTTCTCGGCGAGATTTACATCGAGGCGGCTCGCGTCGGCGGTCAGCAGGCCGCGGTGAACGGCGCCAATCAGCTGGTCCAGCAGATGGTCAGCCAGGGCGCGCCCTTCCAGGCCGTGGCCCAGCAGTTCTCGACCGCGCCGTCGGCGGCGCGAGGCGGAGACGCAGGATGGGTGGTTGAGGGCACGTTGCAGCCGGTCCTGCAGACCGCGATGGATCAACTTGACGTCGGCCAACTGTCGCGGCCCATACCGGTCGAGGGCGGCGTCTACATTCTCTACATGCGTGACAAGCGTGACGGCTCGGCCGCCAATATGGTGCAGCTGAAGCAGGTCATGATCGAGCTTCCGGAAACAGCTTCCGAAGCCGATGTCGCCGCCGCAAGCCAACGCCTGGAGGGCCTGCGTCCCCAGCTGACCTGCGACAGCATGCTGGCCCGCGCCACCTCGGAACAGGGCCTGCTGGGCTCTGATCTGGGCGAAGCCGACGTGCAGAACCTGGCCCCGCAATTCCAGCAGGTCGCCCGGTCGGCCGAGGTTGGCTCGGTCAGCTCGCCGGTCCGTACCCCGCTGGGCCTGCACCTGGTAGGCGTTTGTGGCCGTCGCGCCGGCGGCGCCACGGCACCCGACGTTCGGCAGGTCGAGAACGGCCTGCTCCGCCAGAATCTGGCGACGCTGGAGCGGCGTTACATGCGGGACCTGCTGGCCGACGCCCTGGTCGAGTACAAGCAGTGATCCATCCCGCCCCGCTGGCCCTCACCATGGGCGAGCCGGCGGGCGTGGGACCCGAGATCATCGCAAAGGCGTGGTCCGCCCTCAAGGACGAAGGCCCCGCTTTCGTCGTCGTCGGCGATGCGACGCTGCTGCGCGAACAGGGCGTCGCCGTCCATCCGGTCCTGGCACCAGCCGGCGCCCGCTTGGCGTTCGCCCGTGGCGTCCCTGTCCTGCATCAGCCGCTGGCCGTCTCCGCCAGGGCCGGCTTGCCGGACGTTGCCAACGCCGGCCTCGTCGCCGACTGGATCGAGCAGGCGGTCAGTATGGCTCTGGCGGGCGAGGTCTCCGGACTGGTGACCGCTCCGATCGCCAAGGCCCCGCTCTACGCCGCCGGATTCCGCTTTCCCGGCCACACGGAATTCATCGCGGAACTGACCGCCGACGCGCCCTTTTCCGGAACGCGAGGGCCGGTGATGATGCTGACGGCCCGGAACCTGCGGGCCTGTCTGGTCACCATCCACGCGCCTCTGGCCAAGGTGCCCGAGCTGGTCACTGCCGAGCGGGTCATCCGCACCGCGTGGGTGGTGCACGAATCCATGCAGCGGGATTTCGGCATCGCCTCGCCCCGACTGGCGCTGGCGGCGCTCAATCCGCACGCAGGCGAGAGTGGCGCGATCGGGCTGGAAGAGATCGAGGTCCTGATCCCGGCGGCCAACGCCTTGCGCGCCGAAGGCATCGCCATCACCGACCCCTTGCCGGCCGACACCCTGTTCCACGATGAGGCCCGCGCGAAATACGACGCGGTGCTGTGCCTCTATCACGATCAGGCCCTGATCCCGGTGAAGACGCTGGACTTCTGGGGCGGCGTCAACTGCACCCTGGGCCTGCCGGTGATCCGCACCTCGCCCGACCACGGCACCGGCTTCGACATCGCCGGCAAGGGCGTAGCGCGACCTGACAGCCTGATCGCGGCCATTCGACTGGCGGGCCGGATGGTGGCGGCGAGGGCGTGACGGACCTCCCCTCTCTCCGCGAAACGCTCGACGCCCACGGCCTGTTGGCGAAGAAGAGCTTCGGCCAGCATTTCCTGCTGGACCTGAACGTGACCCGTAAGATCGTGCGGCTGGCCGGGCCCTTCGAGGGGCGGGCGGTGATCGAGGTCGGGCCGGGGCCCGGCGGCTTGACGCGCGCCCTGCTGGACAGCGACGCCGGCAAGGTCGTGCTGATCGAGAAGGACCCGCGTTTCCTGCCGCTGTTGTCCGAACTGGACGACGGTTCAGGCCGCATGACCGTCGTCGAGGCCGACGCGCTCAGGGTCAAGGAAGCCGATCTGGTCGAGGGCCCGGCGCATGTCGTGTCCAACCTGCCCTACAACGTCGGCACCCCCCTGCTGATCAAATGGATCACCGGGCCGTGGCTGCCCCATGCCCTGACGCTGATGTTCCAGAAGGAAGTGGCCGAGCGCATCACGGCCGCCCCCGGCGACGACGCCTATGGTCGGCTGGCGGTGATCAGCCAGGCGGTGTGCCAGGCGCGTCTGGTCATGCACCTTCCCGCTACGGCCTTTACGCCTCCGCCCAAGGTGGCGTCGGCGTTAGTGCATCTGGTGCCCCACGCCGTTCGACCCGACGCCGGTCGACTGAAGCGACTGGAGCGTGTCACGGCCGCCGCCTTCGGCCAGCGCCGCAAGATGCTGCGCTCCAGCCTGAAGCCGCTAGGAGGAGGCGCGCTTTGCGAGGCCGCCGGAATCGAACCGGACGCGCGGGCCGAAGTCGTGGACGTGGCGGGATTCCTGCGGCTGGCCGACGCGCTTTCCGGCTGACATGACGCGGGTTCAGTAGAAGGTTTCAGGCCCGGACACGCGACTGCCGTCGCTGCGATACCACTGGCGTTCGTCCTTGCGATCCCTGCCAGGATCGCCGTCGCGGCCTCGATCATCGCGCCAATCCGCGCGTTCGCGACGATCGTCGGAGCGATAGCGCATGCGCTCTTCATCGACCCGGCGTTGGTCTTCCATGCGCGCCGTCCGCTCGCTACGGGCCTCCGCGTAGTCAGGACGTGGCTGATCGAAGCCGAACGGCCACCGCCGCGGTCGCTCGCTGCCTTCGACGATCACGGGCGGCGGCGCAGGTTCGTAGGCGACCTGGCGCGGACGTTCGGCACGTTTCGGCTCGACAGGGGCCGGGGGATAACCCTCGAAGTCCCCGTACGGCAGGGGCTGGTAGTTCACCTCCCGGACATAGGAGCGATGCGTGTAACCGTCGGCCAGCGCGCCGACATCCATGACCGACCCGGGAACGGGGACAGGTTCGCGCGGATCCACCACGGCGATACTGAGGCCGGGTCCGGTGGATGTGGGAATGCTGCGGCTCTCATCCAGCCTCAACGCGGACGCCGCGCCGACGCCGGCCACCGCGACGCACGCGGTGATCGCAGCCATAGCGACAGAAGATTGTGTCCAGGGCATCGTTCCGCTCTCACGCTTCCAACTGATCTCAGAAAGCGCGAGACCCCCGGGGGTTGCTCAAACCATCTCGTTCAACAGGGCACCGTGATAGGCGTCGAGCCAGGTGTTGCGGAAACGCCTGGACCGCTCGGCGTGATAGATGTGGGCCAGCTCGGCATACGATCGGTCGAAGTCGTCGTTGACGAAGACGTAGTCGAAGTCGCCGCAGTGCTCGATCTCGCCCTTGGCGTTCTGGATACGGCGCTCAATGACCTCGTCGGCGTCCTGGGAGCGGGTCACCAGACGACGACGCAGCTCTTCCAGGCTGGGCGGCAGGATAAAGACGCGGACGGCGTCTTCCGGACACTTCAGCGCGATGTCGCGCGCGCCCTGCCAGTCGATGTCGAACAGGACGTCGCGACCTTCGGCCAAGGCCCGGGCGATGGGCGCGCGGGGGCTGCCGTAACGGGCGCCGTGGACGTCCGCCCATTCCAGGAAAGCACCGGCGTCAATCAGGCGCTGGAACTCGGCCTCGTCGACGAAATGATAGTCGCGGTCCGCGACCTCGCCCGGGCGGATGCCGCGCGTGGTCATGGAGATCGACAGTTCCAGACCGCCGTGGTCGGCCATCAGGCGACGGCACAGGCTGGTCTTGCCCGCGCCCGACGGGCTGGCGACGATCAGCAGGACGCCGCGTCGGGGGGTGTGGTTATTCGACATTCTGGACCTGTTCGCGCAACTGTTCGATCACGGCCTTGAGATCGAGGCCGATTCCGGTGAGCGCGGTCGTAGCCGATTTCGAACAGAGGGTGTTCGCTTCACGCATGAATTCCTGCATCAGGAAGTCGAGTTTCCGACCGGCGGGGGGTTGCCGCAACAGGGTCCGGGCGGAGGCCACGTGGGCGGTCAGGCGATCCAGTTCCT
Source organism: Brevundimonas sp. (assembly GCF_041688735.1). GTDB lineage: Bacteria > Pseudomonadota > Alphaproteobacteria > Caulobacterales > Caulobacteraceae > Brevundimonas. The sequence continues at coordinate 28,632 of NZ_JBDNHO010000085.1, forward strand.
CGCGCACGTCGGCCTTGGTCGCCAACGACGCCGCCTCGAGGACAATCCGGTCCTGTAGACCCGGGGTGCCCAGTTCACTGAGATTGGGTGCAAGTTCGGTCAAGCGACGCGTGAAACGCTCGCGGATCGCGTCGGTCTGGGCCAGCGCTTCGGTTTCCGCTCGCGCGACCAGACGATCGATGGCGTCGATGAAGCCGGTGATCACGGGCAGAAGGTGCTCGCCCTCGCGGTCCCGGGACGTTTTCAGCGCATCCAGCGCCCGGTAGATGGTGTCGGCGAGGGCGGCTTCCACGGCTCCGCGCGCGTCCGGGTCGTCCTCATCCTCCGGCATTTCCAGAACGCCGCGCAGCGACATCAGGCCGTCGGCGGACGGCGGAGTCGCCCCATCTTCGGCCAGACGGTTCGCCAGCGTCAGATAGTGGGCGAGGATCGCCTCATTGACCTTCAGGCTGGCCGAGGATGCGGATCGCCTGGCCTGTACGCCCAGAGTCACCTGACCCCGGTTCAGCCGCGCCTGTGCCGACGTCTTGGCCAGGCGATCCAGACTGTCGAAGCCGGGCGGTCCCCGAAACCGGATTTCCAGATTACGCCCGTTGACCGAGCGAGCCTCGACCGACCAGCTCCAGTCGCCGTGCGCGCCTTCCGCGCGGCCGAAGCCGGTCATGCCGGAAATCGTCGTCATCTGGCCGGGGCCGTCTGGGGCACGCGAATGACTTGCGCGCCAGGCGGGATCGTCAGCGCGCCGGGCGCGGTCCCGTCTGCGGGCGTGGTCGGCACTGTGCCCGGCGCGGCGGCCGCGGCGGCCTCAGGCGGCAAGCCCGCCCGCTGGCGTTCGATGGCGCGCCAGCGGGCGACGTTGGACCGGTGCTCCTCATAGGTCCGGGCGAAGACATGCCCGCCGGTGCCGTCAGCCACGAAGAACAGTTCGTCGGTGCGCGGCGGGTTCAGCACGGCGGCGATGGCCTCGCCCCCCGGATTGGCGATGGGCGTCGGGGGCAGGCCGTCGATATGATAGGTGTTCCAGGCCGTCTGGCGGTCCAGCTCCGAGCGCCGGATGCCGCGTCCCAACGGGCGTCCTCTGGTGATGCCGTAGATAATGGTCGGGTCGCTCTCCAGTCGCATGCCTGCCCGGAGGCGGTTGGTGAAAGCGGCGGCGACGCGCGGGCGTTCGGCCGCGACGCCCGTCTCCTTTTCGACGATCGAGGCCAGGATCACCGCCTCATCCGGAGACTGGACCATGCTGGCCGGACCCCGTGTCGCCCACAGGCGGGCAAGGTTCTCCTCATGCGCCCGCTGCATGCGGACGATGATCCCGGCGCGGGTCTCGCCGCGCTCGATCTCGTAGGTGTCGGGCCACAGCGTGCCTTCGGCCGGGGCCTCGTCCACGCGCCCGACAAGAAGCGGCTCAGCCATCAATATGTCCACGGCCTGGGCCGACGACCAGCCCTCGGGCAGGGTGACGTAGTGGCGGACCACCTTGCCCTCGACCAGCAGAATGATGACGGAGCGCAGGGACGCCTTGGTGGGCACCTCATATTCGCCTGCCCGCAGTTTGCGGTCCGCGCCGGTCAGGGTTGCGGCGGCGCGGAACATGTCGGTCGAGCGAATGACCCCCGCGGCCTTGAGGTTCGCCGCGATGGCGTTGACCCCGGCGCCGCTGGGCAGGGTGACGATGGTGTTCTCCCCGCCCCGCGCCGAGGGTCCGGGCGCGTAGAAGACGCTCCAGGCCGCGATCAGGGCCACGATGAGAAAGGCGCTGAAGGTCGCGGTCGCGGCCAGCAGGGCGGTCTTGCGACCCGTGTTTCGCTCAACCGACATCAGGCGACCTTCCTGAAGATGACCGAGGCGTTGGTGCCGCCGAAGCCGAAGCTGTTGGACATGGCGACGTCGATCTTCATCGGCTTGGCGTTATGGGGGACCAGATCAATTGCGGTCTCTTGCTCGGGATCGTCGAGGTTGATCGTCGGCGGCGCGATCTGGTCGCGGATGGCCAGGACGCTGAAGATCGACTCAATGGCCCCGGCCGCGCCGAGCAGGTGGCCGGTCATTGACTTGGTCGAGGACACCGCGAGCTGGCTCGCATGGTCGCCGACCAGCCGTTCGATAGCGCGCAGCTCGATCCAGTCAGCCATGGTCGAGGTGCCGTGGGCGTTGACGTAGTCGAGGTCGGACGGCTGCATCCCGGCCCGCTTGAGCGCCGCCTTCATGGCCCGCAGACCGCCCTCCCCGTCCTCGGACGGGGCGGTGATATGCCAGGCGTCGCCGCTCATGCCGTAGCCGACGACCTCGGCGTAGATTTTGGCGCCGCGTGCCTTGGCGTGTTCGTACTCTTCCAGAACCATGATGCCCGCGCCCTCGCCCATGACGAAGCCTGCGTGGTCCTTGTCATAGGGGCGACTGGCTTTCTCGGGCGCGTCGTTGAAGGCGGTGCACAGGGCCTTGCAGGCCAGGAAACCGGCGATACCGATGGGGACGATCGAGCTTTCGGCTCCACCGGCCACCATGACGTCGGCGTCGTCACAGGCGATCATTCGCGCCGCGTCGCCGATGGCGTGGGCCCCGGTGGCGCAGGCCGTCACCACCGAATGGTTCGGGCCCTTGAGGCCGTGACGGATCGAGATCTGGCCCGAGGTCAGGTTGATCAGGGACGAGGGAATGAAGAAGGGGCTGACGCGGCGCGGCCCCTGTTCCTTGAGGATGATGGCGGTGTCGGCGATGGGACCCAGACCCCCGATGCCCGAGCCGACCATGACGCCGGTCCGTTCCTGGTCCTCGGCCGTATCGGGCTTCCAGTTCGCGTCGGCCAGGGCCTCGTCGGCGGCGGCGATGGCATAGACGATAAAGTCGTCGACCCGTTTGCGGTCCTTGGGCGACATGACCTTTTCGTGGTCGAACACGCCGGGCTGGCCCGGCGCGCCGCCGCCGCGACCGTTCACCGACGGGATCTCGCCCGCGATGGTGCAGCCCCAGCCCTCGGCGTCGAAATTGGTGATCTGACCGATGCCCGACCGGCCGGCCAGAATGCCTTGCCAGTTGTGCTCGACGCCCCAGCCGAGCGGGGTGAGAAGACCGAGGCCGGTGACGACGACGCGGCGCATGGGCGCTCCTCGTTTCAGAATCTTGGCCTTAAACACTAATGGCCGCCGGGCGGCCCCGCTAGAGCGTTCGCCGCTCAAGTTGACGTATAGCCATCATGCCGGAAGTAGTTGGCGCATTCCTGGGGTGTGAAGGCCTTGAGGATATCGCCGATGCGGTCCCAGAGGCCCGTCATTGTGGTCTCGGCGGCGGCTCGCA
>NZ_JBDNHO010000086.1:0-6590 GCF_041688735.1 Brevundimonas sp.
ACACCCTCTATCGCGGCGTGCACGAGCCTTTGATCAGCGAAGCGACCTTCAAGAGCGCTGCGGCCCTGATGAAGCGGCTTCACGCGCAATGGCGTGAGCGCCGACCGCTGCCGCCGCCGTTCCTTCTGGAAGGACTGCTTCAAACGCCGGCGGGCCAGGCCTTCGTCATGGAGCAGATCAAGCACCACCCCGGCCGGGCGAGATTCTACCGCTTCCCGGATACCGGCGGGAAGGTGACCCGGGCGTCGGAGCGATCCACCAACCGGGCCGTGATCGATACGCTGTGCACCTTTCTCCTCGGCCTGCAGTTTACTGTTCCCCATACCGCGGGGGCCCGTGACGAGATCGAGCGCGTCGCCGCGGTCCTGCGCACCGGCGCGCCAGAGACCGCCAAACAGGTCCTCCACGAGGTCGTGTCCGCCGTCTATCTGGATGAAACCAATCTCAGCATTCACGTCCGGGCTTCCGGAACGCACGGCCTGCTCGTGGCCGACACAGAGATCGCCGTCCGGGCGAGGCTCAAAGGGGCACGGCATTACTTGGCGGTCGGGGCAGAAGGCGTCCGCCGAAAACCCCACGCCGGCATGATCAGGCTTTTGGGGAATGCCTCCCGATGGATGGATGATGTGGTGTCCGGCCGGGTGACTTCCCTGTCAGCGATCAGTCGGCGCGAGGGCCTCAGCCTGTCCAGGGTCTCCAACATCATGGAGCTCGCCTTCCTGGCTCCCGACCTGAAGACTGCCATCGTCAACGGCGAACATCCCGTTGGTCTGACCTCCAGCGCCCTTCAGAATGCCTGTCCGCTGCCATTGTCCTGGGAAGCCCAGCGCCGGGTGCTTCACTTCCGCCCCTGACGACGCCGACGGTTGGGTAGGGTCCCTGTATTGCGGCTTGGTTTCCCTGCTAACCCGCAAATAATTCCCTGCTTCGATCGGCCAGTTGATGTCCGAACTCGAAGGAATATTGGGCGAAGACAAAGGGATACGCGAGGCCCTGCGCAACGCAGAGGGCTCGATTTTATCAAGTACAGGGTAAAATTTCCCTGTTAGCAGGGAAATGCGCCTTCCACGGACCTCAAGACCGGCCGAAAATCGGAGAGGCATTTTTCTCTGATTGCGGTATACTGCGAGGGCAGAGTGTGGTCGGTCGCACCGGAAGGTTCTCTACTACCGATTTGTACCGCGTAACGATCGGAAGTTCGGCCTCGATCGACGGGTAAAACTCTTCTATATCAAAGACTTACATCGGCTGACATCCGGCAGACTTCGGCGTGCAGTTCGCGGTAGGTCAGGCCGCCGGACTGGGTGGGTTCATCCCCCTCCCACAGGATGGCGGTCTGGTCACCGCGCATCTCCAGATGCCGGTCGAGGCAGTTCCAGGCCACATTCAGAACCCCATCCTCGAACCATCGGATGCGAAAGTCAGCCTTGTCGAACGACACATCCTTGATAGTCGTCGGCTGTGTCATCCAGTCCAGCCGCCGGGCCTACTCGGCCCAGAAGGCGTCGGGCGTCTCGCGCGCGGCGACCCGCGCTGCCTCATACCCCGCCCTCGTCATCCGGGCGCGCTGGGCCCATTCGGAAGGGACGGGATAGAGGTCGGGGTCGGTCATGGTGATAACCTTGAACTGCGCCGCGCGAGAGTCGCTCGACGAGACTGTAGCGAAAGGCTGCGGCTCTCACATCCTCATGGCCGCAGGCCCGCCCTGAACCGATGTCAGCGCACGATCTAGGCCAGCAGGTCCCAGCTCACAGGGGTGCCGGCGGGCGCATCGCGCGAAGCCCGGCGGCCGATCACGGAACCGATGAATTTTGGCGGCAGTCCGAACCCTGGCCGGACCGCCCTGACGCGGGTTTCGTCAAGGATGTCGCCGGCCTTTACATCCACCGCGATATAGAGAGAGCGCCGGAACGCCAGGGATTTGAGCTCGGCCTGCGTCGGACCATAGCTGACCAATCCGAGCGCCAGCCGCGCATTCTCGACCTCGTCGCAGAGCAGCCGCAACTCATGCGGTTCCATCGAGAAGGCGGAGTCCACACCGCCGTCGGCCCTCGCAAGCGTGAAATGTTTCTCGATCAGGGTCGCGCCCAGCGCGACGGCCGCGACCGCGACGCCGGAGCCCATGGTGTGGTCGGACAGGCCGACCTCGCAGCCGAACAGGGCGCGCATATGCGGGATAGTCGCGATATTGGTGTTCTCGGCCCTGGCTGGATAGGTGCTCGTGCATTTGAGCAGCATCAGGTCCGTGCAGCCGGCGTCGCGCGCGGCGCGCACCGCGTCGTCGATCTCGCCCGCCGTCGCCATGCCCGTCGACATGATCATCGGCTTTCCGGTCGATCCGACCTTTATGATCAGCGGCAGGTCGATGATCTCGAAGGACGCGATCTTGTAGGCCGCGACCCCGAGGGTCTCGAGGAAATCGACGGCGGTCGCGTCGAAGGGCGAACTGAAACAGTGCAGGCCATGGCCGGCGGCGCGCTCCATGATCGGCCTGTGCCACTCCCAAGGGGTATAGGCCTCCTGGTAAAGCTCGTAGAGCTGGCGGCCGTCCCACAGGCTGGCGGGATCCTCGATCACGAACCCGGGCATACGAACGTCGAGGGTCATCGTGCCGGCGGTATAGGTCTGCAGCTTGATCGCGTCGGCCCCATGGGCGGCGGCGGCGTCGACGATCTCGAGCGCCCGATCGAGCGACTGGTTATGATTGCCCGACATTTCGGCGATGACGTAGGGGCGATGCCCTGCGCCGATGATACGATCACCAATCTTCATGACACCGACTTCCGCTGGGCGACGTGCTTGGTATAGCGCGGAGGCGCGCCGGAGTATCCACAACTGACGAACAACCGGGCCGAGACAGCGTTGTCCAGCATGACAGACGCGGTGAATGTCGCGTCGCCGAGCCAGTCCGCCATCACGTCTCTCTCGCCCGCCAACAGCAGGTGTGGGCCCAGTCCCAGCCCCGGCAGGTCCGGGTCGAGGTAGAGGGACACCTGGAGCGCACCCTCCTGCATCCGGTCGAAGCGGATGCTGCCAATGGCTGAGCCGCCGATCTCGCCGACATACAGCCGGCAATCCTCGGCGGCCAGTTTGCCCGCCAGCCAGTCCATGTGGCTTGCGAGTGCAATGGGTTCGCTGGTCCCGGAGATCGCACGAATGTCGGGGTGGTTGCGCCAGGCGTGGAGCTGCGCGCCGTCCTCCAGCGTGGCCCGCCGCAGCGTCATGGATGAAGCGAGAAGGCAGAACGTGACACGATCCGCGCCGCGCCCATCGACCAGAGCCCTGCCGCGTTCGGACAGTTTCAGCCGCGCGTCCGGGTCGGCCACGAGTTCGCGAATGACATCCACAAGGTCAGGCGCGGAGCCCGGCGTGTCCGTCCCAGGGTCATCGCTGAGGCGCGCGGGACGCACGGTTCCGTTCGCGGCGAGCATCGGGATCACCGCCAGCTGGTTGGGCGCAAGGACCAGAGCGATCGACGGCGCACCCATGCGGCAGCGCTCGTAGGACGCCGTGCCGCCGCCGCCGATCTGGAGATCGTGCCGCGCATAGAAGGCGCTAAGATCGGGAAGGTCGAGCAAGAGACGGGCGTCGGGATCAGCGGCGCAGGCCGCGCCCAGAGCCTCAAGCCGGGGATTGGCCGAGGTGGACACGACCTCGATCAGCCCGTCGAAACCGGCGTCCTCACGGCAGGCCTTCAGGACCCGCGCGCTGACGCCGCCGGGATCGGTCCCGCCCATGAAGACGCCGATGCTGCGAACCTGCGGATGGAACGGATAGGGCGTGGCCGATCGATAGGCTTGGGACAGGATCGCAAACCGGGGTCCCCCCAGAATGCGGGTCTTGCGCTCCAGACGGCCCTGGTATTTGCGGCCATGATCTTCGGCCAGATTGGCGTCGAGCAGAACGTCCACGGCGAGGGGACGATCGGCCAGATCGTCGATGGCCATCAGCCTGCAGCCGAGGCCCTGACGAACCTGATCATGCCAGCGGGCGTCCAGGGCATAGTGGTCGACGATCACCCAGTCGGGCTCCAGGCCGCGCAATGCCTCAACCGTGTCGGACGCATCCTCGGCCCACCCGGCGCCGCTCCAGTGCTGATAGGATGAATCCTCCGACCGTGGCGACGCCGAGCCAGACCCCGGCACCGGCGGATCGAGCCAGACGACGGAAAAGGGCTGCGACCCCAGCGCGACCGCGCTAACTGCATCATGACGGCGAACGACGAAGCGGACGTCCGCACCCTTGTCGATCAGGGCGGCGGCCAGCGTCATGCAACGACGCAGATGCCCGGTTCCCATCTCCAGCGACGCATCGACCCTTATGCCAACCCGCATGGTCAGGCGTCCTGATCGGGTTGGTAGGGTTTTCGGACCGGTATCCCTGCGGCGGCCAGCGCCGCCTTGGCACCCGCCGGCGTCTGTTCGGTGAAGTGGAAGATGCTCGCGGCCGCCACTGCGGACGCTCCGGCCTGCTGCACCGCGCAGACCATGTGCCCGTAGTTGCCGGCACCGCCCGACGCGATCACTGGAATCCGGACCGCGCCGGCCACCCGTTCGATCAGGGCAAGGTCATAACCCTCCATCGTGCCGTCGCGCTCGATCGAGGTGATCAGGATTTCGCCCGCTCCGCGATCCTCCAGTTCCCGGGCCCAGTCCGCGACCTCTCGCCCGGTCGGCGTCTGGCCCGCGTGGCTGAAACAGGCCCAGCCGCCGTCCGGCTGGGCCCTCGCATCGATGCTGGCGACGGCGCATTGGGCACCGAACTTCATGGCGATCTCGGTGATGAGGCCGGGGTTCTCATAGGCGGCCGTATTGACGCTGACCTTGTCGGCACCCGCCCGCAGGAGCCGCTGCACCTGCGCCAGGTTGGTGATCCCGCCGCCGACAGTCAGGGGTACGAAACAGTCCTGGCCGAAGTCGTTGACGGACTCGAAGTCCGGGTCGTCTCCGGTGCCGTGCGCGAGGATGTCGACCAGGATGAGCTCATCGACCTCGCGCTGATTATAGACCTTGATCGCCGGCAGCACCGGCCCGACCCGCCGCCAGCTGTCGAAGCCGACACCCTTGACCAGCCCGAAGCTCTTCCAGAGCAGGGTCGGGATGACGCGGACCTTCAGCATTGGGGCCCGGACAGGAAGTTGCGGAGCAGCCGCGAGCCGGCCCTGGAGCTCTTCTCGGGGTGAAACTGGGTGCCCCAGACGTGACCTCGCCGGACCGCGGCGGTGACCGGCACACCATAGTCCGCGGTCGCCAGCACGTCCGCAGGGTCCTTGGCGACGAAGGCGTAGCTGTGCACGAAATAGAAGTCAGTGCCGTCCGGGATGTCTGTGAACAGGCTGTCCCTGGGCGTGGTGCTGACGATGCCGTTCCAGCCCACGTGGGGCAGGCGCAGGGCGCAGCCAAGCGTGGAGAGGTGCTCGACCCGGCCGGGAATGAAGCCCAGCCCCGGCGTGCCCTGGGGATCATCGGGCCCGGCCCCCTCCAGTCCGAAGTCGGCCAGCAACTGCATGCCGACGCAGACGCCGAGCAGGGGCCGATCGTAGCCCAGCACTTCCTGACGCAAGGCCTCCATCCAGCCGCCCTGGGACAACAGGCGCGCGCAGTCGACGAAATTGCCGACGCCCGGCAGGATCAGACAGTCGTTCAGATGCATGTCGACCGCTCGGTCCACCAGGACCGGTGACACGTTGAGCGCCTCCACGGCTCTGAGAACGGAACCGAGGTTGCCCACGCCGTAGTCGAGCACCCCGACTTTCATGGATTGTCGAAATTCAGCTTGGTCAGGTTGCCGTCGCGGTCCTTCACCAGCGCGCCGGCCACATCGCGTTTGAAGATCTTCTTGTTGGTGAACTTGTCGCAGATGCGGATGAACTCATCGACCGTGATGTCGAGCGGCCGCAGGATGTCCTCGAGCGACTTGCCGAGATAGCTCCACGGAAACCGACCATCCAGCCGCTGGACCGCGTCCAGACCATCCTGACGGGTCAGGCGTTCGCGACGGATGTGCAGACAGGCCAGATCCGTCGCGCGGCCAAAGCCGAATTTCAGGAATTTGAAATAGTCGTGGATGCCGGTCTGATGGTTGTCGAGGTTCTCGTAGTTGACCATCGATCCCTCGACGGTCTTTTCGTAAACGTGCAAGCCGTTTGCGGTCGCGATCAGCGTGTTGGCCAGCCCGTCCCAGGGGATGTAGTGGCCGAGGAACAGGCCAGTCACGCCGACGCGGGCAAGCTCCTCGTCGGTCGGATAGGCGTAGTTGATCAGGTGTCTGGCTTCGATGCCTTCCTGCCCGATCAGGTCCGACACGCGCATGCCGAGCAGGCCACCGAATTCCTCCAGCCAGCGCCGATTGAGAACATTGCCGTGAGCGGCCGCCGCCGGCCCGCCATACTCATTCTGCGAGTTTTCGCCCCACACGATCAGCGGCACGTTGAACTGCACCGCCGCCCGGACCGTTACTTTCGCGACCATCGCTCGCTCCGCCTTTGTTCTGCTCTCGCCATGCAGCATATAGGGGCGATGAGCGACCCCATCGAAACCGCCATCTTCGAAAAACTGGCGAAGGCCGACCCCAAGGGCGTCGGCGGCAAG
>NZ_JBDNHO010000087.1:0-29055 GCF_041688735.1 Brevundimonas sp.
ATCGAGAACATGTTCGGCAGGCTCAAGGACTGGCGACGCATCCATACCCGCTACGACCGATGCGCACACACCTTCATGTCCGCCATCGCCATCGCCGCAACCGTCATCTTCTGGCTATGACGCAATGAGTCCTGAGCCTAAGTGACTCCAGTTAGGCTCCTCACACCTTCACCTCCACCACCCCGCCCCCTGCCCTGAACTTCGCCGACATCTCCGCCATCCCGGCCTCCGCCTCCGCCTTCAGCGACTCCCCCGCATCATTCTGCGCCGCGGCGTCCTTGCGGATGTCGTGGCTGATCTTCATCGAGCAGAATTTGGGGCCGCACATCGAACAGAAATGCGCGGTCTTGTGGGCCTCTTTCGGCAGGGTGGCGTCGTGGTATTTGCGGGCCGTCTCCGGGTCGAGGCCGAGGTTGAACTGGTCTTCCCAGCGGAACTCGAACCGGGCGCGGCTGAGGGCGTCGTCGTGGGCGCGGGCGGCGGGGTGGCCCTTGGCCAGGTCGGCGGCGTGGGCGGCGATCTTGTAGGTGATGACGCCGTCCTTGACGTCCTGCCGGTCGGGCAGGCCCAGATGCTCCTTGGGCGTGACGTAGCAGAGCATGGCCGTGCCGAACCAGCCGATCATGGCCGCGCCGATGGCCGAGGTGATGTGGTCATAGCCCGGGGCGATGTCGGTGGTCAGGGGCCCCAGCGTATAGAAGGGGGCCTCGTGGCACCATTTCAGCTGCTCATCCATATTGGCCTTGATCTTGTGCATCGGCACATGGCCGGGGCCCTCGATCATGACCTGACAGCCGTGGGCCCAGGCGACCTTGGTCAGCTCGCCCAGGGTGCGCAGCTCGGCGAACTGGGCCTCGTCATTGGCGTCGGCGATCGAGCCGGGGCGCAGGCCGTCGCCAAGGCTGAACGAGACGTCATAGGCGCGCATGATCTCGCAGATGTCCTCGAAATGCTCGTAGAGGAAGCTCTCCTTGTGGTGGCTCAGGCACCACTTCGCCATGATCGAGCCGCCGCGTGAGACGATGCCGGTCACGCGTTTGGCCGTCATCGGCACGAACGGGAGACGGACGCCGGCGTGGATGGTGAAATAGTCGACGCCCTGTTCGGCCTGTTCGATCAAGGTGTCGCGATAGACCTCCCAGGTCAGGTCCTCGGCGACGCCGTTGACCTTTTCCAGCGCCTGATAGATCGGCACGGTGCCGATGGGGACCGACGAGTTGCGCACGATCCAGTCGCGGATGTTGTGGATGTTCCTGCCCGTCGACAGGTCCATGACATTGTCGGCCCCCCAGCGGGTGGCCCAGACCAGCTTGTCGACCTCGTCGTCGACCGAGGACAGGACGGCCGAGTTGCCGATGTTGGCGTTGATCTTCACCAGGAAATTTCGGCCGATGATCATCGGCTCGACTTCGGGGTGGTTGATGTTGTGGGGGATGATGGCCCGGCCGCGGGCGATCTCGGAGCGGACGAATTCGGGGGTCACGTAGTCGGGGATGGAGGCGCCGAAGGATTCGCCGTCGCGGGGCGAGGGGCGAGGGTCAAGGGTCGAGGCAGGAAAGCCCGAAGCCGCCAGCGTCGTGCCGTCGTGCAGGGTGATGATGGAACCACCGTCACTCGCCCCTCGCCCCTCGTCCCGCGCCTCTCCTCTCCGCATATTCTCGCGGATGGCGACGTATTCCATCTCGGGCGTGATGATGCCGGCGTTGGCATATTCGTACTGGGTGACCGGGCGTCCGGGCACGCCCTTGAAGACCCTGTGATGCGAGGTGTCGAAACGGGGGGCGAGGTTCTTGCCGCGGGCGTTGCCGTTGTCCTCGGGCTTGACCTCGCGGGGGTCAAGGACGGGGGCGATGTCGCCACGGTCGAGCTGCCACGACGACTTCACCAGCGGCAGGCCGCGCTTGATGTCGATGGTGACGGTCGGGTCGGTATAGGGGCCGGAGCTGTCATAGATGGTCACCGGCGGCTCATTGGCCGAGGGGGGGACGGCGACCTCGCGGAAGGGGACGCGGATGTCGGGGTAGAGCTCGCCGGCGACATAGACCTTGTGCGACCCGGCGCGCTCCCCGGTCGGGATGGTGCCGGTCTCCTTCATCACCTGATCGCGGGCGTCTTTGAGCGCCAGATCGATGCCCGAGTCGTGGGGGGGCTCTTGCGGCAGTTCGGGCGGGGTGACGAGAATGTTCATGGCGGCCTCTGGTGTGGAGGTCCGCCGACGTCGGGCGTGGGGGTCCTGTCGCGTGGACCGAAGCGTTTCCCATCCCTTCGCCGGCATGACCCGGATCAGGTTCGACGGGTCAGGCGGATACGCCAATCTCAGCCGCTGCGCGCGCGGCTCCCCGGAGAACGTCACCACGATAGACCTGTCTCACGGCTCGGACCAGCCCCGCACCGCCAGATCGAGCCGGCCCCGACGCGGATCGCCGTGGAACCTGAGGGTCAGGGTCTCGGTCCCTCCGCCGGAAACGTAGTCGAGGGTGGCGGCCGCCGTCTCGGGCGCGCCGGCGGGCGGGGTCAGGACGCCTTCGACATCCACGGCGGCGGCGGTCATGCGGCCGCGGTTGGAGACCTCGACCTCGACCCGGAAGCCTGCGCCCCCCGGCAAGACCGACAGCACGCGCGCCGACAGGTCGGGCGGGGTGCGCGGGGCCATAGCCTCCAGCGTCAGGCCGCCCAGGGTGCCCAGGGTCAGGACCAGGCCGATGCCGGCGACGATCCACTCCAGCAGCGGCTTGGGCGAGGGCCTGGCGGCGATGGCGGGCTTGCGGGCCATGGGTCAGACCAGCAGCCGCGCGACGGCGGCTCCGAGCGAGGCGGGAAAGGCGAGCACGACGGTGGTGGCGACGATCGCCGACGGCGTCTGGCCGTCGAGGCGTCCGAACACCCACAGCATGAACAGGCTCGTCAGCAGGGCGATGGCGTAGCCCACGAAGGTGAACTGGAACAGGGCGGCACCGGGACGACCCGCGTCATGCTGTCCTGCGAAACCGACCGAAAAGACCAGGGCATGCAGAAGGGCGATCGACAGCAGGGCCAGCAGGAGAATCTGCCAGGCCGCCATCTGGTAACCGATCAGCACAATCTCCTCGGTCGGGACGACGTTGAAGGCCAGGACCACCGCCCCGGCCGCCATCAGGAACAGCTCGCCGAAGTATGAGGCGGTATCCTCGTCGCGCTCGTCGCCCTCGTAGACACCGGCGCCGAGCAGGCGCCGGGCGAGGTTTGCGCCGATGGCGGCGGGTACAGCCTGCAGCGTGATCCGGCTGATGGCGTCGCCGGGGGCGACCTCGGGACCCAGCAGGCCGAAAAGCGCCAGAAAAGCCGTCGCCGTCGCGAAGCCGACAGCCAGGGCCGTCAGGGTGTTGAACAGGTTGTTCCGCCAGCCGCGCTGGGCGTTGAAACCCGCGTAGTCGGACAGACCATAGATCAGGGGCAGGGCCAGGACGACGAAGGCGATCAGACGAACCGGCTCCATCGCCATGCCGAAGGCCCACATCTCCATCGTCATCAGGAGCGGAAAAACGAAGATCAGGGCTCCGCCGAACGCGCGCGCCAGACTGGCCGCATAGGTCTTTTCGCGGGCCAGATCCAGAACGGGCGCGGTGCTCATCTTGCGGCAACGCTCGACGGGCGACAGGGCTCCGCCGACGACGGTAATCAGTCGGGGACGGCGGCCAGCAGGGCCTCCAGCGCCACCTCGATCCGGGCCCAGCCGGCCGGGTCCAGCGCCAGACCGGCGAAGGCGCCCCGGGCTAGACCGGACAGGGCCAGATGCTGCACCGCGGCCATCAGCACGGCGTTCAGCGCGGCCGGGTCGCCCCCAGGCGAGGTGCGCAGGCGGGGGCGGCGCTCACGCATCCAGGTCTGCAGCACGGCGGCGCGGTCGGCCTCGATCCGGCGCAGCAGGTCCGAATCCTCGACCAAGGCCCAGGCCATCAACCGCAGCGACAGTGGGCTGGCGCGCAGGGCGGCCAGCCAGGTCAGCAGGCTGATGTGGGCGAAGGTGCGCCAGCTGGCGGTCTCGACCTGAGGGATGGAGGCGAGGCTGGCGCCGAGGGCGGCGTGGGCGCGCGCGGCGATGCGCTCGACCACCCCGTCGGCGCCGTCGAAATAGCGATAGACCAGCTTGCGGTCGCAATGGGCCTCGGCGGCCAAGGTCTGGACATTCAGGCCGGGAAAGCCGTCGCGCAGCAAAATCCGCTCGCCGGCCTGGACGATGAGGCCCTCGGTGGAGACGCGGTCGCGCAGTCTGATCGGCGAATCAGCCATGGAGTAAGCATCACGCCGCAGGGCGGAAGCGACAAGCGGATTGAGTCATGGGGGAAAGGGTGCGGCCCGGCCTGCGTCGGGGGGCGTCAGCGAAGCCGGGCCGCGTCGGACTTGTCGAGCGCGCATCGCCGCGGGGTCCGTAGTGATAACAACGGTCCGGCGACGCGGTTCCGTCGGCGGCTAAGTTTTCCTCACTGTGTGATGCAGTGCCCGGCGCGCAAGGCGGCCCGTGTTCCTGAATCCAGATCTTGCGGGAGGAAGGTCTGTTGCTGGCGCGTCAGACGAAACGGGGTCTCCGCATCGGGCCTGAACCAGATCAGATAGCCGCACTCGTCCTGAAGCGACCAGCCGGCGACGTAGTCCACCGCGACATACAGACCCGGCCGGGGGCTGTCCGGCGGGTTGGGATACCAAGTGAGTTTGGCGACCTGCCGCGACACGGGCGACCCAACGACGCTTCGGCGTTCGCCGGCGCGGGCGATCCAGTCTTCCAGCGGCGCTCCACCGGTCATTTCGGGATCGGTCAGCGCGAAGGCGTCGGTGTCGCGGAGCTGTTCAACGGCAGAGAAATATTGGCCCGTGAGATCGAGGATGACCGGCGTCAGCGCGTCAATATCCATCTGCGTCAGGGAGATGGGAGCGGCGGGGGCTGCGGGCGGGGGAGGGATCTCACCGCACGTCAGATCCTGGTTCAGGGTGACGCTGTCGCGTTCCGGCCCGGTCTGGCCGGGTGCCAAGCCATCGGCCGCAAACTGGTACCGACCGTACTGGGCCGCCAGATCGCCGCACAGCTCGGCCGCCGTGGGTGCCAACAAGGCGAACGCTGTGCCGGGGTCCTGCGTCCCCTCCACTTTGACGGTGAGGCGATATCCGGCGTCGCCGAGCCGTTCGACCTGGACCGCCGATGACGGCTGCGGCTGACCGAGGCCGACAAGCAACGCGATCGCGACGTACAGTATATTGGGCAAGCTGGCCTCGCTGGTTTATTGCGGCAGCAGACGGCCCTTGTCCGTCGGGAGTCAAGATTATGCATCTCGCCCGCTTCCCCCGTATCCGCCTTGCCCATCTGCCGACGCCGCTGGAGCCTCTGCCGCGGCTGAGTGAGGCGCTGGGGGTCGAGATCTGGATCAAGCGGGACGACTGCACGGGACTGGCCGGGGGCGGCAACAAGACCCGCAAGCTGGAGTTCCTGCTGGGCGACGCCTTCGAACAGGGTGCGGATACGCTGGTGACCCAGGGCGCGGTGCAGTCGAACCATGTGCGTCAGACGGCGGCGGCGGCGGCGGCCCACGGCCTGGCCTGCGAAGTCATTCTGGAAGAACGGACGGGGTCGAAAGCGATCGACTACACCCGCAACGGCAATGTGCTGATGGACCGGCTGTTCGGCGCGACGATGCGCACCGTGCCCGGCGGCTCGGACATGACGGCTCAGCTGGAGGTCAGCGCGGCCGAGGTGACCGCGCGTGGTGGGCGGCCCTACATCATCCCGGGCGGCGGCTCGAACGCCATCGGCGCGCTGGGCTATGTCGACTGCGCGCGCGAGATCGTGGTCCAGGCCGATGAGCTGGACATGCAGATCGACCGGATCGTCACCGCGACGGGCAGCGCCGGGACGCATGCCGGTCTGGTCGCCGGTCTGGCCGTCATGGGGGCGGACATCCCGGTGCTGGGCATCGGCGTGCGGGCACCGAAGGCCAGGCAGGAAGAGAATGTGCTGAAGCTCGCCCACGCCACGGCGGCCCTGCTGGGTCGGCCGAACGCGGTGACGGCGGACATGGTGGTCGCCGACTGCGACTATGTTGGCGAGGGCTACGGCCTGATCGACGCGGCGGTAATCGAGGCGCTGAAGCTGGCGGCGCGGACCGATGCCATCGTGCTGGACCCGGTCTACACCGGCAAGGCGATGAAGGGGCTGATCGCGCTGGCCAGGGCCGGCCGGTTCGAGGGTGAGCGCGTGGTGTTCCTGCACACCGGCGGGGCCCAGGGCCTGTTCGGGTATCAGGGCGAGATAGAGGGGGCGCTCTGATGGGCAAGGTTCTGGGCGTTCTGGGCGGCATGGGACCGGCGGCGACGGTGGCCTTTCTGGCGCGGGTGCAGGCCCTGACGCCCGCTGAGGGCGACGACGACCACATCCGCATGCTGATCGACCTGAACCCGCAAGTGCCGCACCGCCACACCCGGGCCGTGGAGGCGGGCGAGACCCTGGGCCGGATGGCCGCGAGCCTGCGCGACGCCGGCGCCGAGATCCTGTGCATGCCGTGCAACACCGCGCACGCCCATGCCGATGCCATCCGTGCGGCGGGCCTGCCCTTCATCGACATAATTGCGGAAACCACCAGGGCAGCGAAGGCGGATGGGGCAAGGCGGATCGGGGTGCTGGCCACGCCCGGAGGTGAGGCGCTGTACGCGACCGCGCTGGAGGCATCGGGATGCGAGATCGTCCGGCTGGAGGGCGAGGACCGCGCCGCCTTCATGGAGGCCGTGTTCGCGGTCAAGCGCGGCGACGTCGGCGAGGGGCCGCGCGGGGTCATGCGCCGGTTGGCGGCCGCGCTCGTCGCCCGGGGATCGCAGGGCGTCATCGGGGGCTGCACCGAGGTGCCGCTGCTGCTCGGCCCGGACGATGTGGCGGTCCCGTTCACCGATTCCGCCGAGGTGCTCGCCGCGCGGTGTGTGACGCTGTGCGGATAGAGCGACACCGCAATCCTGTTGCGCCTCTTGCCCCTCGCCGCCCGGCGGGCCATCAGGGCCGGTGAACAAACAATCCCTCATCATCGATTGTGACCCCGGCGTGGACGACGCCGTGGCGCTGATGCTCGCCTTCGGTTCGCCCGCGCTCGACCTGCTGGCAATCACCACCGTGGGCGGCAACGCGCCGCTGGCCAAGACGACGCGCAACGCGCGCATGCTGCGCCAGATCGCCGGACGCCAGGACGTGCCGGTGCACGCGGGCGCTGACCGGCCGCTGCGCCGCAAGCCCGCCGGGGCCGGAGAATTCCACGGCGAGGAGGGGCTGGGCTTCATGACGCCGTTCGCGCCGACCAGGCCGGTCGCGGACGGACACGGCGTCGACGCCATCATCAGTGCCGTGAACGCGCGCCCGCCGGGGACGGTGGCGCTGGCCCTGTTGGGTCCGCTGACCAATCTGGCGCTGGCGCTTCGGCGCGAGCCGCTGTTGGCCCGCAGACTGGGCGCGGTGGCGGTGATGGGCGGCGCGCGCAGCGAAGGCGGCAACATCACGCCCTCGGCCGAGTTCAACATCTGGGCTGATCCCGAAGCCGCGGACGAAGTGCTGCGCAGCGAATGCCGGGTGACGATGTTCAGCCTCGACGTCACCCATCAGGTGCGGGCGACCGAAGCGCGGATCGCGGCGATTGGAGCCGTGGGCACGCCCAAGGGCGACGTGGCGGCGGCGATGATGACCTTTTCCCAGACAGTCGAGCGCGAGATCGTCGGCTGGCCCTCTTTATCCGGGTGGGGGCCGCCGGTGCATGACCCCTGCCCCGTGGCCTGGGTGCTGAAGCCCGAGCTGTTCACGCTGAAGCCGTGCAAGATCGCGGTGGAGACGCAGAGCGAGCTGACGCGCGGGCATACGTCCGTGGAGTTCCGCGTCGATGCGGCGACCGCGCCTCACCTCTGGGCCGCCACGGTGGACGCGGATGGGGTGTTCGACCTGATCGTGAAGGCGGCGGGATGAAGATCACCGTCGTCGGCTCGATCAACCTGGACTTCGTGGCCACGGCCGGTCTCCTGCCCCGGGCGGGCGAGACGGTGACGGGGGCGACGCTGGCCCGGCATCCCGGCGGCAAGGGTGCCAACCAGGCGCTGGCGGCGCGCAAGCTGGGGGCGGACGTCGCCCTGATCGGGCGGGTCGGCGACGACGAGATGTCGAGCGCGGCCATGGCCCTGTTGATTGCGCACGGGCTGGACCTGACGGGCGTGGACACTGATCTGGCCGAGCCGACCGGCGTGGCCCTGATCGCTGTGGATCAAACGGGCGAGAACCAGATCGTGGTCTGCGCCGGCGCCAACCATGGCGTCACGCCTGAACACCTGCCCGCCCGGATCGACTGCCCGCTGATCGTCCAGCTGGAACTGCCGATCGCCACGGTCGAGGCGGCCGTGGACCGTGCGACCGGGTTTGTCTGCGTCAACCTGGCCCCCGCCGCGCCGGTATCGGACCAGCTGCTGCGTCGCGCCGACCTGCTGATCGTCAACGAGACCGAGGCCGCCTTCTACGGCGACCTGTTGCACCGCGGCGGCGGGCGCGTCGTGGTGACCCAAGGGGCGAGGGGCGCGATCATGTACCAGCGCGGCGCCGAGGTGGCCCGCGCCGCGCCGCCCAGGGTCACGGCCATCGACACGACCGGCGCGGGGGACGCCTTCGTGGGCGCTATCTGCTTGGCCCTGCTGGAGGGGATGGAGGTCGGAGACGCCCTGGCCTTCGCCTGCGCCGCCGGAGCCGTGGCCGCGACCCGGCCGGGTGCCCAGCCGTCCCTGCCGACCCGGGCCGAGGTCGAGGGCCGTATTATAAGGTCGTAACTATGGTGCGGCGCGGTCCCTCGTCTCCGTCCAGCGTTGGCTCGACGGCGGCTGAACCCAGCTGGAGCGAAATCGGTCTTGATGGACGCAGTCCATCAAGGCTCAGATTTCGCTCCAGCATGATTCTGGACCATTTTTTGGATTCAGGTCGATTCGACCTGAAGCAAAAGTGGTCTAGTTCGCCCGGAAGGCCGCGACCGCCTCGACCGTCTTGCGCACATTCGTCTCGATGGCGGCCCACTCACCGGCCTTGAGCGCTGCGTCGGTGATCAGTTTCGAGCCCATGCCGGCCGCGACGATGCCGCTGCTGAACCACTTGGCGATGGAAGCCTCATCGGGGTCGACACCGCCGGTCGGCATGATCTTGGTCCAGGGCATGGGGCCCAGCACGGCCTTGACGAAGTCGGGGCCGCCGACGCTGGCACCGGGGAACAGTTTGACGATCTCGCAACCCAGCTCGTGCGCCTGGCCGATCTCGGTGACCGAACCGCAGCCGGGGAAGTAGGCGGTCATGCGGCGGTTGCAGACGCGGGCGACCTCGGGGACCAGACAGGGGCTAACGACGAAGCGCGCGCCCCGGTTCAGGAACAGGCTGGCCGTGCCGGCGTCCATCACCGAGCCGATGCCCAGGATGATGTCGGGATCGGTCGCCTGTATCTCGCGCGCGATCTCGCCGAACAGGTCGCAGGCGAAGTCGCCGCGGTTGGTGAATTCCACCGCCCCGGCCCCGCCTCGCGCGCAGGCGCGGATGACGTTCAGGCAGACGTCCTTGTCCGGATGATAGAAGACGGGTGCGACGCCCTGTGCCTCCAGCGCGGTCAGAACGGCGAGACGGTCGTGGCGCATGAGGGTTTGACTCCGCCGGTCATTCCGGTGACCCACCACGCTTATCGCAAGCGCCACCCCTCGCGAAAGCGTTTGATCCCGGGTTTCTCTGGATCGCGCGGAACTTTGTGTTTCGAAACCCGCGAGGTCAATGAGCCCGCCTGACGCTTCGCGCCGCAGAGGTCGCAGAACTCACGGCCGGAATTTCGGCGGTCGTGCCGCCAGCGATGGCGGCGGCAGCGAAGTTGTCGAAACAGTCGTCGGAGGGCGCGAAACATCTACTCTCGGTGTTAGCGCAGGCTGGCGGGCGATGCGGGACCTCGGGGTTCAAAAATAACCATTTCCCACTGCGGTCAAGCGGTGAATGTGTCGTCCACAGACGATGATTCAGGCGGTTGCCCTGGCTAGGGCCGCGATCCGCGTCACAACACGGCTGTCCGCCGCGAACAGCGGGTCAAGCACGGTGAAGTGGTTCAGCCCGGGCAGGACCTCGCAGCGGGCCTCCACGCCATTCGCCGCCCAGTGGTCGGTCATCATCCGCGACTGGCGCAGGAACTCGGGACTCTCTTCGCCGCCGACGACGCAGTCGAGGATCGTGCCCCCGGGCGTTGAGCCGTTGGGAATCGGCCAGAAGACCGGCGACAGGGCTGCGGCCTCGCCCTCGTCGAGGTCGAGGGCCGTGTTCAGCGAGGTCTGCACCAGGGGGCGCAGGTCGAAGATCCCGCTGATGGCGACGGCGGCGGAGGCCCGCCCCTCGGACAGCATGCAGGCCGCCATATGCCCTCCTCCGGAGTGGCCGAAGACCACGGGACGGACGCCGGTCCGCGCGCGAACCGTCTCCACTGTCTCGCGCACCTGGCGCAGGATGTGCCCCAGCCGAACGGCCGGCGCGAGGTCGTAGGAGGGAACGATCAGGCTGACGCCGTGGGCCAGAAGCGGGGGCGCGAGGCCGCTGAACCAGTCCTTGTCCAGCGCCTGCCAATAGCCGCCGTGCAGGAAGATGGCGACGGGCGCGCCGGGGCCGGCGTCGAACAGATCCATCTCCTCGCGCTCGCCCTCGCCGTAGGCGATCTGGATCGGCGGATGGGCGGCGCGGGCGGCTTGGGCGGTCTCGCGCCAGCGCTGCATCACCGCCGGGTGGTCGGGCACGCGGGCGCGGTTGTTGTACTGGCTTTCGAAGTCGGGGGACTCGAGGTCGATCTCGCCTGTCACGAATCCATCCGCTACACACCTTCCTGACCACGGAAGGACCGCCGCCATGATGACCGCCATCTTCGTCTTCATCAAATGCGAGCTGGGTCACGCCAACGACGTCGCCGCCGACATCGTGGACAATGTAGAGCACGTGTCCGAGGTCTATTCGACGTCCGGCCAATATGACCTGCTGGCCAAATTCCAACTCCCGAAAGATATGGACATCGGCACTTTCGTGACGAAGTCCGTTCAGACCCGACCGAATATCCGCGACACCTTCACCGTCATCACCTTCTCGCCGTTCTTGCCGTCGGGGCGATGAGCCAGGGCGGGAGCCCACGCGTTAACGTGTCGTGGGACCACGTTGGGTTCGGGGTCATGAAACAGCTCGCCCCGCTCGCATTTGCCGGCCTGGTCCTTGCCGCCTGCCAGCCTCCGGCCCAGGCCCCCCGCCGACACACCGGCCGCGCCCGCTGCTGAAGCGCCCGCGACCGGCCCCGTGACGCCCGCTCCGGCGACGGCCCGGGCCTATGCGCCGGCCGAGGACGTGCTGGCCGGGGACGGGGGATGCGGCGCCGTTCCGCTGAGGTTCGCGACCTGGGGCGACGGACTGCAACTGCTGTTCCAGGACGGGACCTTCGCCGGCTGGCCGGCGCGCGGCCCATTCCGGCGTGGAAGTCGCGGTCAACACCCTCGGTCCCGAGTTCGGAGCGGCCGACGTCGACGGGCTGCTGTCCGGAACGACCGCCACCGCCACGGTCACCAACCTGTGGGCCGGGGTCAGCTGCAACTTCCGCTAGGGTGAGCTCGCACCTGCCCCCTGACAGTGACCTTTTCGTCGCACGACCGCGCTTTCCGCGCGCCGTTCAGCGGATGGTCATCGCACAGTGCCTATGGTCTGGAACGAAGATCGGGCACAAAGGCTTGAGGGTCCATGCTCATGCGATTGAAAACTCTGTTCGGACGGGTCTGCGTTGCCGATGAGCTCGACATGATCGAGCACTATCGCTCGCCCGCCGAAAAGACGGCCGACCTGGTCGTCCACGTCGTTGGCTTGACCCTGGCCGCCGTCGGCGGCGTTGTGCTGGCGGTACTGGCGGCCATTTATTCCGGCATCGGCGCCGTGGTGGCCACCTCGGCCTATGCGCTCTGCCTCGTCGCCATGCTGACCGCCTCGACCATCTACAACCAGACCCGCCCCTGCGCCGCGCGGCCCGTGCTGCGGCGGCTGGACGAGGCGGCCATCTTCCTGATGATCGCCGGCAGCTATACGCCCTTCACCACCCAAAGATTTGAAGGCGCCTGGTCCATCGGCTTCACCCTGCTCGTCTGGACCGTGGCGCTGGCGGGGGTCGTCACCAAACTGGTCGCGCCGCGCATTTCCGATGCTTTCTGGAGCGCCATCTACGCGCTGTTCGGGTGGCTTGCCCTGCTCGCGCTCAAGCCGCTGATGGATACCGTCCATCCGGTCGCCCTGGGCCTGCTGGTGCTGGGCGGTCTGATCTATACCGCCGGAGTCTTCGTCTTCATCAGCCCGAAGGTGAAGTTCCGCCGCGCCATCTGGCACGGCTTCGTCGTCACCGGGGCTTCCGTGCACTGGGCCGCGGTCCTGGTCGGCGTGGTGCTCGCACCCGCCGCCATGGGCTAATTTGCGCGACGCTTCGCGCTGCGGGATAGTGGGCGCAATGCAACAGGATCGGGGTCGGGCGTGGCGGACAGGAAAGCGGGACCCGGCGACACTGTCGTCATCAAGAAATATGCGAACAGGCGGCTCTACGACACCTCGACCAGCGCCTATGTGACGCTGGAGGACCTGGCGCGGATGGTCCGCGAAGGAACGGATTTCGTCGTTTATGACGCCAAATCCAACGAGGATCTGACCCGCCAGATCCTGACCCAGATCATCTTCGAGGAGGAGAGCCGGGGCGAGGCCCTGCTGCCCGTCCAGTTCCTGCGCCAGCTGATCGGCTTCTACGGCGGCCAGATGCAGGGCGTCCTGCCCAGCTATCTGGAGATGTCGCTGGAAAGCTTCAGCCGTCAGCAGGAGCAAATTCGCGGTCAGTTCTCCAAGACCTTCGGCGCGACGCCGGGGGCCGGGATCATGGAGGACGCGGTCAAGCGCAATATGGCCCTGTTCACCGACGCCATGAAGCTGTGGCCCGGCTTCAACGCCATGGGCGCCGGCGTGGCCCGTCCCGCAAGCGAGTCGGCGCCTGCCACCGATCCTCTGGCCGAGATGCGCCGCCAGATGGACGAGATGCGCACTCAGCTGGACAAGCTTTCGACCGGCAAGGGCGGCTGAGCCGTGACCGACGAGGTCCGCCCGGTCGAACCCGTGGCGCGTCGCGATGACAGACGCGCGGCCCAACGTCGGGCCGCCGAGCGCCGCGTCGCCGCCCAGACTCGCGCCCTCGTCACCACAGACTTTCCGGTTGAAGCTGCCGAGCCCCCGGCAAGAGCTGCCCCGACGCCCGCCGCCGCCGCCTCTGCGGCCGCCTTCGACGCCCAGATGATCGGTCAGACCGGGCAGCGTCGGGGCCTGAAGGGCGGCCCTCCGGTGCTGAACGCCGCCCGCTCGACCTATCTCGGCGCGGCCTATTCGGGGGACGCCGAGCGCCGCCCCAGGCCCGGCAAGTCCACCGACACGGACGTCTGACCCCGACGGCACGGTCCTTGCTGAAGATTAGGTCGTATCGCCTCCGTCCGGGACCGCCGCCATGCTGACCTTTCTCGCCCGAACCGTCGATGTCACGGTCGTCGCCCTGATCTTCGTCGCCTTCAGCTGACCTTGCGCCGGGCGCAGCCCGGGCGTATCGACGCCCTCGTCATCGGGGAGTAGCCGCCCGCAGCGTCTCATGCGGGGTTCGCGTCAACACACTTCCTCTCGCCCGGAGAGGATGGCGCGTTCTGTAAGTGGCCCTGTCGCCTCGCGCACGGCGCGAGGCTGCTTGAGGGCGGACCGTATTGGTCCTCAAGCAGCGAGCCTCCGCGAGGCGAGCAATAGGACCACCAACATGGCGAGACCGCTGGCTTCGCAGGGTGCTTCCACGCGGGGGCCGGCTGCGAACGCCAATGGTCCACCCGCCGACGCCCCCGCGTAGAGTGATCGTTCTGGACGCCTTCCTGATTTCGACCGGCCTCGTCTCCATCGCGGAGATCGGGGACAAGACCATGCTGCTGGCCATCATGCTGGCGGCGGCGTGGCGACGGCCCATGCCGATCATCCTCGGCATTTTCGTCGCCACCCTGGCCAACCATACGTTCGCGGCCCTGGCGGGATCGGTTCTGGCGCGCTTCACGGACGGCGACTGGGTGCGCTGGGCCGTCGGCGTCGCCTTCATCGGCTTCGCCTTCTGGGCGCTGATCCCCGACCGGTTCGACCAACAGCCGGACATGACGGAAAAGACCTTCTCTGGCGTGTTCTGGACGACCACCGCCGCCTTCTTCGTGATTGAAATGGGCGACAAGACCCAGGTCGCCACCGCCATGCTGGCCGCCCGGTTCGACTCCCTGGCGCTGGTCGTCGCGGGATCGACGCTGGGCATGATGCTGGTCACCGGATCGGCGGTACTGCTGGGCGAGAGCGCCGCGCGACGGCTGCCGATGCGCTGGATCCGCGTCGCCGCCGCGGCCGGTTTCGCGGCCACGGGCCTTTGGGTCCTGCTCTCGGGCTGATAGGAGCAAGGTCCTTCCAACAAGGCCTTCTCTATATGCGTCTGTTTCTCCGCCTCGCCGGAGCCGTCGTCATGACGGTGCTACTGGCCCTGATGATCGGCCCGCAGGCCGAGCCCAGCGGCCTGATCTGGGACAAGGCCGCGCATTTCATCGCCTTCGGCCTGATCTTGTGGAGCCTGGGCGTATTGTTCCGCAGAATGCCCCGCGTCATCGCGGCCGCCGTCGCCATCGCCATCGGCGGCGCGGTCGAGGTGATCCAGAGCTATACGGGCCGGGATCCCAGCTGGGCTGACTTGCTGGCCGACATTCTGGGGGTCGCCGCGGCGCTTCTGGCCTGGGCGGTTTGGCGCGGGTTCCAGCCGCGCGAGGCGTTTCAGATCTCGAAGCGGCGATAGGGCGTCAACGCGCCGCACGCTCTCGCCCATGCGCGGCGCGACGGCTGGAAGCGGGGCTGAAGTTTTCCGCCGGGGCCACCAGCCGGGCATTCAAGCGTCCCCCGCTTCATCCCCAGCCGCCTGTCGCTCGTCTACCACATCTAGCGTCCGCAGAAATCGTGATCGCAATATAGCCGTATTTCGGCTTGGCGCCGGACGGTTCAGGACGCATGATGAACTTCTTCTCTTCCGCCTGCTCAGCGCCGAGTTCCCGATGAACGCCCACGCCTCCATCATTCCCGCCAGCCCCGGCCTGCTGACCCCATCAGCGGCATACAAGCCGTTCCGCTACCCGTGGGCGTTCGACATGTGGAAGAAGCAGCAGCAGGTCCACTGGATGCCCGAAGAGGTACCGCTGGGCGAGGACTGCAAGGACTGGGCGGCCAATCTGACCCCGTCGGAACGCAACCTGCTGACCCAGATCTTCCGCTTCTTCACCCAGGCCGACATCGAGGTGCAGGACAACTACATGGAGCGCTACAGTCGGGTGTTCAAACCGACCGAGGTCAAGATGATGCTGGCCTCCTTCGCCAATATGGAGACCATCCACATCGCGGCCTATGCGCTGCTGCTCGAGACCATCGGTATGCCCGAGAGCGAGTTCGGGGCCTTCATGGAATACGAGGCCATGCGCGACAAGCATGACTTCATGGGCAAGTTCGGGGTCGAGACCAACGGCGACATCGCCCGCACCTTGGCCATGTTCGGCGGCTTCACCGAAGGGCTGCAGCTGTTCGCCTCGTTCGCGATGCTGATGAATTTCCCGCGCCAGAACAAGATGAAGGGCATGGGCCAGATCGTCAGCTGGTCTGTGCGCGACGAGAGCCTGCACTGCGACGGCATCATCAAGCTGTATCATGCCTTCAACAAGGAGACGGGCGCGGTGACCAAGGCGGTCGCCGACGACATCGTCGACTGCTGCAAGACGGTGGTCGAGATGGAGGACCGCTTCATCGACCTGGCCTTCGAAATGGGCCCGGTGCAGGGCATGACCCCGGACGACATCAAGGCCTACATCCGGTTCATCGCTGACTGGCGCCTGCGCCAGCTGCATCTGCCGGAAGTCTATGGTGCGAAAGAAAATCCCCTGCCCTGGCTGCAGTCCCTGCTGTCGGGCGTGGAGCACGCCAACTTCTTCGAGGCCCGCGCGACGGAATACTCCAAGGCGGCCACCACCGGTGCCTGGCACGGCACCGAGGGCGTCTGGACCGAGTTCGACAAGATGATGGCCCGCCGCGACATGAGCATGGTCGCGGGCTGATCAGGGCGTCTGCGCACCGCAGGGTGGCGGCGCCCTCGATCTCAATGATGGAGGCGCATCCGCCAGGCAGGATCGTCAGGCGCGGGACGACCCTCGGCCGAAAGCAGGCGTTCAGATTCCCGCGTACCATTCATAGGCGCGGTCGGGCCAATACCCGCCCCTGCCCTGTCCGAGGTCGTCGAAGCTTTCGACAGCCTCGATGCGCTTGATGTATTTGGCGTGCTTGTAGCCCAGCTGACGCTCGACTCGCAGGCGTAGCGGCGCGCCTTAGGGCACGGGCAGGGTCTGGCCGTTCATGCCCCAGGCCAGGATGGTCTGGGGATGTCGGGCGTCGATCAGGTCGATGCTCTCATATACCGCTCGCCGTATTTGGCGCCGCCGCCTCAGTCCGGAAGGCGCAGCTCGAAAACAGTGCCCGTTGGTCCGGTCTCGACCAGGTTCAGTCCGCCGCCGTGGCTGACCGCCAGTTCGCGCGAAATGGCCAGGCCCAGGCCGGCACCGTCCGAAGCGCGGCCGCTGACGAAGGGCTCGAAAAGGCTTTCAGACAGACGCGAGGGAATGCCCGGACCGTCGTCGGCGATGCGAATGACCCAGGCACCGTCCTCGCCCGCGGCCGTGACGCGAACCACCCCCTTGCGGCCGGTCCGCCGGGTCGCGTCGCCCTCGATGGCCTGGCGGGCATTCCGCATCAGATTGACCAGGATGCGGTGCAACTGATCGGGATCGGCGTGGACGGCGAAGCGGGCGGGCAGGGACTTGTTCAGACGCACGCCCTCAGCGGTCAGGCCGGCGTCCTCGGCCGCCGCGGCGATGGCGGCGGCCATGGCGATGCGAACATGCTGGGGCGGCGGCTCCTCGCTCTTGCCGTACTCCAGCACATTGCGCGACAGGGCCGCTGCGCGGCCCAGCGCGCGTTCCAGCCGGGGCAGCACCCTGGCGACCTCGGGATCGGGCGAGGCGGCGAGACGCTCGGACGCCATCTGCGCCGAGGTGAGCATGTTGCGCAGGTCGTGATTGATCTTGGCCACAGCCTCGCCCAGCGCCACCAGACGGGCGCGGGATCGCAGTGACTGGCGCACCTCTTCCTGCATGCGCGCCAGCTCGCGTTCGACGCGGCCGATCTCGTCATGGCGGTCGCTGGGCGGATCGCCTTCGCTTTCCGGATCGATTGCGAACCGCTCGATGGCGCGCGTGACCCGGCGCAGCGGTTGCAGCACCAGGAAGGCCAGACCGCCGTACAGCAGGCCGCCGGCGACCAGCGAGATCAGTAGGGACACCAGCAGGCTGTTCAACAGGAAGGCGCGCAACTCAGCCTTGAGGGGCTCTGCGGGCGCTAGGATTTCGATGAAGTCGCCAGAGCGATAACGCGGGCGAGCCTGCACGCGGATGGAGCGATCCTCATGCCCGACGAGCGTGCGCCAGGGATCGGTCAGGCGCGCCAGAGGACGGGCCTGGCGAAGATCGATCAGGTCTGGCGCGCGCGGCAGGTTCGGGGCTTGAAGCAGGAGCCGGCGCACGCCCTGGTCCCCGACGACGACGGCCTGCACGCCGCCGATGGCCAGCAGCTGGTTGGCGGTGTCGTCCTCGACCATCGAATAGGGCAGGGCCTCGACACCGACGGACGCCAGCTCGGCCGATTGCAGCCGGTCGAGCAGCCAACGCTCGTGGAAGCTGGCGGCGTTGGGCGCGATGATCAGCATGCCCACCGCCACGGTGAAGACAACTGTCAGCAGCAGCAGCCGCCAGGCCAGGGCGTCGGGCGCGTGAAAGCCCAGCCGGTCGCGCCAGTCGGCCGGCATTCGCATGAAACGCCGCGCGGCGCTGAGGAACGGACGCGACTCCGTCACGGCGCGCGCTTTCGCCGGGCCAGCGCCGCCTGCGTCGTCTTCAGAACGAACGGCAGGACGATGGCCAGGACGAACACACCGGCCATGGGGGCCCAGAACTGGGCGAAGAGGGACTGAAAATCCGGATCCGGGTTCGTCACCAGCAGAGTGTTCAGCCGCGCCCCGATCCAGCAGTAGATGATGTGCGCGGGCAGAAGGCCGATCACGGTGGCGACGGCGTAGGGCGTCAGTCGCACCGACATCAGGCCCGCGGCGACATTGATCATGTGGAAGGGCACGACCACGGCCAGACGGGTGGCCAGCACGTACCAGAAGGTGTCCTTGTCTATGGCGGCGCAGACCTTCTGCATCATACCCGCGTCACGATCCGCCTTCTTGCGCAGCTGCTCGCCCAGCGCCGACCGGGCCACCGCATAGACGATCAACGCCCCCGCCGTCGCGGCGATGGCGGTGGACACGCCGCCTACCCACGGCCCGAAAAGATAGCCGGCGGTTATGGTCACGAAGAAGACGCCCGGCACCACGCTGGCCGTCAGGACGGTGAACACCGCCATGAGCAACAGCAAACTGAGCAGATAGTTGTCGCTGGTGAAGGCGCGGAAGTCCTGGCCGTGGACGCGCAAGGTGTCGAGCGATAGATAGCGGTGCCAGCCCATGCCGAAGATGAGCGCGATCACGCCAACCATCGCGATCAGGGGCAGAAAGCGTTTCAGCCGGTCCATCGTCACTCCGCCGAGGCCCCTCCAGCGTTGACACCGGAGGCCCTGCCGCTTATACGCCCGCCCTTCCCGCGACGGACGTCTTTCCGCCGCCAACCCGTTTAAACCCAGGAGCCGACCGTGAAGCGGACCTATCAGCCGTCGCGACTCGTGCGCAAGCGCCGTCACGGCTTCCGTTCGCGGATGGCCACCAAGAACGGACAGAAGATCGTCGCGCGGCGCCGCGCCAAGGGCCGCAAGCGCCTGACGGCCTAAGTCGTCCGGCGCCCCGGAACCGGGCGCATGAGCGACCTCGTGAAAATCGAACGCATGACTTCGCGGCCCCAGTTCCTGGCGGCCGCGAAAGGCGTTTCAGAGGCCCGCGGCGCCGTGGTGGTGCAGCGGCTGGATCGTCATGACGCGGACGCCGTCGTTCGACTGGGTTTCACCGCCACGCGCAAGGTCGGCGGGGCGGTCATTCGCAACCGCGCCAAGCGCCGGCTGCGCGAGGCCGCGCGGGTCCTGGCCCCCCTTTTGGCCAAGCCGGGCAGCGACTATGTCTTCGTCGCTCGCATGGGCACGGCGGACCGCCCATGGGACCGTTTGCTTGACGATGTGAAATCGGCGCTTACAAGGCTCGCGACCCCGCGGCCGGCGCCCCAAGGCGCGCCTGCCCAACCCGCGCCCGCCGGCCAGGATTCCTGATCTCCATGCCTCCTCAAGACAATAGCCGAAACACGATCCTCTTCGTCGTGATCGCGGGGATCATGCTGCTCGCCTACAGCTTCTTCGTGATGGAACCCCAGGCCGAGAAGCGCCTCGAGGCGCAGATCGTCGCAGCCGAGAAGAGCGTGGGCGGCACCGCGGCCACGGAGCCGACGCCCGGAGCCTTGATCTTCACGGAAGACCGGACGGTGGCTTTGGCCCGCGGCGGTGATCGCGTGCCGATCCAGACCCCGACCCTGACCGGCTCCCTGTCGCTGCAGGGCGGCCGCATCGACGACCTGTTCCTGACCCGCTACCGCCAGACCGTCGACGAGGATTCGCCTGCCGTGGAGCTGTTCCGCCCGGAAGGGATGCGCCACGCCTATCAGGCGATGTTCGGATGGAACGGACCCAACGTCCCGGGCGGCGTGCCCGGCAAGGACACGCCTTGGAGCCTGACCCAGGGTGCTGCCCTCACCCCCACGACGCCGGTGACCCTGACGTGGGACAACGGCGCGGGCCTGCGCTTCACGCGTCTCATCGGCATCGACAATCAGTATATGTTCACCGTGACAGACACGGTGGCGAACTTTACGCCCCAGCCCGTCACCCTTCGTCCCTTCGGCCGCGTCGAACGCCAGGGCGTGCCCGAGGATCTGGGCAAGAACCAGATCCTGCACGAAGGCGGCATCGGCACCTTCGGCACCGACGGCGAATATGCGACCGAGCAGCTGAAGTACGGCGCCTGGGCCAAGAAGCCGGTCCAAGAGCATGAATCGACCGGCGGCTGGCTGGGCATCACCGACAAATACTGGATGGCGGCCCTGATACCGCCCCAGGACGAGAAGATCGAGGCCGGCTTCCGCGTCACCGAGAGCGGCGGGTATGACGTCCATTCCGCGACCATGATGGGCGAGGCCCACACCATCGCCCCCAACACCCAGATCACCGAGACCACGCGCCTGTTCGCCGGCGCCAAGCGCAACGAGATCCTGTCGGGCTACGAGCAGGCGCTGAAAATGCCGCGCTTTATCTACGCCATTGACTGGGGCTTCCTCTTCTTCCTGACGCGGCCGATGTTCCTGCTGGTCGAGTTCTTCTTCGGCATCCTGGGCAATTTCGGCGTCGCCATCCTGGCGCTGACGTTGACCGTGCGCCTGGTCATGTTCCCGTTGGCCAACAAGAGCTACGAGAGCATGTCCAAGATGCGGACCCTCCAGCCCCAGATGGAGGAGCTGAAGAAGAAGCACCCTGACGATCCGGCCACCCAGCAGAAGGAGCTGATGGCGCTGTATCAGAAGGAGAAGATCAACCCGCTGGCCGGCTGCCTGCCGCTGCTGCTCCAGATCCCGGTCTTCTACGCCGTGTACAAGATGCTGACGGTGACCATCGAGATGCGGCACCAGCCTTTCCTCGGCTGGATCCGCGACCTGTCCGCCGCGGACCCGACCATGATCTGGAATCTGTGGGGCCTGATCCCCTGGGATCCTACCAGCCTGCCGCTGATCGGCGGGCAGCTGGCCGGGACCTTCTCGCTGAGCATACTGGCGATCCTCTACGGTCTGACCATGTGGCTGCAGATGGCCATGAGCCCGCCCGCGCCGGACCCGATGCAGCGCCGCATCTTCCAGTTCATGCCGATCGTCTTCACCTTCATCATGGCCACCTTCCCGGCCGGCCTGCTCATCTACTGGGCCTGGTCCAACGTCCTGACCATCATCCAGCAGTATGTGATCATGCGCCGCCTGAAGGCCGAGAACCCGATCGACACCTTCATCGCGCAGGTGAACGCGCGACTGAAGAAGGCCTGAGTTGGACGACTTCTCCGCAGAGGAACTGGAAGCCGGACGGGTCCTGTTCGCGCGCCCGGCGACCTTCGTCATGGGCTGCGCCAAGATCGAGCAACTGCCCGATCCTGATCTGCCGGAGGTCGCTTTCGCGGGCCGGTCGAACGTCGGCAAGTCCAGCCTGATCAACGGCCTGGTCGGCATGCACAAGCTGGCCCGGGCCTCAAACGAGCCGGGGCGCACGCGCGAGGTCAATTTCTTCGACCTGGACGGCAGGCTGCGGCTGGTCGACCTGCCCGGCTACGGCTGGGCCAAGGCATCCAGGTCGACGGTGAAGAAATTCCAGGACCTGGGCCGGGACTATCTGCGCGGCCGGGTGACGCTGAAGCGGGTCTATCTCCTGATCGACGCCCGCCACGGCCTGAAGAAGGTCGACGACGAGGCGCTGGACGCGCTCGACCTCGCCGCCGTCAGCTACCAGATCATCCTGACCAAGGCCGACAAGCTCAAGAAGGGCGAGGCCGAAAAGGTCCAGGCCGAGACGCTGAAGGGCGTGTCCAAACGCGGTGCCGCCTATCCCGCCGTCATCGTCACTTCGGCCGAAAAGGGCGACGGCATGCCCGAGCTGCGGGCGGAGATCATGCGGACGACGGGCGTGACGCTGTAAAATTTCCGCTCGTCCCCGCCAAAGCGGGGACCAAGTGCTTTGGGCGACCGGTCAGACCGGCTTCGCAACCCTGTCAATCCGGGCCACTGTGCCTCCCGAATGAGCTGGGTCCCCGCTTTCGCGGGGATGAGTGGACAAAAAGAATGCAGACCCGACTGATTCAGACCGACGGCCTCCGCCAGCATATCCTCGAGGCCGGATCCGGTCCGCTGGTGCTGCTGATCCACGGCTTTCCCGAACTCGGGATCAGTTGGCGTGCGCAGGTCCAGGCCCTCGCGGATGCCGGTTTCCACGCCGTCGCGCCGGACATGCGCGGCTATGGCGGGACGGACAAGCCCGAGGACGTCTCGGCCTATTCCATCCTGCACCTCGTCGGCGACATGGTCGATCTGGTCCGGGCGCTGGGCGAGACGTCCTGCATCGTCGTCGGCCACGACTGGGGCGCGCCGATCGCCTGGCACTGCGCCTTGATGCGGCCCGACATGTTCCGGGCGGTGTTCGGCCTGTCGGTGCCGTTCCAGCCGCGCCGGCCGAAGGGACCACCGACGGCGGCGATGGCGGCAATCTCGAAACGCCTCGGTCGTGGCGACCTCTACATCAGCCGGTTTCAGGCCGAAGACGCGCATCAGGCGTTTGACGCCGACCCGGCGACCGCCCTGCGCAAGGCCTTCTACGCCTATGACGGCGCGACGCCGGATGGGTGGCAATCGACCGGCTTCGTTCCCGAAGGTGAGACCTTCATCTCGATCGTGCCCGAGGACGCCACCCTGCCGCCGTGGATGAGCGAGGCGCATTTCCGCGAATACGTCGACACCTTTGCGACCGGCGGCTTCAAGGGGCCGCTCGACTGGTATCGCAACCTCGACCGCAACTGGGCGCTGACCGCCCACCTGCAGGACGCGCTCATCTGCGTGCCCGCCGCCTTCGTGGTCGGAGAGCGCGACCCCGTGCGCCACTATGCCGGCCAGCACGAGGCGGGACTCAAGGATTGGGTGCCGGACCTGCGGATGCAGGTCGTGGTTCCCGGCGCCGGCCACTGGATTCAGCAGGAGCGCGCTGACGAGGTGAACCGACTTCTGATGGTGTTCATCCGGATGCCGGGGGTGAGCTAGAGCCCCGGCACGGCCTCTGCGGTAATCTTGAGGCTGCGGCTGTGGTCTTGAGCAGCGCGCGTCGGGTGTCGTCCCCTTCGAAAATGGGCGACAGATCGAGCACGGAGAAAGCGGTCATGCATCGCCAGATCGGGTTCATGGGTTGCGATTCAAGACACTCCCGGTTGGCGGAAGCGTCTCCGCCGCG
The DNA here is from genome assembly GCF_041688735.1 of Brevundimonas sp. Lineage (GTDB taxonomy): Bacteria > Pseudomonadota > Alphaproteobacteria > Caulobacterales > Caulobacteraceae > Brevundimonas. Next base: position 23,201 of record NZ_JBDNHO010000087.1, read on the forward strand.
TAAGTTCGCCTGGACATTTCCGGGGGACGTCATGACCATTCTCACTGCCTTCGCCGCTGCCACCGCCATGGCCGTCGCCCCCGTTCAGGCCGCGCCCACCCCCGATCTGGGCGGTGTCTGGGAGGGTCGGATCAGCGTCGGCGGTCAGTCCATCCGCATCGTCTTCAGGGTCGACGCGGCCGGGAACGCCGTCATGGACAGTCCGGATCAAGGGGCCCGGAACATCGCCGTGGATCGCCCGACGATCGAGGGCGGCGTCGTCCGCTTCGTCATCCCCGTCATTCGCGGCCAGTTCGAGGGGACACGGTCGGTCGATGGCCAGACCCTGACCGGCACCCTGTCGCAGGGCGGCTTGACCGTTGCGCTCATCCTGTCGCGCACGGCGGCGACGGCGACCCTCGCCTCCCGTCCCCAGACCCCCGCGCCGCCCTTCCCGTATCGCAGCGAGGAGGTCGTGTTCGACAACGCCGCCGCCCCAGGCGTGCGGCTGGCGGGAACCTTGACCCTGCCCGAAGGGCCGGGGCCGTTCCCCTCCGCCATCCTGATCACCGGCTCGGGACCCCAGGATCGTGATGAGACCATTGAGGGGCACAAGGCCTTCGCCATCTGGGCGGACGCCCTGACCCGTCGCGGCGTGGCGGTGCTGCGCTTCGACGACCGGGGCGTCGCCGCCTCCACCGGAAATTTCGGCGCGGCGGCTGGCGAGGATTTCGCGTCGGACGTAAAGGCCGTGTTCGACGGTCTGGCCGCCCGACCTGACATCGATCCGGCGAGAGTCGGTCTGATCGGCCACAGCGAAGGCGCCACCGTCGCCCACCTGGCGATGGACGACGGCCTCCGAACTGCTTGGCTCGTCACCCTGGCCGGACCCGCAGTCTCCGGCGGTGAGATCATCACGGAGCAGGTCCGGCTCATAGCCCTTGCGTCGGGTGCGCCTTCCGAAGCGATTGAGGTCGCGGTCGCGGCCCAGCGTCAGCTAATGACCGCCGTCGCCGCGAACGCCGATGACGGAGAGGCTGTCCGCCGCGAGGTCGAGGCCGTGCTGCTGGCCAATGGCCAAACGGCAACGCAGGCAACTCAGAACGCGGCCGTGATGTCGGGTGCCTGGTATCGGGGCCTGGTGGCCTACGATCCCGCTGAATCTATCCGGACGATGCGGGTCCCCATGCTGGCCGTCTATGGCGGCAAGGATCTTCAGGTGCCCGCCGACCAGAACGCACCGGTGGTTTCACGGCTCAAGCCGGACGCCGACGTGGTTGTGCTGCCCGGCCTCAATCACCTGTTCCAGCCGGCCGAAACCGGCCTGATGGCGGAATACGGCCAGATCGAAACCACGCTCGATCCGTCGGTCATCCGTACCGTCGTCGACTGGGTCGCGGCGCGCGCCGGGCCCTAGAGCGAAATCTGAGCCTTGATGGACGCAGTCCATCAAGGCTCAGATTTCGCTCTAGATTGATTCTGGACCATTTTTTGGATTCAGGTCGAATCGACCTGAAACAAAAACGGTCTAGCGTTCAGACCGGGTGGGTCGGCTCCGGCTTGACCCCTGACGGCGCCGGCTCCGGGGTGGAAGGCATGTCGGGCAGCGGGATGAATTCGATGTCGTCTTCGACAGGCAGGGCCATGCGGCCTGCCTTCCAGTCGGCCTTGGCCTGATCGATCCGCTCCTGGCTGGAGTGGACGAAATTCCACCAGATGACGCGTGGCCCGACCGGCTCGCCGCCCATGACCATGACGGTCGAGGGCCGCAGGGCCTTCACGGTCGGCTCGGCCGTCGTCTCCAGCACGATCATCTGACCCTCATGGAAGGTTCGGTCGCCGACCTGGATCTCGCCCCTGACGACGTAGAGGGCGCGTTCGGAATAGCCACCCGGTCCCCGGCCGGGAGGCGGCGTGGTGCGGACGCCCTCGTCCAGTTCCCAATGCACATAGAACAGGGGCGATGAGGCCGGGGCCGCCGCCCGCGCGCCATAGGCCTCGCCCGCCACCAGACGCGCGAACAGACCCTGGTTATCGTAGGCGGGCTGGCCATCCTCGCCGTGGTGATGAAAGGACGGATCGACCTCTTCGCTTCCGGTCGGCAGGGCGATCCAGGCCTGCATGCCGTGCATCGGGCCGCCCTGGCTCTGCTTCAGCGGATCGGTGCGTTCGGAGTGGACGATGCCCTTTCCGGCGGTCATCCAATTGACCTCTCCCGGGCGGATGGCCTGGGTCGCGCCGGTGTTGTCCCGGTGCATGATCTCGCCCTCGAACAGATAGGTCAGGGTCGACAGCCCGATGTGCGGATGCGGTCGCACGTTGACGGCTTCGGAGCCCGGCGCGAACGCGGCGGGGCCCATCTGGTCCAGGAAAATGAACGGCCCGACCATGCGCCGCGTGTGGAAGGGCAGGACGCGGCCCACCTCGAACCCGCCCAGATCCTTGCGGCGGGCGTCGATCACCATCTCGATCATGTCGATTCCTTTTTCGGCGGAAGCGGGCGCGACCGCGACTACCCCACGTGCGGCGTCACAATTCCCAGCGGAAGGGTCGTCACATTCTTCACGCCGCGCGTGACGATGTGGCTCTCGCAGTCCGATACGATGCCGAGGCGGAGCAGTTTCTCGCGCAGGAATTTATCGAAGGCGTGCATGTCGGAGGTGATGATTCGCAGCACATAGTCCTCTCGACCGGTGATGGTCGCGCACTGAACGACTTCCGGCCATGCTCCGACGGCGGCTTCGAAGGCGTCGAGGTTTTCTGTCGACGGCAGGCTCAGCTTGACGATGGCATAGACCTCGAAGTCCAGGCCCAGCTTGGCAGCGTTGAGCAGGGTGACCCGCTTGCGGATGAAGCCGGTGTCCTCCAGCCGTTTGATCCGACGCCAGCATGGCGAGGCCGACAGGCCGACGCGATCCGCCACTTCGGCCACAGACAATCCGGCGTCCTGTTGCAGGATGTCCAGAATTCGGGCGTCGACCGGATCGAGTTCATCAGCCAAGGCGTTTCTCCCATGTTTGTTCTGGCGCAATAAAATACCGGCAAACGGGCTAAGGCAAGGTCGAAATCAAGCGAGCCTTGCCCGAGGCGTCGTGCTAATTGCGGCCGTTGAGGAAACGCGGTCGGATCAACCGAACGGCAGGACGAATGAAGAAGCCCAATACCCAGGCCCTTTCGCTGCGCGTGCCCGAACCTTCGGGCCGGCCCGGCGACCCGACCGACTTCAGCCATTTGAAGCTGGACCCCGCCGGTGTGGTGGATCGACCGGAGGTCTCGACCAGGCCGTTCGACATGCGCGACCACGCCTTCCGGCTGGTCCGGGTGCTGGACGATGACGGCAGGGCCGTCGGTCCGTGGAACCCGAAGCTGGACGCCGAGACCCTGCGCCGTGGCCTCAAGGCCATGATCCTGACCCGCGCCTTCGACGACCGGATGCATCGCGCCCACCGTCAGGGCAAGACCAGCTTCTACATGAAATGCACGGGCGAAGAGGCCATCGCCGTGGCCCAGGGGATGATCCTGAGCCGCGAGGACATGGGCTTCCCCACCTATCGCCAGCAGGGCCTTCTGATTGCGCGCGGCTATCCGCTGGCGACCATGATGAACCAGATCTATTCCAACGCCTCCGACCCGATCAAGGGCCGCCAGCTGCCGATCATGTATTCGGCGAAGGACTACGGCTTCTTCACCATCAGCGGTAATCTGGGCACCCAGGTGCCGCAGGCCGTCGGCTGGGCCATGGCCAGCTCCTACAAGGGCGACGACAAGATCGCCATCACCTGGATCGGTGAGGGGGCCACGGCGGAAGGCGACTTCCACAACGCCCTGACCTTCGCATCCGTCTACCGCGCTCCGGTGATCCTCAACATCGTCAACAACCAGTGGGCCATCAGCTCCTTCCAGGGCATCGCCGGCGGGCTCGAGACCACCTTCGCTTCCAAGGCCATCGGCTACGGCCTTCCGGCGCTGCGCGTCGACGGCAATGATTTCCTCGCCGTCTGGGCCGCGACGCAATGGGCGGAGGAACGCGCAAGGTCGAACCAGGGCGCGACCGTGATCGAGCTGTTCACCTATCGCGGCGCTCCGCACTCGACCTCGGACGACCCACTGCGTTACCGTCCGGCGGACGAGGCCGACAAGTGGCCGTTGGGCGACCCGGTCCTGCGTCTGAAACAGCATCTGATCGCGCTCGGCGAATGGTCCGACGACCAGCAGACCGCCGCCGAGGCCGAGGCCGTCGACCAGGTTCGCGCGGCGGGCAAGGAGTCCGAGGCCATCGGCACGCTGGGCCAGTCGCGCGCCTCGGTGAAGACCATGTTCGAGGACGTCTACGCCACCGAGGACTGGCGCATCACCGAACAGCGCCGCGAGGTCGGGGTCTGATCATGAGCGAGCAAGCCACCTTCACCGCCTCCGACCGCACCGACGGCGTCGAGCCGGACATGGTCGACCAGAATAATGCTCCCAGGTCCGAGGCTCCGACCTCTGGCATCGTGCCCATGAACATGATCCAGGCGCTGAACTCGGCCCTGCACGTCAAGATGGCCGAGGACCCGAATGTCCTCAGTTTCGGCGAGGACGCGGGCTATTTCGGCGGCGTCTTCCGCGTCACCGACCAGTTGCAGCAGAAGCACGGCCTGACCCGCAGCTTCGACACCCCGATCAGCGAATGCGGCATCGTCGCCGCCGCCATCGGCATGGGGGCCTATGGCCTGCGTCCCGTCGTCGAGATCCAGTTCGCCGACTACATCTATCCCGCCTACGACCAGATCGTCTCCGAAGCGGCAAAGATCCGCTACCGCTCGGCCGGCCAGTTCACCTCGCCTATCGTGGTGCGGTCGCCCTATGGTGGCGGCATCTTCGGCGGCCAGACCCACTCACAGAGCCCCGAAAGCCTGTTCACCCATATCGCCGGCCTCAAGGTCGTCATCCCGTCCAACCCCTATGACGCCAAGGGCCTGCTGACCGCGGCGATCGAGGACGACGATCCGGTCATCTTCTTCGAGCCCAAACGCCTCTACAACGGCCCCTTCGACGGCTGGCACCAGAACCCGGTCTCGCCGTGGAAGGCCCAGGCGCTGGCCCAAGTCCCGACCGGCAAATATATCGAGCCGATCGGCAAGGCGCGGATCATGCGCGAGGGCAGTGACGTCACCATCCTCTGCTACGGCACCATGGTCTGGGTCTCGCTGGCCGGAGCCGAACACGCCGGCGTCGACGCCGAGGTCATCGACCTGCGCACTCTCGTTCCGCTGGACATCGAGACGATCGAGGCCAGCGTGAAAAAGACCGGCCGTTGCGTCATCGTCCACGAGGCGCCGAAAACGTCCGGGTTCGGAGGCGAGCTCTCGGCCCTGGTGCAGGAGCGCTGCTTCTATCACCTCGAGGCCCCCATCGCCCGCGTCACCGGCTGGGACACCCCCTATCCGCATGCCTTCGAATGGGAGTATTTCCCGGGCCCCGAACGGGTCGCCACGGCCCTGAAGGCCGTCATGACCGGCCAGATTCAGGGAGGGCGCTGAGATGGGTCGCTACGTCTTCAAACTGCCCGACGTGGGCGAAGGCACCGCCGAGGCTGAGCTGGTTGCCTGGCATGTGAAGGTCGGCGACGTGGTCGCCGAGGACCAGATCATCGCCGACATCATGACCGACAAGGCCACGGTCGAACTGACGTCGCCCGTGGCCGGCAAGGTGCTGGCCGCGCATGGCGAACCGGGCCAGCAGCTGGCAGTGGGTTCACCGCTGGTGGAGTTCGAGGTTGAGGGCGCGGGGAATGCGAGCGCGAAAGCGCCCCCCTCCCCGGCTTCGCCGGTACTCCCCCCGCAGGGGGGAGATCGCACCGCCGTCAATCCTCCCCCACCGGGGGAGGTGTCGCC
>NZ_JBDNHO010000088.1:0-9492 GCF_041688735.1 Brevundimonas sp.
AGCGTGACCCTGCCAGATGCGGACAAGTAACTGATCTATTACGACTTTCGAGCGCGAGTTATCGCATAATCGGCACCGCTTGAGACCCCACCCGAAACGGTCTTTTTTCAATCTTGCCAGTAGCTTACCGGTAAGATGGTGGGGGTACCGCCTTGGACGCCGATTCACAGTCTTCACTTTCGGCGAAACGCCCCATGACCGGCCCTCCAATAACCGGTCGATTCTACCAGAGACTGGCGTTTATACACAGCCTGGACCGCCTTTGCGCATAAGGCGCGATCCAAAAAATGGTGCCGTCAGTTCAAATGCCGGCCACTCCACCATCATCGGACGCTGGTCTTGTCAGGATTGCTTCGCCAGGTTGGGGAAACCGCTCCGGCCGGGGCTCGACCGGCCCGAACGCGCTTCTTGACACAGAGAGCGATGTTTCCTGACTATGCGTCATGGTAGTCAAACCTGTCCTTTCCGGTCTCGAAGCCTATCTGTCGGCCGATTTTTACGAGCGGCGTCGGCAGTTGCGGGCGATTACCGCACGGGTCGACCCCCCCGACCAGGAGGATCTGCTCCAGGATGCAATGGTGCGGGCCATCGAGGCCGATCGCAAGAACCCGGTCCGCAAGCCGCTTCATCTGCTCCGGCGCATCCTGCGCAATCTCGCTATAGATCACTCACGCGCCCGCACCCGCACGTCCCGACTGTTCATCGCCACCGAAGCCCCGGACATCGCCTGTGACCGGCTGGGCGCGGAACATCATATTGTCGCGGGCGAACGTCTGCGTTGGGCCTTGGCAATCATCGACACCATGCCTGAACGGCGGCGTGCGGTCTTCCTGATGCACCGGGTCGAGGACATGACCCATCTACAGATCGCGCGCCGCCTCGGCATCAGCACCAAGACCGTCGAAAAGCATATCGGTCTCGCGATGGTTCAACTGTCGCGCGAGACCGATCGCGAATGACTGCGCGTATGGGGGTGGGGTTTGACGTCGGTGAGACGTCTACAGGGAGGTCAGCACGGTACGGACGGACGCGATGATGAGAAACGAGCGCGAACGAGAAGAGGCCGGGCAGTGGTTTGCAGTCGTGCGCCGGGGGGCCATGACTCTGGAAGAGCGTCAGGCGTTCGACCTTTGGCACGCCGAGGCGGGCAATCAGCGTGCCCTGGACGGCATGCATGAACTCTGGGGTGAGCTGGCTGTCCTGAAATCCGTCCAGGTTCCGCTGCATCGTCCCCGGATACACCGGCGTGCCTTTATGGCCGCCGCAGTCGGTATCCTTATGGTCGGCGGCAGCGTCCTGATGTTGCCCGACCTGGCCGAGACCCGTGTCACGACCGGAATCGGGGAACAGTCGACCCGCGCCCTCCCGGACGGGAGTGTCATGGCTGTCAATGTCGACAGCCGCGTCAACTACACCTTCAACGAACGTCGGCGAATCCGCATGGATGAAGGCGAGGCCGCGTTCTTTGTTCGCAAGGACCCCAACAAGCCGTTCATCGTCACTGCCGGTGCCTATGATGTGCGCGCCGTCGGTACAGCCTTCAACGTCCGCCGGCGCGGTGGGGCGACAGAGGTCGCCGTCAGCGAAGGCGTCGTCGCGATCATTTCCCGCGACGACGGCCGGGAATTGATGCGTCTGCGCGCCGGCGAGATGAGCATCCTCCCACGAACGCCTGTAAAGACACGGCTGGTGGTGGCGACGGTCCCGATTGCGACCATCGCCCAGTGGCGGATGCGGGTCATCGAATACGATGACGTACCGGTGCGTGCGCTGATCGCTGAACTGAACCGCTTCTACGACCGCCCTTTGCACGTCGACGACGCTGGTCTCGCAGGCCGACGCATCACAATCCGGCTCCGCGTTGAAGACCGTGACCGAACCCTGCAGACCCTTGCTGGATTGCTCGATGCCAAAATCGTTCCGGGGTCGGGGTTTGACACCCTGAGAACAGTCCGCGCGCCTGAAGGCTAAATCGCAGTCGCGTCACGAGGTAGGGGGTCCGCGCCGCCATGCGTCTAAGTCTGGGTAAGGTCCTCGGGAGGGAATTCATGCGTAGACTGATTGGTACGGCGATGTTGCGCCGATTGGCGATGGTTGGCGCGGGTGCGGCCGCCTTGGCGACGGGCCTGGTGCCCCCTGTGGCCTGGGCACAGGAACAGACCGCCACCTTCGATGTCCCGGCTCAACCGCTGTCCTCCGGCGTTCGCGTTCTGGCCAGTCAGGCCCGGGTTTCACTCGTCGCGGACTCTGATCTTTTCAGCGGCCTGAACGGCCCGGCAATTAGCGGACAGATGAGTACGCGGGCCGCCCTGAACGTCATACTTGCCGGAAGTGGCCTGGAGGCGCAGTTCGTCAGTGCCGACAGCGTTCGGATCGTCAGGGCCCGCTCGGACAGCCCACGACAGCAACGGGCCGACGCGGAAACCGCACAGCTCGATGAAGTCGTCGTCGTTGGCTCGCAGATCCGCGGCGCGCGCATCAATGACGCCCTGCCTGTGACTGTCCTCAACGCAGAAGACCTGGATGGCGTGGCCGCGACCAACGGTGACGAACTGTTCCGAGCCATCCCTCAGGCCGGAGACGTTGCCTTTAACGAATCCCAAGACGTGGGCGGCATCAACGATGCGCGCGGCGATACGGCCTCGATCAACCTGCGCGGCCTCGGTACCGGCAATACGCTGATGCTGCTGAACGGGCGTCGGATGGTTCTCCACCCCGGGACCCAGACCGAAAACCTGGTGCCCGTTGCAACGGTCAATACCAACGCCATCCCGACCATGGGCGTGCGGCGGGTCGAAGTCCTGCTGGACGGCGCGGCAGCCCTGTACGGGACCGACGCGGTCGCCGGTGTGATCAACACAGTGCTGCGGTCGAATTTCGAAGGACTGACGGTCGAAACCGGCGTTGGATCGGCGCAAGCCACGGGAATGGAGCAGTACGACTTCAGCGTCCAGGCCGGTCGCGATTTCAACGACGGCCGCACCAACATCTCGGTGATGGCCGACTACAGCACGCGCAATGAACTCTGGGCCCGCGAGCGTGAATACGCCCGCAACAGCGACAACCGCGCGCTGGTCATCGGTACACCGTTTGAAGGCGACACCGACTTCAACAACACCTCGGTCGACACGCCTTGGGGTGAGTTCATTCGCCTGACCAGCACCTATGGCTCGACGACGGCCCCGACCCGCGTCAACGGCCAGAACCTGACGACGAGTGGCGTCTTCCATGTCCAACCCGCCACCAATGAAGGCTGCATCGCGCCGGGTATCACCGCCGGCACCTGTTTTGACAACTCTTCGCTGTCGACTCTCTCGACCGACAACAACCTGCGCTATAACGACAACGACGTGCGGGCCCTGGTCGGTGCCAATGATCGCACCAACCTGTTCGTGTTCGTCAACCACGACTTCGATAATGGCGTGGAGTTCTTCGGCGAGGCTGGCGTCTATTATGCTGACTACAACACCCAGCGTGAACAGGAGACGTCCCTCTCGGCGGCGCTGATCATCATGCCGGCCAATGCCTACTGGAACCCGCTCGGCCCGATTGGCAGCCCCAACAGACTGGCGGGCCTGACCACCGGCACCGGGGTGACCCCCTTCCCCGCCGAGGGAGCCCCACTCGTGATGCAGGACTATCGCGTCGTCGACGCGGGCCCGCAGCAAATCAACGTCGAAAGCCTGTCGACCCGCTTCCTCACAGGCCTGCGTGGTGACTGGCGGGGCTTCGACTGGGAAACCGCTCTGGTCTATTCGACTTCACGGACCGACGATACGATGGTGGGTATCAGCAGTACGCTGTTCGAGGACGCGATCTCGCGGACCACGCCCGACGCCTACAACCCCTTCATCGGCGGCAGCCTTGTCGACCCGTCGCGGGGTCCCGAAGTCGGCAATGGCCAGGCGATCATCGATACGTTCATGGTCGACGTTTCGCGGCTCAGCGAGACCTCACTGACCATGTGGGACCTCAAAGCCTCACGACCCGATCTCTTCTTCCTGCCCGCTGGTCCGGTCGGTGCGGCCTTCGGACTTGAGTTGCGTCGCGAGACCTTCTCCGACGACCGGGACGATCGCCTCGATGGAACGGTCACCTTCACGAACAACGCCGGGGAGACGAACGGCAGCGATGTCATGGGGGCCAGCCCGACACCGGACACCCGTGGTTCGCGCAGCGTGCAGGGGGCCTTCATCGAGTTTGCCGTACCGCTCGTTTCGTCGGAGATGAACATTCCCCTGGTTCATTCACTGGACCTGCAGCTGGCGGCCAGAGCCGAAAATTATTCAGTCTTCGGATCGGTGGCCAAGCCCAAAATCGCCCTGGCCTGGCGACCGGCGTCGTGGATGATGGTGCGTTCGGCCTGGTCACAGGGCTTCCGCGCTCCGAATCTGCCGCAATTGTTCGAACAGGGGGTAGAGCGGTCCAACACCCGCACCGATTGGGTCCGCTGTGAAATCGAAGTTCAGGCCGGAAGAGTGGCCAATTTCAACGCCTGCAGCGCTCCTGTCTCTTCCGTCAGCCAGCGATCAGGCAGCACCGACCTGACGCCCGAAGAGTCCGAAAATTTCACCGTCGGCCTGGTGGTTGAACCTCGCTTCCTCCCCGCATCGTGGGGCGACCTGACGTTCACGGCAGACTACTGGAATATCCAGCAAGAAAACCTCATCGGTATCTTCGGCGACGCCAATGCGCTGACGTTGGACTATCTGCTGCGCACTCAGGGCAACTCCAACCCCAATGTAATCCGCGCTGCACCGACCCAGGAACAAATCGATGCCGCCGTCGGCACCACTCTGGCTCCCGTGGGAACCCTGATCCGCGTCATTGACAACTATCGCAACCTACAACCGCGCGAGGTGGATGGTTTGGATCTTGGGATTTACTACCGCCTCGACGACACGCCGTGGGGCAATTTCAGCTGGCGACTGAACGCCGCCAAACTTCTGACCTTCTATCAGGAACCAGGCGAGGAATCGGCACGGTTGCTTGCGGCCCAAGCTGCTGGAGACGTTGATCCCAGCATCCGGATCGTCGGTGCCCAGGACCTGCGACTTCAGAACGGTCTGCCCGAATGGCGGGCGACCTCGACCGTCACCTGGCGCAATGGCAACTGGGGTGCCGGCCTTTACAGCAGCTATGTCAGCGAAGTGGTTGACACCAGCGCCACCCTTGCCGACGGCACCCAGTGGGTTGTCGACGACTGGCTGACCCACAACGTCTACGTCCAGCATGATTTTGACATCCCCGGCATACTGAATGACACACGTATCCGGGTCGGCGTCCGCAATATCGAGGGCAAGGATCCGCCTCTGGCTGACCAGTCGTTCGGGTATCTGGGCAGCTTGCACTCCAACCGCGGCCGCTGGTTCTACGCCACGCTGCGCAAGCGCTTTTGACGGAACGGCGGCACCGGGACACCGGTGCCGCCTCTCTTCCCGGACAGCGGCGCACACCCGTGTACAACGAGCCGCTCCAGCGAGAACTCACTGAATGGCCGTTCCCGTCACCTATCCGAGCGATGCCCCCCGGCGAGGACCGTTCGCGTGTGCAATCGTATCTGGTTCGCGACGGCTCTGTGGAAGCGAATCCTGCTGGGGCTGGCCCTCGGTATCATCACTGGTCTGGTTCTTCAGGAACGTGCGGTCGCCCCGAGGGGGATGGGCGACGTCTTCTTCCGGCCGATCCACATGCTGGTCGTGCCGCTGATGTTAATCGCCATCGTCGCTGGCGTGGCCGCCACGGCCGGCCAAGGCCGGGGCGTGGCAATCATGCTGGAGACCATACAATGAGACCCATTAAAGCGGCCCTGCTTGTCATGGTTCTTCTGTTCATGCCCGGTGCCGGTTTGGCCGCACCTCGGGTCACCGATGAGGCGCGGACCCCGACGGCGGCGGCCCCGGAACGGGTAGTCTTCCCCAGTCTCGACGACGACCGTACCGAGTTGGTTGCCTATCTGTATGCGCCAGCGAGTGTCGAGGGTCGGGCTCCGGCGGTGGTTCTTATGCACGGCAGGGCCGGAGCCTTCTCATCGCTGGCAAACGGTATCTATGACGCGACGACCCTGACCATGCGCCACCAATACTGGGCGCAATACTGGGCTGATCGCGGCTATTATGCCCTGATCGTCGACAGCTTCGGACCGCGAGGGTATCCGGGCGGTTTTGGTCGCGGCAGCTACGCTGAACGCCCGGACGCGGTCAACGAGGTCACCATTCGCCCGCTCGATGCCTATGGGGCTCTGCGCTACCTGCGCACTCTGCCGGGCGTGGACGGTGACCGGATCGGATTGATGGGCTGGTCCAACGGCGGCAGCGCCACCCTGGCGACCATGGCTGACGACAAGCCGGGCGACATGCATCGGCTGGGGTTCCGCGCAGGTTTGGCCATGTACCCCGCCTGCGGCCTGCACAATCGGTTCGCACGCGCAGGCTACAACAGCTATGCCCCGGTCAGGGTCTTCATGGGCACCGAGGACGAGGAGGTATCCCACGACCGCTGCCGCGACCTGATCGGCACCAGCCGTGCGCGCGGCAATGACGTGACCTTCACCTCCTATCGCGGCGCAAGCCACAGTTTCGACGATCCGGGTCGTAGTCGGCAAAGTGTGCCTGCAAATGCGCGCGCTACCGCTGATGTTCGCGAACAGGCCGCAGCCTTCTTTGCAGATGCCCTGGCCCCTCGCCTTCCCTGAAGTCGCGCCGGTTATCCCGTCGCCATAGCCCGTCGGAGCCGTATGGGGCTCGAAAGTACGTCACGAGGTCTCCCGTTGCTGAAGCCGCTCCCCCTGTTCATGGCCGTCCTGCTGCTGGTCTCGCCCGCCTTTGCACAGGAGCCGCAGGTCCAGACCCGACCCGGTGTCGGATCGGGCGGCGACATCGTCAGCTACGGCCAGATTCACAGCCCGGTGATCGGTCGCGGCGGCATGGTCGTCAGCCAGAGCGCCCCGGCTTCCGAAGTCGGTGTCCGCATTCTGCGTTTGGGCGGAAATGCGGTCGATGCCGCTGTGGCGGTTGCCTTCGCCCAGGCCGTGACACTGCCCCGCGCCGGCAATCTGGGCGGCGGCGGCTATATGCTGGTGCATATGGCAGCGACTGAGACACGACCCGCCAGCGACATCGCCATCAACTACTATGGCGTGGCTCCCCATGCGCTGACACCGGACCTGCTGCTGGACGATAGTGGACGGTTCGACCGTTCGGCACCGGCCGGTTTTCTCAATGTCTCGGTCCCCGGCACGGTGGCGGGTCTGTGGGAGGCCCATCGTCGTTTCGGCAGTCTGCCCTGGGCCGACGTGGTCGCCCCGGCCTTGGCCCTGGCCGAAGACGGTGTGGTGCTCAGCGATGGCGAAGCTGACGCCACCGCCGGACGCGCTGGTGTTCTGGCACGTGATCCCGGCGCTCGCGAAGCGTATCTCAAACCGGACGGCAGCGCCTATGGTGCCGGTGAACGGTTTCGACAGCCACATCTGGCCTCAAGCCTGCGCCAGATCCAGACCGGCGGTGCCGACGCATTCTATCGTGGCGACCTGGCCCATCGCATCGTCGCTGGAGTGCTGGCCGGTGGCGGCATCATGGATGCTCGTGACCTTGCCGACTACCGCGTCGAGGTGAGCGCACCGATATGGTCCAGCTATCGCGGCCATCGCATCGCCAATATGCCCCCGACGGCTTCAGGCGTCAGCGTCGCCCAAGCCCTGAACATCCTCGAGGGATGGCCGTTGGGTGAGATGGGCTGGGGCAGTGTCGACAGCCTGCATCTGATCGCCGAGACCATGAAGATCGTCTCGGCCGACCGACGACTGATCGGCGGTGCCCCCCAGTGGCGCACCCCGGCGAACGGCCTTGCCAGCAAGGCCTTCGCCGCTGAGAGGCGGGCGCTGATTGCGATGGACCGATCCCTAGGCGCGGCCGACATCGCGACGGGCGACCCCTTTCCCTACGAAAGCCGGGACACGACGCATTTCTCGGTCGCCGACGCCCAGGGCAATGTCGTCAGCAACACCTACACCCTGTCCAACTCCTACGGCGCGCACGTCGCCGCGCCGGGTACGGGCATTCTGCTCAACAACTCGCTCGACAATTTCTCGTGGGGCCGCGTCGATGACGACGCCATTGCCAACCAGCCAGCCCCCGGCAAACGGCTCGGCTCGACCATCACGCCGATGATCGTGTTCGGTGAGGACGACAGACCCTGGCTGGTGACCGGCACCCCGGGGGGCAGCTATATCATCGCCACCATGGTCCAGTTGGTCATCAATGTGATTGATCACGACCTCAATATCGCCGAGGCCGCCATGCGCCCCCGAATTAATCAGGGCAGTGCCGGACGGCCGCTGGAGCTGGAGGGCGGCTATTCCCGCGACATCGACCGCCTGCTTGAGGCTCGAGGCCACACGGTTCGTCCGTCAGCGACCATGGGCAGCACCCAGTCGATCATGATCGACGGCGACCGCTTTCTCGGGGCCGCCGACACCCGCCGCCCAGACGCCCTCGCCCTCGGTGTGCGCTGACATTCAAGTTTGGATGGGGCGTGTCGCGACCTAGCCGGCAGACCTAATCGGTGCGACCCTCGGGTTTGGCCAACTCTCGCCGGGGGCGGGGAGACGAGTTTGGGCTGGACCAGCCCGCGCCTGAGCCGGCGATCTTAGGACATCCGATCCCCACCCGTTCCGGACCTTCGTTGTGTCTGCTCCCGGCTGTAGGCCGGAGCGTTCCTTCAAAAAAAATAAGGGTCCCCGGCCCGCGAACAAGCCGAAGCCAGCGCGCGAGGCGGGGTAGGGGTTAGGCCGCAGCCTGCTTCGCCGCGCCGGCCTCGACGGCGGCCAGCAGGGTCGAATTGTTGAGATGGCTATATCTGGCCGAGCTGGCGACATTAGCGTGGCCCAGCACCTTGCCGACGGCGAACAGATCGACACCGCTGTTGACCATGAACGACGCCGCCGAGTGCCGCAGATCGTGGATCCGAAGGCCCGGCAGCTTCGCCACCCGGATCGCCCGCTGCCACCCGTGCTTGATGGACACGTAAGGCTTCAGGGTGTCGGGGTTGGGCACCAGCCATTCATTGAAGCGGGGCAGGGCTTCAATGATCGCCAGCGCCGCCTTGGACAGCGGAACGTGGCGCGGCTTGCCGGTCTTACTGGTCGGGATCAGCCATGACCGACGGTCGACGTCGACGTGTTCCCAGCGGGCATCCAGCAGTTCACGCAGCCGGGCACCGGTCAGCAGCAACAGCCCGACGATGTGTTGGAGTTGAGTGTTCTGGGACGCCGCCACCGCGACCCGGAGCCGCGCCGCTTCCTCCGCCGACAGGAACCGTTCGCGGGCGTTGTTCAGCGGCTTTCTGATCACGCCACGGGTCGGGTTCTTATCGCAGCCCGGGACGCTCCAGCGTGCGCCCAGCTCGAACGATCGGCCGAAGATCACCCTGATCTTCTCGACCGTCGCCGGTGCCAACCCTTCTGCCCGCTTGTCTGCGAGCCATTGGGCAACG
>NZ_JBDNHO010000089.1:0-1307 GCF_041688735.1 Brevundimonas sp.
CGCCGTCGCGGCCACCGCCGCCTCGGCCGTCGCGACGGCGATCTGGTTCAGGCCGCGCACGACGTCGCCGGCGGCGTACAGGCCCTCGATGTTGGTCATCTGGCGCGCGTCGACGGTCAGCCGTCCGTCCTCACCCCTGCGGGCGCCCAGCGCCTGCGCCAGTTCGACGTTCGCGGAGGTCCCCAGCGCGGAATAGACCAGGTCGAACGCCCGGAATTGCCCGCCCCAGCTCAGCGCCGTGACCCTGTCGTCTTCCAGACGGACATTGTCGAGCGGCGCGCAGATCAGCTCGATGCCCATCCGCGCCATCTCGTCCCGTTCGGTCAGGGCCTCGGCCAGACCGATGTGAATCAGGGTCACACGGTCCGAATAGGTGCGCAGAAAGGCCGCCTCGCGCACGCCCTTGTCGTCGTCGCCGATGACGGCCACGGCCTTGTCGATCGCCTCATAGCCGTCGCAGATCGGGCAGATGCGGACCAGCGACCGCTCTATGGCGCGCTCGACCCCAGGCAGGTCGGGATGGCGGTCGATCACGCCGGTGGCCAGGAGTACGGCGCGAATCTGCACGTCGCGTCCGCTCAGCCGGGCGACGAAGCCGTCTCCGTCGCGCGCCAGGCGTTCGACCCGTCCGGCCTCGATCACCGCGCCGTATTCCTGCGCCTGTTCGGTCATCCGCCCCAGGATGGCGTTGCCGGTGATGCCTTTGGGGAAGCCGGGCATGTTGTGGCTGACCGGAATCCAGCACGCCCGGGGCTCGCCGCCGTCGGCGACCAACACCCGACGCCGGAACCGCGCCAGATAGGTCGCCGCCGTCAGTCCGGCAGGACCGGCACCGACGATCAGGATGTCGGGGTCGATCACAGCCGGTCAGGCCCGCCGAAGTTCCGACGGCGTGTGAGCGGCTTCGGCGCCGGTCTTGCCGCTGCGCACGATGTATTCGGGATTGTCTTTCGACGCGGCGACCTTGTGACCCTTGATCTTTGTCGGACGGGTGACCTTTTTGACCACCTTGCCCTGGGTCACGCCCTGGCTGTGGTCCCATGCGACCGCGTCCCCGGCCTTAAAACTCTTGTCCGCCATTGGCCGTGCTCCTGCCGCGCGCTTCGTCGACATCAGCGAGCAGACCCCGCATCAGTTCCGTGTCGATCAGGACCCGTGCTTCGCTAAAGGCGAGAAACCAGCGGTCGACGAGGGTTCTGGTTTCGGCGTCCATTCGGCATTTCCCCTCGGTTGACGAAGACCTTGCGGTCAGAATGATGCGCCGCCCGGTCGGTTCAGCTTGACCGTGAAAGACTTTTTCGGGGCAG
>NZ_JBDNHO010000090.1:0-69070 GCF_041688735.1 Brevundimonas sp.
GGCGTGGAGGCGCAAGACGTTCCTCAGATCATCGCCATCCCCCCGTTCACATGCAGGGTCTGCCCCGTGACGTAGGCGGCTTCGTCGGAGGACAGGTAGACGGCGGCGGCGGCGATCTCGTCGCCGGCGCCCAGCCGGCCGAGAGGGATGGTCTTCAGGATGGTCTCGCGCTGCTGGTCGTTGAGCACATCGGTCATCGGCGAGGCGATGAAGCCCGGCGCGATGCAGTTGACGGTGATGCCGCGCGAACCGACCTCCTGAGCCAGTGACTTGGAAAACCCGATCATCCCGGCCTTGGAGGCGGCATAGTTGGTCTGGCCGGGGTTGCCGGTGACGCCGACGATGGAGGTGACGCCGATGATCCGGCCCGAGCGGCGCTTCATCATCCCCTTCATGGCGGCGCGCGAGAGGCGGAAATAGCTTTCCAGATTGACGGTGATGACCGACTGGAAATCCTCGTCCTTCATCCGCATCAGCAGGCCGTCCTTGGTGATCCCCGCGTTGGCGACGAGGATGTCGAGCGGGGACCCGGCGGCCTCCTCAGCGCGGGCGACCAAGCCGTCGACGGAGTCTGGGTCGGACAGGTTGGCAGCGGCGACGAAGGCGCGCTCGCCGAGTTCACCGGCGATCTCGGTGAGTACAGCCTCTCGCGTGCCGGACAGGACAACGTTGGCACCCTGCGCATGCAGTGCTCGGGCGATCGCGCCACCGATACCGCCCGTCGCCCCGGTGACGAGGGCGGTCTTGCCAGTGAGGTTGAACATTTAAATCTCCTCTTCCTTCTCCCCTTGCGGGAGAAGGTGGCCCGGAGGGCCGGATGAGGGGTCACGCGGACCTCTCGAGTTGAAGTTGGAAAGGCCATCCCGGTTCGACCGGTGCGACCCCTCATCCGTCAGGCTGCGCCTGACACCTTCTCCCGAAGGGGAGAAGGGAAGTCAAAAACTCTTCACGAACGCTTCCAGCTCTTCCGGCGTGTTCAACGCGCCGCTTTCCGCGTCCGGCACGATCCGCTTGGCCATGCCGGTCAGGACCTTGCCGGAGCCGATCTCGGCGAAACGGGTCACGCCACCCTCCCCGGAGTCTTGGCCCGCCATCCATTCCATGCTCTCGCGCCAACGGACGCGGCCGGTGACCTGTTCGACCAGCAGGCGGCGGATGACTTCAGGATCGGTCTCCGGCCGGGCGGTGATGTTGGCGACCACGGCGATCGAGGGGGCGACGATCCGCGCGTCGGAAAGCGCCTCGGCCATTTCGTCTGCGGCGGCCTGCATCAGCGGGCAGTGGAAGGGCGCCGAGACGTTGAGCGGGATGGCGCGCGCGCCCAGCTCCTTGGCTTTTTCGATGGCGCGGTCGACCGCGGCCTTGTCGCCCGAGATGACGATATTGCCGGCGTTGTTGTCATTGGCGACGACGCACACACCGACTTCGGAGCCGGCGGCGGCGGCGGCCTCGGCCAGGGCGAGGTCGGTCTTCGGGCCGATCAGCGAGGCCATGGCACCGCGTCCGACGGGCACGGCACGCTGCATGGCCTGACCGCGCAGCTTCAGCAGCCGGGCGGTGTCGGCAAGGGTGATCGAACCCGCCGCGCACAGGGCCGAATATTCGCCCAGCGAATGGCCGGCGACGAAGGCGGCGCGGGAGACATCGACGCAGAACTCGACCTTCAGCACACGGGCGGCGGCCAGCGAGACGGCCATCAGGGCGGGCTGGGCGTTCTCGGTCAGGGTGAGCTGGTCCTCGGGGCCCTCGCGCATCAGCAGCGAGAGTTTCTGGCCCAGGGCGTCGTCGATCTCGGCATAGACCTCGCGGGCCGAGGCGAAGGCGTCGGCCAGGGCCGCGCCCATGCCGACCGACTGGCTGCCTTGTCCGGGGAACAGCAGGGCGAGGGTCATGGGGGGTCTCCGGCGGCGTGGAATCGAGCCGGAGGGGTAGGACGGAAGCGCGGAGGGGGCAAGGTAGAGGACGGTCCTTCTCCCAATGGGAGAAGGTGGGCGGCGAAGCCGCTCGGATGAGGGTCGGCTGGTTGAAGCGGCGGAGCCGCCCCCGGACGGTCGACCCTCACCCTTGAGCGCAAGAACGCCGGCTCCGCCGCCGTGCGCTCAAGCCCTCTCCCAGTGGGAGAGGGCTCCAGACCTAGAACAGCACGCCGGGGTTCATGATCCTGTGCGGATCCAGGGCCGCCCGAATGGCCTGCATGGTCTGTATTTCGAGCGGGGATTTGTAGCGCCTCGCCTCGTCCGTCTTGAGCCGCCCCAGTCCGTGCTCGGCGGAGATGGAGCCATCATAGCGGGCGACGATGTCGTGGACGATCCGGGAGCCCTCGGGCCAGCGGGCGAGGAAGGCCGGGTGGTCGCCACCGACAGGGCACAGGACGTCATAGTGGATGTTGCCGTCGCCGACGTGGCCGAAAGCGCTGACCCGCGCGCCCGGCTCGAATCGCTCGACCGCCGCCGTGGCCTGGTCCAGGAAGTCCGCGATGCGGGAGACGGGGACGGAGACGTCATGCTTCCAGCCCCCGCCCTCGGGCTTCTGGGCGGCGGACTGCTCCTCGCGGACCTTCCAGAAGGAGGCGCGCTGGGCGTCGTTCTGGGCGATGGCGGCGTCGGTAATCAGGCCGGTCTCGAAGGCGTGGGTCAGCAGCCGTTCCATCCCCGCCTCGGCCGCGCCCGGCTCGCCGGACACCATCTCGATCAGGACGTACCAGGCGGGCGTGGCCTCCAGCGGCTCGCGTGAGTCGGGGATGTTGCGCAGCACGAACTCCATGCCGATCCGCTTCATCAGCTCAAAGGCCTCGACCCCGCCGCCGGTCTCGGCCTTGGCGCGCGCCAGCAGCTGAACCGCGGCATGGGCGCTCTCCAGTCCGACCATGGCCGTCGCTCGGCTGCGCATGACAGGGAACAGCTTCAGGGTCGCGGCGGTGACGATTCCGAGCGTACCCTCTGCCCCAATCAACAGTTGCTTGAGGTCATAGCCGGTGTTGTCTTTCCTCAGCCGTTTCAAGCCGTTGAACACCTCTCCGTTCGGCATGACCGCCTCAAGGCCGAGGACCAGATCGCGCATCACGCCATAGCGGATCACGGCGGTGCCGCCCGCGTTGGTGGAGATCACGCCGCCGATGGTGGCTGTGCCTTCCGCGGCCAGGCTAAGCGGAAACAGGCGATCGGCGGCGGCGGCGGCCTGCTGGGCCTCCAGCAGAGTCACGCCGGCCTCGACCGTCATGGCGTCATCCAGCGGAGTGACGTCGCGGACCGCGCGCAGCCAGCGTGTCGACAGCAGGACCTCGCCATAAGGAATCTGACCGCCGACGAGGCCGGTGTCGCCGCCCTGCGGAACAATGGCGACCCTGTGGGCGGCGCAGACGCGGACGGCGGCGGCGACCTGTTCCGTCGAGCGGGGGGTCAGCATCAGGGGCGTGTGGCCGTGCCAGCGGTTGCGCCACTCCGTCAGCCACGGCGCGATCTCGGCGGGATCCTCGGTCCAGCCGCCGGGGCCGATGGCGGATTTCAGGGCGGCGAGGGCGGCAGGCGAAGGCGAGGTCACCACAGAACCGAAACGCCATAGGCGGCCAGGGCCGGATCGCGGGAAACGATGGTGAGATCCTCGATCAGCGCTTGCGCGACGAGCATGCGGTCCCAGGGATCCCTGTGCAGAAGTGGCAGGCGGGCGGCACAAATGGCGTGGGCGATGTCGAGCGAGAGCCAGTCGAACACGAGCAGATCCCGAAGATCGCCCAAATCTGTCGGCAAGCGGCCGAGGTCTTTGTCAAACGCCCTCTTGTACTCGATCTCGTAGGCCGACACCGCACTGACCAACCGAACTGTGTCCGGGTCGCTGATCACGTCGCGCGCCATTGGGGACAGTCTGACGGATCGCAGCCCGGCCCAGATCACCGCGTGGGTGTCGAGCAACACTCTCATCGTTTGGTCGGATCGATCGGCGCGTCCATCAAAGCTTCGAGTTCGAGGTCCGGCTCAAAGAAAACGCGGTCAGGAACATCGATGTTGAGATGGTCCCACACGCCGATCTGCGGGCGCCGACGGGGCTTCGGCTCAGCCGCGACCAAGCGAACGGCGGCCTTGCCGTTGCGGGCAATTACCACCTCCTCGCCGGCTTCCGCCCGAGCGACAAGTTCGGACAGTTTGGACTTGGCCTCAGCGATGTTCATGGTCGTCATGGAGCGAGACTAGCACAGGGGGCCGGGTTGGTCCAAGACAGTTGGACCAACTACGGAAGCCGCCGACATGACCCCCATACCCGCCGTCGGCGTCGTCTGCCTGCGGGGCAACGAGGTTCTGCTGATCCGGCGGGGAACACCGCCGCGGCAGGGCGAATGGAGTCTGCCGGGGGGGCGGATCGAGCCCGGGGAGCGGGCCGTGGACGCCGCCCTGCGCGAACTGTTGGAAGAGACGGGGGTTGTGGCCGAGATCACCGGCCTGATCGACGTGGTCGACGGGGTGTTTCCCGAGGCGGGCAGCCACTACGTCCTGATCGACTACGCAGCGCGCTGGCTGTCTGGCGAACCGCTGGCCGCTGACGACGCGCTGGAGGCGAGGTTCGTGGCGCTGGACGCGGTTGAGGCTCTGATCGACTGGTCCGAGACGCTCCGCATCATCGGAATGGCCGTCGCCGCGCGCTGAACGGCGCGGATTACGGGGATGTCATCTTTCTCTGTCCGGTTTCTGTGGCGCGCGGGGCACAGGGTGCTAACCTGAGCCTGACAGGGAGATATCATGGAAACTTCGGTTCTTTTCACTTTGGCACTGGTCGCTCTGGCCTTCGTGCTGCTGTTCAGCGTGGTCAAGATCGTGCCTCAGGGCCGCGAAATGACGGTCGAACGGTTCGGCAAATATACGCGCACCCTCGCGCCCGGCATCAGTATCCTGACGCCCTTCGTCGAGCGCATCGGCCGGCGCATGAACATGATGGAGCAGGTCCTCGACGTGCCCCAGCAGGAGGTCATCACCAAGGACAACGCCATGGTGAAGGTCGACGCCATCGTCTTCATCCAGGTCATGGACGCATCACGCGCAGCCTACCGGATCGAGAACCTGCCCTATGCCATCACCCAGCTGTGCTCGACCAATCTGCGCACCGTCGTCGGCTCGATGGACCTCGATGAGGTTCTGTTCCAGCGCGACAACATCAACTCGCGCCTGCTGACCGTGATCGACGCAGCGACCGAGCCGTGGGGCGTCAAGGTCAACCGGATCGAGATCAAGGATCTGACGCCACCGGCCGACATCACCAACGCCATGGCCCGGCAGATGAAGGCCGAACGCGAGCGTCGCGCCGTCATCACCGAGGCCGAGGGCGAGAAACAGGCCGCCATCGCCCGCGCCGAGGGAGCCAAACAGGCCGCCATCCTCGAGGCCGAGGGTCGCCGCGAAGCCGCCTTCCGCGACGCCGAGGCCCGCGAACGCGAGGCCGAGGCCGAGGCCAAGGCGACCGCCATGGTGTCCGCAGCGATCGCTGCGGGCGACGTCAACGCCATCAACTATTTCGTGGCCCAGAAATACGTCGAGGCCTTCGCCGAACTGGCCCGCAACCCGACGGCCAAGACGGTCATCGTCCCGGCCGAGATGTCTGGCCTGGTCGGCACCATCGCCGGTCTGGGCGAACTGGTCGGCCTGGCCCGGGAACAGCAGCAGGGCCGCAGCGACGTGCGTCGCGACGCTCCGCCGCCGCCGAGGACAGCGCCGCCCACCCCGCCGCGCCCGCCGCGCGGCTCCGTTCCGAGGACCTGATCCATGGACGCCCTGATCGACCTGCACGCCACCCAGCCCTTCTGGATCTGGCTGGCCCTGGGCGTGCTCTTGCTCGCGGTGGTAGCCGCCACCTCGTCCGACTGGCTGTTGTGGCCGGCGGTGTCGGCGGGGGTGGTGGCCGTGGTCACGGCCTTGCAGCTGCCGCTGGGCGGGTTCTGGGGCGAGGCGGCCCTGTTCGCCATCTTGACCGTGATCACGACTCTGCTTTCGCGCCGACTGATCCGGCGGGTCAATCCGTCGGCCGTTCCGGACATCAACGCCCGTGACAGCCGGCTGATCGGCCAGCGGGCGCAGGTGGTCCAGGCCTTCGTCGACGGGCGCGGCCGGGTCTTCGTCTCGGGGTCCGAATGGATCGCCGAGATCGAGGGCGCGGCCCCCCTGGCGGGCGAGAGCGTGATCGTCGAGGGCGTGGACGGGCCGAAGCTGAAGGTGCGGGCGGCTTGATCGGCTTGCTGACGACGTTGCTGGCGGCCTGCTTGCCGAGGTCGATCGCTTCGGCGAGGTCCGGTTCGTCGAGCGCGTCAGCCCGGAAGACGGGCGATTCGTCTCAATGGATTGCGACGAGGACGGTTGCACCGGCCATGATCGCTCCGGCGTCATGTACCACCACAACGGCGAATGGATTTTGCAAAAGATCGTCGTTGGGCCCGGTCCGTCAGCGGCCTTCGAATCCCGTCTTGCGCCCGACTCCGAGGACAGCCGGGTCCTGACGGCCGTGGCATGCGTTGAGGAAGGCGGGATGTGGCTGACGCTGGACCTGACGCAGCCCGAGCGCCCCATCTACGGCCTGTTCGCCCAGCCCTAACCCGCCTGCAGGTCCTCGATCCCCCGGTTGGCCAGGCCGTCGGCGCGCTCGTTCAGCTCGTGACCCGCATGGCCCTTGACCCAGTGCCAACTGACATCATGCCTCGTACGCGCGGCATCCAGCCGTTTCCACAGGTCGTCATTCTTGACCGGCTTCTTGTCGGCCGTCTTCCAGCCTCGCGCCTTCCAGCCGTGGATCCATTCGGTGATGCCAGTCATGACGTATTTGCTGTCGGTATGCAGATCGATGCGGCACGGTCGGGTCAGGGCTTCCAGCGCGGAGATCGCCCCCATCAGCTCCATGCGGTTGTTGGTGGTCAGCGGCTCGCCGCCCCACAGTTCCTTCTCATGCCCGCCGCCGGTCTGCAGAATCGCGCCCCAGCCGCCGGGGCCGGGGTTGCCCTTGCAGGCGCCGTCGGTGTGGATGATGACGTGGGACACGGGGCGACTCGCAGAGCGTTATAACGTGTGTTATATACTGGTCTTCAACGGAGGCCAGCCATGATCGCGCTCAAGCTAACCCAGGTCGGAAATTCGGTCGGTGCCATCTTTCCTCGTGAAGCCTTGATCGAGCTTGGTGTCGAGAAGGGGGCGACCTTGTATCTGACCCGCAGCCCCGACGGTTCGATGCGTTTGTCGCCTTACGACGACAAGGTCAAACAGCAGATCGCGCTGGGCGAGGCGCTGATGGACGAGCATCGCGACGTCTTTCGCGCCCTCGCGAAATGACCACGCGTGAGCCAATCTGGATCGAGAAACAGGCCATCGTCACCCTGCATGACCGCTCGCTGGCCCTGCACGGTGGGCCTGCCGGCGTACGCGACGAAGGTCTTCTCGAATCCGCGCTTCAGAGACCGCAGAATCGTTTCTTTTACCAAGGCGAAGCCAGCATCGCCGCCCTCGCCGCGACCTATGCCGTGCGCGTCGCGTCGAACCGCCCCTTCTTGGACGGCAACAAGCGCGCGGCCTACCAGGCGATGATCCTGTTTCTGGCAATTAACGACGCGCCGTTGGGCGGCGACAGGGTCGATGCGATTAACACCATGCTGGGCGTCGCCGCAGGCGATATCGACATCGACACCCTCGCCGCCTGGGCCCGCACCAACAGCGTGGCCACCTGAGGCGGCAATCGCTTGGCGTCGCGCCACCGAAGCGCCTATATGCGGGACCAAGACATTCGGCTGGAGCAATACCGCCCCGCCTCTGACTGAGATGAACCGCCATGCAGCCCGGTATCTGGCAAATCCTGATCATCGCCGCCCTCGCCCTCCTGCTGTTCGGCGGGCGCGGAAAGCTGTCGGGCCTTATGGGCGACGCCGCCAAAGGCATCCGGGCTTTCCGTGACGGCCTGAAGGACGGCGATGTTGAAAAGCCTCGCGATGAACGGGCGGGCACCCTGCCCCGTGCCGAGTCCGAAAAAGAAGACCTGAAGTCGTAGCCGCCGTTTCGCGTCGGAGAGACTGACGGATGGGTGGACTTGGGCCTGGTATCGGCGGGCTGGAAATTCTTGTGATCGGCCTGCTTGCGCTTATCGTCGTCGGGCCCAAAGACCTGCCCATGCTCTTGCGCAAGGTAGGCCAGGCCTTGGGCAAGGCCCGCAGCATGGCCAGTGAATTCCGTTCAAGTTTTGACGAAATGGCGCGCCAATCCGAGCTGGATGAGCTGCGCAAGGAGGTCGAGGCGTTGCGCACCGGTCAGGGTCTGGTGCCGCTGGGCGCTGAAGCCGACGCCGCCTTTCGCGACATCGGCAACGATCTGAATCGTCCGCTCGATGGCCCGGCCGCCCCGCCCGCCCTGTCCGCGCTCGACGAATGGCCGGATAGCCCGCCGATCATGACGCCTCTGGAAAAAGAAGAACGCGTGGAGCCCGAAGCCCCGCGCCCGAGGGCGAAAGCGAAGGCCGCGACGTCGGTCGGTTCGGCGAATGGACCCCAGACCAAGTCGACCGCCCGGTCATCGAAGCCTGCCCCCCTCGCCGCCGCCACCGCGTCCGCGAAGGCCGGCGGCAAGCGCACGCCCGCCCGGTCGAATAAGGTTGAGCAGTGAACGCGCCGGACGAAGACGAAATCGAGGCGTCGCGCGCGCCGCTGATGGATCACCTGATTGAACTGCGCAGCCGTCTGGTCGTCTGCGTCGCCGCCTTCGTGCTTGGTTTCATCGGCTGTTTCATCGTCGCCGACCCGATCTATGTCTTTCTGGTCCAGCCCTTCGCGGTGGCCGCCCAGTTCCGCGAAGCGGCAGGACCCGGCGGCAACGTCTCGCCCTTTGATCTGATTCTTGGCACGGCGGGTCTGGTCCCCGTGCCGCGGGGCGACGGCGAGACCGTGAATCTGATTTTCACGGCTCCGCTGGAATTCCTCATCACCAAGATGAAACTGGCCGCCTTCGGTGCCGTGGTCATCACCTTCCCCGTCCTGGCTTGGCAGCTTTACCGCTTCGTGGCGC
The DNA here is from genome assembly GCF_041688735.1 of Brevundimonas sp. Classification (GTDB taxonomy): domain Bacteria; phylum Pseudomonadota; class Alphaproteobacteria; order Caulobacterales; family Caulobacteraceae; genus Brevundimonas. Next base: position 9,015 of record NZ_JBDNHO010000090.1, read on the forward strand.
CAGGTCTGTATCGCAACGAGAAGGGAGCCTTCCTGCCCTTCCTGATCGCGGCACCCTTGCTTTTCCTGCTCGGCGCGGCACTGGTCTATTACGTCATGCTGCCGTTCGTCATGCTGTTCTCGCTGGGACAGCAGATCAGCGGGGGTGGCATTACGGCCGAACTTCTGCCGCGGGTTTCGGACTATCTGAACCTCGTCATGGCGCTGCTGCTGGCGTTCGGCCTCTGCTTCCAGTTGCCGGTGGTCATGACGCTGTTGGGGATGGCCGGGCTGGTCTCGTCCCAGGCCCTCGCCTCCAGCCGAAAATACGCCATCGTCGCCATCGCCGTGGTGGCGGCGTTCGTGACGCCACCGGACCCGCTCAGCCAGATCATGCTCGGTATTCCTCTTGTGCTGCTCTACGAGGTCTCGATCTGGTGCGTGCGGCTGATCGAGATGCGTCGCGGCAAGGCCGATCTGGAGGCTGCCGCGGCCTGACCGGAACCGGTGACCAGCGTCGCCGTTTGCACGGGGCATCCAACTCAGGAAACCGTCATGACCCAAACCATCCGCCTGTCCGCTGTCGCCTCGCTCGCCGCCCTGGCGCTCGGCGTAGCGGCCTGTACGCCCGCCGCCGACGAAACCGCGGACGCTCCGTCCACCTCGACCACCATCGTCGAGACCCGTGAAGTCCCCACTGCGCCGGTCGTGATCGAGCGCGAAGTCGCCGTTCCCGGCGCTCCGATCGTGATTGAGCGCGACGGCCGTCCGGCGGGCGACAGCACGACCGTGCGCGCGGGCCGGGACGGTATCGAGGTCGAGACGACCAACCGGTAATCCTTGTCAGGACAATAAAGAAGGCCCCGGACGGTTTCCCGTCCGGGGCCTGTTTGCCTTCGACCTCAGCCGCCGATCAGCAGCTGTAGTACATGTCGAATTCTACCGGGTGCGGGTGCAGTTGCAGGCGCATCACCTCTTCCATCTTCAGCTCGATATAGCTGTCGATGAAGTCGTCATCCATGACGCCGCCCTTCTTGAGGAAGGCGCGGTCCTTGTCGAGGTTGTCCAGCGCCTCCTTTAGCGAGCCGCAGACCTCGGGGATCGAGCCGCGCTCTTCCGGCGGCAGGTCGTAGAGGTTCTTGTCGGCGGGCGCGCCCGGATCGATGCGGTTCTCGATTCCGTCCAGACCGGCCATCAACAGGGCCACGAAGGTCAGATAGGGATTGCCCATCGGATCGGGGAAGCGGGCTTCGATACGCTTGGCCTTGGGCGAGTTGACCCACGGAATGCGGATCGAGGCCGATCGGTTGCGCGACGAATAGGCCAGCTTCACCGGCGCCTCGTAGCCGGGCACCAGTCGCTTGTAGGAGTTGGTGGTCGAGTTGGCGAAGGCGTTGATGGCCTTGGCGTGTTTGATGATGCCGCCGATGTACCAGAGGCAGAGGTCCGAAAGGCCGGCGTATTTGTCGCCCGCGAACAGCGGCTTGCCGTCACGCCAGATCGACTGGTGCACGTGCATGCCCGAGCCGTTGTCACCGTACATGGGCTTGGCCATGAAGGTGGCCGACTTGCCGTAGGCGGCGGCAACGTTGTGGATCACGTATTTGTAGAGCTGCAGCCGGTCGGCCATGGTCAGCAGGTCGCTGAATTTCAGCCCCAGTTCGTGCTGCGCCGGGGCGACCTCGTGGTGGTGCTTCTCGGGCTGGAGGCCGAGGTCCTTCATCACGGACAGCATTTCGCCGCGCAGGTCCTGGGCGCTGTCGACCGGATTGACCGGGAAGTAGCCGCCCTTGGGTCCCGGGCGGTGACCCATGTTGCCTTCGGAGTATTCCGCGCCCGTATTGGCCGGCAGCTCGATCGAGTCAAAGCTGAAGCCGGTGTCATGCGCGGCGGTGCTCCAGCGCACGTCGTCGAAGATGAAGAACTCCGCCTCAGGCCCGAAATAGACCATGTCGCCCACGCCGGAGGACTGGACATAGGCCAGCGCCTTCTTGGCCATCGAGCGGCTGTCGCGGTTGTAGGGCTCGCCGGTGTCCGGGTTCAGCACGTCGCAGAACAGGAACATGGTGGTCTGCTGGTAGAAGGGGTCGATGTAGGCCGTCGTCAGGTCCGGCTTCAGCAGCATGTCGGACTCGTTGATCGCCTTCCAGCCGGCGATGGAGGAGCCGTCGAACATCGTCCCCTCGTCCAGGAACTCGTCGTCGACCATGTCGATGTCGAAGGTGACGTGCTGCAACCGACCCTTGGTGTCGGTAAAGCGGAGATCGACGTAGCGGACGTCCTTGTCCTTGATGTCCTTTAGGATCTTGCTGGCGGCGGTCATCTATCGAAGGTCCTGTTTGTTCTGGGAGGAGGAACGAAAAAGCCGCCCGTTAAAGGACGGCCGGTTGGTCTTTGGCGATCAGACGGCCTGGGCTCCCGTCTCGCCCGTGCGGATTCGGATGACGTCGATGACGTCGGAAACGAAGATCTTGCCGTCGCCGATCTTGCCCGTCCGCGCGGCCGTCTGGATGGCCTCAATGACGGAGGCGACCATGTCGTCGGGAACCACCACCTCGATCTTGATCTTGGGAAGAAAGTCGATGACGTATTCGGCGCCGCGATAGAGTTCGGAATGGCCCTTCTGGCGACCATATCCCTTGGCCTCCAGCACGGTCATGCCCTGGACCCCCGCGTCTTGCAGGGCCTCTTTCACTTCATCCAGCTTGAAGGGCTTGATGACGGCTTCGATCTTTTTCATTGCGGTCCCAGTGGGGCGTATCATGCCGCGCGCTTGGACGGCAAAAGGACATTGCATCGCACCATAAGGCAAGCGTTTTTCCACGTCTGTCTCCATCCGTGAACGGAGAGCAACGATCATGAGCGAAGCCTTCCCTCCCGATTGGCGAATCGTCCTGCCTTGGCCGGGGCCGGAAACGCACAAACACGCGCGCGGTCGGCTGGGCGTCGTTTCCGGCAACGCGACGCAGACCGGCGCGGCACGCCTGGCGGCGCGTGGAGGATTGCGGATCGGGGCAGGGGTGGTCCGCATCCTCTGCCCTCCGGACGCGGCGGCCGTCATCGCGCCGGCGATCGAGGCGATCATGCTGACGCCCTTTTCGTCGGCGGAAGCGCTGGCGGAAGCAGCGACAGGCATGGACGCCGTGGTCATCGGCCCTGCGGCGGGCGTGAACGACGCGACCCAATCCAATGTCCGCGCTCTGGCCGGAACCGGCGCTGCGCTGGTGATCGACGCCGACGGCCTGACGGTCTTTGAACAGCGGCCCGAGGACCTGTTCGCCCTGCTGGACCGCGACGACGTACTCACCCCGCACGAGGGCGAGTTCAGGCGGCTGTTCCCAGACCTGATCGACACCGGTCGCGAGACGGCGGCGGCCGAAGCGGCACGGCGGGCCGGGTGCGTCGTGGTCCTGAAGGGGTCGCAAACCGTGATCGCCTCATCCGACGGGCGTCTGGACGTCAACGGGAACGGCTCACCCTGGCTGGCCACGGCCGGAAGCGGCGACGTGCTGGCCGGCATGATCGGCGGCCTGATCGCCCAGCGGATGGACAGTTTCGATGCCGCCCGCGCGGCCGTCTGGATGCATGCCCAGGCCGCGGCGGACTTTGGGCCCGGGATGATCGCGGAAGACCTGCCCGACGCCCTGCCAAGGGTCTTGGGCGGACTTTACGCTAAGCGGGATTGAGCCGCGACGGACCACGTGGTTCAATTCGTCACCGAAGAGGACTATCTCGACGCATCGCCGCCGGAGTTCCGCCTTGTTGATCGTACTGTCCCCGGCCAAGCGGCTGGATTTCACCGAAGCCGACGCGGCCGTGGCATCCACCGCCCCTCGCTTCGCCGACGACACCGCCAATCTGTCGAAGACCACGCGACGCCTGACCAGGGGCGATCTGAGACGTCTTATGTCGATCTCGGACAAGTTGGCCGAGCTGAACCGCGAGCGCTTCAAGGCCTTCGATCCGGAAGCGACGGATACGGGGGTTCAGGCCGCCTTCGCCTTCGCCGGCGACGTCTATGAAGGACTGAAGGCCCGGGAGCTGGAGCGCGACGCGCTGGAATGGGCCCAGGACCATCTCCGCATCCTCTCGGGCTTCTACGGCCTGCTGCGGCCACTCGACCGGATTCAGCCCTACCGGCTCGAAATGGGCGTTCGCCTGAAGACCCGTCGCGGAACCGGGCTCTACGACTTCTGGGGCGACCGGATTTCAAAGCGCCTGAACGCCGATGCCGAGGGCCAGGCCGATTCCACGCTCGTGAACCTGGCCAGCCAGGAGTATTTCGGGGCGGTTGACGCCAAGGCCTTGAAGCTGGCCGTGGTCACGCCGCACTTTCGCGAATCCAAGGATGGCGAGAGCCGGATCGTCTCCTTCTTCGCAAAGAAGGCGCGGGGCGGCATGGCCCGCTTCGCCATCGACGAGCGAATCGAGAAGGCGACCGATCTGAAGGCCTTCGACCGCGACGGCTACGCTTTCGACAAGGCGGCTTCCACCGAAACGGACTGGATATTCACCAGATCGGGAAATTGAGGCTTGATCGGCTCGCCTTCGCATCCGCGAACGGCTAGGCTTTATCCAGGACGACAGACGGACGAGACCTCATGTTCCAATGGCCCAAGCGCGGTGACGATTCCCAAGCCGACGCGCCTTTCCGCGACATCGGCGACCTCAAGGGCCAGGTGGCGGTGATCTCCGGCTCGACCTCGGGCATCGGCCTGGCGCTGGCGCGCGCGGTGGCGTCGCGCGGCGGGGACGTGGTTCTGAACGGCCTCGGCGATCCGTCCGAGATCGAGCGGAACCGGTCGGAAATGGAAACAAGCTGCGGCGTACGCGTGCGCTATCACGCCGCCAATATGCTGCGCGGTGACGAGGTCGCCGACATGGTGGCCTATGGCAAGCACGAGCTGGGCCGTGTCGACATCCTGGTCAACAACGCCGGAGTCCAGCACGTCGAGGCGGTCGAGAAATTCCCCTCTGACAAATGGGAGCAGATCATCGCGATCAACCTGTCCTCGGCCTTCTATGCCATTCGCGCGGCCATCCCGATCATGAAGGCGCAAGGGCGCGGCCGCATCGTCAACGTCGCCTCCGCCCACGGCCTGGTCGCCAGCCCGTTCAAGTCCGCCTATGTCGCCGCCAAGCATGGCGTGATCGGGCTGACCAAGACCGTCGCCCTGGAAGTCGCGCAGGACGGCATCACCTGCAACGCCATCTGCCCGGGTTATGTGGAAACGCCCATCGTGGAGCGTCAGATCGCCGACCAGGCCCGCACGCGCGGCCTGTCGAGGGAAACGGTCCTCAGGGACGTCATCCTGGCCGCCCAGCCGACCAAGCGGTTCGTGACCACGGACGAGCTCGCGGGGATGTTTCTGTATCTGGTGTCCGATCTCGGGGCATCGGCCAACGGTGCCAGCTTCTCCATCGACGGCGGCTGGACCGCGCAATAGACCTCAACCGACGAACCCCGCCGCGCGTCGCAAGCGGTCGTTGATCGCTTCGCCGAGGCCAATCGAGGGTATCGTTGACACCGCTATGCCGAGCGGCCCTTCGCGGTCCGCCTCGCGCAGGCGACGGAACAGATTGGCAGCCGCCTCGCGCAGGTCGCCGGAGGGGCTAAGGCTCCAGCGCGCGTCGCCCACGCCCGGGCCGAACCCCAGCAGAATCTCGCCCGCCCGCGCGGCGACGGCCTCGATGCGGACCGGCGCGTCCGGCGCATAGTGCAGCGTCAGGCGGCCCGGCGATCGGTGCCCCTCCCCGCTCGGGTCCAGCGGCCCGATCAAGGCCTCGATCTCGGCGCGGGTCACCGCGCCGGGGCGCAGCAGGGCGACCTTGCCGTCCATCACCGACACGACAGTGCTCTCGACGCCGACCGCGCAGGGGCCGCCGTCGACGCAGGCGGCGGCGCTGGCTCCCGTCTCCTCCACCGCGTCGGCGAAGGTGGTCGGGCTGGGCCGGCCCGAGCGGTTGGCGGACGGTGCCACCACGGGTCGGCCGAAGGCCGAGATCAGCGCGCGGGCGCGGGCATGCCCCGGAACACGCACGGCCACGCTGTCCAGACCGGCGCGGGCAAGGTCGCAGACGCGTTCGCGGTCGCGGACAGGCGCGACGAGGGTCAGGGGACCGGGCCAGAAGGCCTCGGCGAGCGCGCGGGCAGTTGCATCGAAGACGGCGACGGCTTCCGCCTGTACCGCGTCGGCGACGTGGGCGATCAGGGGGTTGAAGCGCGGCCTGCCCTTGGCCTCGAAGACGGCGGCGACCGCCTTCGCATTTCCCGCGTCGGCCGCCAGTCCGTAGACTGTCTCCGTCGGCAGGATGACGAGCGCGCCGTTGGCCAGCGCCCGAACGGCCTCCGCGTCGGTCGCACCGCTTGTAGACATGTTCAATCCCGGCGTGCCTGAAGCGACACTCGCACCGTCACCTGACGCGCCACGAAATTGTTCCAGAGCCCCGAAGTTCCTATGCCGAAAGCCGCGCGATCGACCGTGAATCCGCCCGTCATCTGCGCCCTGTCGCCGGTGGTGCGCAAGTCCACCGGGAAGGCCACGGGCCGGGTCGTGCCCTTGATGGTGACGTCGGCGCGCGCGCTGTAGCGCTCTCCGCCCGACGGCTCCAACGCGCGGAGCTGGAAACGGATCGTCGGATGCCGGGCCGCATCGAGAAAGCCGGGACCCGTGGCCCGCGCCGTGGCGAAGGCTGGCCGCACTCTCAGAGACGCGGCCTGCACAATCACCGTGGCCCTGCTGAGCTCGGGCGAATCCGGATCGAAGGCGATGTCGCCGCCCCAGTCCTCGAAGTGACCCATGGACGTCAGACCAAAAGCATTGACCGACATTACGATGGTCGAGGCGTCGCGCTCGATTGTCCACGGCCCGGGCCGCGCGCCGACCAGAAGAACCCAGGCGAGCAGCGCCGTCGGCAGGACCGCGCCGGGGTTCATCAGGGCCGCCTTGGGATGAAGGGAATCATCCGGTGCAACACATTGTCCTGATCCACGAAATGGTGCTTCAGCGCGCCGATGACATGAAGTGCCAGCAGGACGTAAAGCGCCTTGGTGCCCAATTCATGCATGTTCATGAACTGCCCTGCCAGTTCGCGGCTCTGCGGCAGGGGCAGAAGCGGCCAGTTGAACAGTCCGAACCACGAGATCTCGCGTCCCGCAGCCGACGACGCCGCCCAACCACCCAGCGGCATGCCGATCAGCAGGACGTAGAACAGGACGTGGGTCGCACGCGCCAGCAGTCTCTGCCAGCGCGGATTACCCTGCGGCAGAGGAATGGCGGGATTGGCCACGCGCCAACCCAACCGCACCAGAGTGAGGATCAGAATGCTCAGCCCGACCGCCTTGTGGACGCTGACGAACTCTCGTGAAATCGGGCCTTCGGTCGCATCACTCGCGGTGATCAGCGCGATCTGGGTCACCACCAGCGCCGCTATTCCCCAGTGCAGGATCAGCGAGACGGTCGAATAGCGGTTGCGCGGCTCGGCCATGTTTCCTCCGTTCGGCTTCCGTCATAGCTTGGCTCACCTTGGGCTTCTCGCCAAGCGGGCGCTTGCGTGCCGTCACGGCATGCCGCCATGAAGGGCAAGGAACCAGCCTGTTCAGGAAGCGTGCCCGATGATTTACCGCGCCCCCATTCGCGATCTCGCCTTCACACTGACCGAAATCGCCGGCATCGACCAATTGAGGGCGACCGGCGCCTTCCCGGATTATGACGCCGAAGTGCTGGGCGCGGTGCTGGAGGCCGCGGGGTCATTCTCCGAGGGCGTGCTCGCTCCGTTGAACTGGATCGGCGACCAGAAGGGCTCGACCTACGCCAATGGCGACGTCACCGCCGCGCCGGGTTTCGCTGACGCCTATCGCCAGTTTGCCCAAGGCGGCTGGACCGGCCTGACCGCATCGATCGAGTCGGGCGGCCAAGCGCTGCCCAAGGCGCTGGAGCTGGCCGCCTATGAAACCGTTCACAGCGCCAATATGGCATTCGGCCTGTGCCCGATGTTGTCGCTGGCCTCGATCGAGGCCCTGGAAGCGCATGGGACCGACAGCCAGAAGGCGACCTATCTGACGAAACTGGTCAGCGGCGAATGGACCGGGGCCATGGTCCTGACCGAGCCTCAGGCCGGCTCTGACCTGGGTGCCCTGACTACCACGGCGACACCGAACGGCGACGGGACCTACGCCCTGAACGGCCAGAAGATCTACATCACCTGGGGCGACCACGACGCCACGGACAACATCGTCCACCTGGTGTTGGCCCGCCTGCCCGACGCGCCGCCGGGGCCGAAGGGCATCAGCCTGTTCCTGGCGTCGAAATATCTGGTCAAGCCGGATGGAACGCTCGGCGAGCGCAACGCCTTCCGGCCGGTGGGGGTCGAGCACAAGCTGGGCATCCACGCCTCGCCGACCTGCGTGATGAGCTATGAGGGCGCGACGGCGGAGCTGGTGGGGCGCCCCAATGAAGGGCTGTCTCACATGTTCGTCATGATGAACGCGGCCCGGATCGCCGTCGGTGTCGAGGGCGTGGGCATCGCCGAGCGGGCCTATCAGCACGCGCTGGCTTACGCGTCAGACCGCCGTCAGGGCCGCAGCGTCTGGACCGGCGAGGCCAACGCCCCGATCGTCGATCATCCGGACGTGCGGCGCATGCTGTCGGTGATGAAGGCCAAGATCGCGGCGGCGCGCGCCATCTGCCTGTCCTGCGGCGTGGCGGCGGACATGGCCAGGCATGCGCCGGAAGAGGCCGCGCGCCGGCGCTGGAAGGGTCGTGAGGACCTGTTCACCCCCATCGCCAAGGCCTGGTCGACCGACCTCGGCGTCGAAGTCGCCTCCATGGGCATCCAGATTCACGGCGGCATGGGCTTCATCGAGGAGACCGGCGCGGCCCAGCATTATCGCGACGCCCGCATCGGCCCGATCTATGAAGGCACGAACGGGATCCAGGCCATGGATCTGGTCGGTCGCAAGCTGTCGCAGGACGGGGGTCAGTCCGCCCGGGACCTGATCGCGGACATGAAGGCGACGCTGGCCGTCCTGCCTCGCCTGTATTCGGGCAAGCCGGTGGACCGGTTCGCCAATGCGCTCGAAGCCGTGGAAGACGCGACGCTCTGGCTGCTGGACGCCAAGGCCGACGCGGGTCGCGCGGCTGACGTGCTCGCCGCGGCGGACGGCTATCTGAAGCTGATGGGCGATGTGGCCGGAGGCTGGATGCTGGCCAAGGGAGCGCTGGCGGCCCGGGCCATCCTGGACGCGGGCGAAGGCGACCCGGCTTGGCTGGAAGGCAAGATCGCCCTGTATGAGGTCTATGCCGCCAATGTGTTGGGCCATGCGCCCAGCCGGCTGGCCGCGATCGGACAGGGCGGCGCGCTGCTGGAACGGATGACGCTGGACGTGCTGGCCGGTTAAGGCCCCGCCGCGTCCATCAGGGCGATGGCCTCGCGCACGAAGCGCGCATGGGCCACGATGCCGATGCCCAGCGGTTCGTCGCCCGGACGAACCTCCGAAGTCAGGACGCCGGCTATGAAGGGATGATCCGGCTGGACCGTGCCGGGCAGTTTGCGCGCTGCCGGGGTCCAGAACACGGGACCGCCCGAGTTTCCGGGAAACACCGGAAAATCAAGCAGAAACACCGGAAAGGCCTCGATGGGCGTCAGCGGCCAGGAAGCGATGCGGCCGGTCCGCAAGATGGGGAAGCCAGCGGTGTTGGCCGCGAAGCCGCGCGGATAGCCCAAGGTCATCAGCTCGTCTCCCGGCCCGACCTGCCACCTCTCCAGCGCGTCCGGTTCGGCCAGCCATGCCAGCGGAATGGCGGCGCGCGCGAAGGCCGCCGGGGCCGACACCTCCATGACGGCGACGTCACGGTCGGGATGTTTCGTCCAGACAGGCTCGCCCGCTTCCGACCGGATGCGCAGCGGCTCCGGTGTGAATCTCCAGCCCGAGCCCGGCATCTCCACGCGCCAGCCGATGCGGGCGTCCGGTCCCGGCATGCCGTTGATGACGTGGGCCGCCGTCACCAGGACGGTGCGAGGCTGGCCGTCGGGCCGGGGCGCATCGATCAGGAAGCCGGTGCCCACCCGTCGCGTGCCGTCGCCATTGGGCTGATCCAGCTGCACCGTCGCCGCGATCAAGCCCAGGGTCAGATCCCAAGCGGGCGCGGCCAAGGCGGCGACGGGCGGATCCTGCGTCGGGGCGGGCGGAGCCTGAAGGTCGAACATGGGGACGATCCAGCAGTGGCGATTTGTTCATTTGACGGCGGACGGGTGCCTCCCGCAAGGTCCGCCGCGATACCATCTGGGGGATTAATGCCATGAACCGCCGCGACCTGCTCGCCACGACCGCCGCCGCCCTGGCCGCGACCGCCCTGCCCTGTTCGGCCCTGGCCGCTTCACCCCTGACCGGAGCCTCGATGCCCCAAGCCCGCCCCGTCCCGCCGGTCGCGAAGAAGATTCCGGTGACCATCGAACAGCTGGGACGCACGCGGACCGACGACTATCAGTGGATGAAGGACGACAACTGGCAGGCCGTGCTGCGAGACCCGAAGCTGATCAAGGCCGACGTCAAGGAACACCTGACCGCCGAGAACGCCTATCGCGAAGCCATGATGGTCTCGACCTTGCCGCTGCAGGCCACGATGTTCGAGGAGATGAAGGGGCGGATAAAGGAGGACGACAGCTCGGTCCCCTCGCCCGATGGAGCGTGGGACTACTACACGCGCTTCCGCACCGGCGATCAGCACCCGCTGTTCTGCCGGCGTCCGCGCGGCTCGGCCGAGGGGGAGGTCGTCCTGCTGGACGCCAACGCCCTGGCCAGGGACAAGGCTTATTCACAAGTCAGCGCCGCCGACCACAGCCCCGACCACGCCCTGTTCGCCTATGCCGAGGACGGGCAAGGGTCCGAAGTGCACCAGATCTTCGTCAAGGATCTGGCGAGCGGCGCGGTCCTGCCCGACCCGATCGGCTCGGCGGGCGGCAACTTCACCTTCTCGCCCGACAGCCAGTGGATCTTCTGGACCAACCGAGACGACAACGGCCGCCCCGACAAGATCTTCCGCCGTCCCGCACGTGGCGGCGAAACCACGCTGGTCTATGAAGAAGACGACGACGGGATGTTCATCGGCGTGGGTCGAACGTCCGACGACGCCTTCATCGTGATCAGAATCGGTAATCAGGAGACGTCGGAGGCCCGGTTCATTGCGGGCACGACGCCAACCGCCGAGCCTGTCGTGCTCGAGCCGCGCCTCGTCGGACGAGAGTTGAACGCCGATCACTGGGGCGACCGCTGGGTGATCCGCACCAACGCCGACGAGAGTGTGGACTTCAAGGTCGTGGAAGCCCCCACCGCAACCCCCGGCGCCGCCTACTGGAAGGACCTGATCGCGCATACCCCCGGCCGCTACATCGAGGATGTGGCGCTGACCAGGGCCTTCATCGCGCGCCAGGAACGGGCCGACGCCAACACCAGGATCGTCATCCGCGACCGGGCGGGCGAGGAGCACGAGATCGCGGTTGACGAACCCGCCTACTCCCTGTCGCTGGCCGGGGCGTCGGAGTTCGACACCACCACCATGCGCTACGGCTACAACTCGCCGTCCACGCCGACCTCGACCTATGACTATGACCTGGCGACGCGCAAGCGGACCCTGCGCAAGGTGCAGGAGGTGCCGTCAGGGCACGATCCGGCGGACTATGTGGTCGAGCGGCTGAACGCCCCGGCGGCCGACGGCGAGATGGTGCCGGTGACCGTGCTGCGCCGCAGGAATACGCCGGTCGACGGCTCGGCACCGCTGCTGCTCTACGGCTATGGATCCTACGGCATTCCCATGCCGGCCTCCTTCTCCACCGCCCGACTCTCGCTGGTTGATCGAGGCTGGATCTACGCCATCGCCCACATTCGCGGCGGCTCGGACAAGGGCTGGGGCTGGTTCTTGAACGCCCGGCGTTTCACCAAGAAAAACACCTTCACCGACTTCATCGCGGCCGCCGAACATCTGATCTCGAGCGGGCATGGCAAGGCGGGACAGATCGTGGGCCACGGCGGATCGGCCGGAGGGCTGCTGATGGGCGCGGTCAACAACATGCGGCCGGACCTCTGGGCCGGGATCATCGGCGACGTGCCCTTCGTGGACGTGATCAACACCATGAGCGACAGTTCGCTGCCACTGACCCCGATCGAATGGCCCGAATGGGGCAATCCCATCGAGAACCCCGAGGCCTACGACTATATCATGAGCTACAGCCCCTATGATCAGGTCTCGACCCAGGCCTATCCGGCCGTTTTGGCCACGGGCGGCCTGTCGGACCCACGCGTCACCTATTGGGAGCCGGAAAAGTGGGTGGCCAAGCTGCGTCCGGCGACGACGTCTGGGAAACCCGTGCTGCTGAAGATCAACATGGAGGCGGGACACGGCGGGGCCTCGGGCCGGTTCGACTATCTGAAGGAAGTCGCCCTGGTTTACGCCTTCGCGGTCTGGGCGATCGACAAGGGTTGGGAGGCTGTGTGATCCGCCGCTCTCCCGCCGGGAGAGGGTTTGAGCACATCACGGCGCAGCCGTCGGTCTAGCGCGACCCGAAGGACGGGGTTCCACTCCATCACCTTTTCCCAACGGGAGAAGCCCGATGATTCGTGACGCCTCTATCGCCGACCTGCCCGCCGTCGCCGCCCTCTACGGACGCGAGGTCGTCGGCGGGACCGCCTCGTTCGAGATGGATCCGCCGTCCCTCGCGGAGATGACCCGCCGCTTCGAGGCTGTGCGCCGACACGACCTGCCGTGGCTGGTGGCGGAGATCGACGGAACGTTCGCGGGTTATGCCTATCTGTCTCCGTTCCGACCACGCCCCGCCTATCGCTATGGTGTGGAAGGATCGATCTACGTCGATGATGCCGAGCGGGGCCGGGGGGTCGGTCGGGCGCTGCTGACCGCCCTGATCGAGCGCGCGCGCGCGATGGGCCTGCGGCACATTATGGGCGCGATCAGCGACAGCACCACCAGCGAGGCCTCGATCAGCCTGCATCACGCGCTTGGGTTCCGTGACGCGGGAGTCTACCGCCAGGTCGGCTGGAAGTTCGATCGCTGGCTGGACGTGACGCTGGTGCAGCTGGACTTGTCGCCGGACGGCCATCCACCCCGGACGCCGGGTCTGGATTTGACCGGCGGCCTGGCTTGAGGACAGGCGGTCAAAGGGAGTCTGCCTCGTCGTGGCTGTGGGTCAGCCACGGCGCGAGACGGAAGCGATGCGGCGTGTCGCCCAATGTCTTGTGGCGGATGAATTGCCGGGCGAAGTCCACGACGGCCCGTATTGTCTGATCATCGAACGGCTTGGACACGGCCCCCAGCGCCCCGGCGTAGCCTTCGGGGATCTGTTCCGGGTTTGCCGTCAGGAAAACGACCGCAGACCCGTAATGCTTCACCATCCGTTCGGCGATCTGCGGACCGGTCATGCCGTCCAACAGGTTGATGTCCACAAGAGAGAGGTCAGGGCGCTCGCGTTCGGCGATTTCGAAAGCGCCGGGCATGTCCATTGCGCGGCCAACGACGTCGCATCCAGCCTCGGTGAGAACGAGCTCCAGCTCCATCGCCAACAAGGCCTGATCTTCGACAATCAAGACCCGAAGGTCAGGTGGAACCGACACACTTACATCCTCGCTCAACCGGACGCATGCACTGCTGTGTCGGCTAGCGGACATTCGAACTCGCGGAGGTCAAGTTGGTTCTACGTGAAACGACAATTTGCGAAGAAATCCCGGTTTCTCATGCGGTCGCGCGTGTTATCGGGAAATTGAGCCCTGAAACAGTTCAGCTTTATGTAAAGACGCCGCCTGGAAGGATGGCTGGGGAACAAGGAAACGTCCCCCAGCTAAATTCATCAAACAAATCAATGCCCGTCAAAATAGCTCGGGACCGTTTGTATCAATTGTTTGTATCAGTTCGGATCGCCACGCAACGCCAGCGATGCCGGGAATAATGACTTCGCGCCCTGCCTTTGTGGGATTATCTGACCTTTGAAAGGTCGCCTGAACAACACCGATCCGCGAAACCGGACGGGGGTTACGGTCGGCCATACCAAGTCAGAGAATCGTGCCCGATCTCTACAAGGCGTTCGCCGGCGCCGCCCGGCCGCGCCGATCGACTTCCGTGCCCACCTGCTTCAACGACCCGGCTGACGGCCTCCGGTCCTCGCTCCGCTATGACCTCCGCCCTGCCGCGTCACATCAGAACTTTTGGGAATGGAGCTTGTTGGTTTGGTCGGGGCGGCGTGGCTTAAATGACCGGGCCGCTCCTCTCTACAAAACGATCCTCGAATCAACTCATCCAACCCACTCCGCTCTGAAGGCATCGGCTTCGGCTGGCGACTTGAAGGTGATGGCGACGCTGAATGTCACTTCGTAGTGGTTTTCGTATCCACCGCCCAGGTCGGAGCAATCGACATTGATCATGTAGCCCATCGTATTTTTCCAGAGCCAGTCGGCGACCTCGTCGGTCAGCGTATAGACGACCGTCTTCACCCAGTTTGGGCTGCGATTTTCTGAAAAAAGCGGGAGACCGACCGGGGACCCGACCGGAACGGCAACGTCGTTTGAATTCTGTATCCCTGTCCATGCGGCTTGGGTGAATTCGTGACAGTCGATGGGATCATACTCGAAGGTTTCGACCTCGACATCATGCTGTGACTCAATCTGCTCTCGGATGACTTCCTCTGTATCGAAGTAGTCCCACGGCTCGATCTCGGCCGTAAAGGTTGTCAGGTCGGAGCGGCCCTTGACCACGAGATTGGTGATTCGGAAATCCATCACACCACCTCTTTGGTCAGGCGGGAAATGACGATCTTTCGGCTTTGAACCAGAACGAAGTCCAGATCACTAAAGTAGTCAGTGGGTCTCGTCGATGTCATCCGCTCGGTCTTTATATCGGTCTCGCCGAGTTTCGGACCAACTACGACAGACCAGCTATTATTTCTGGATGAGGCCCAGTAAGCCGAGCCACTGTCATTAGCTTTCTGGTTTGCTCGCTTGCGTTTTGCATCAGTGATCATTTTTGGTCTACGTCCATGTAAGTTGCTGACGAAATAAGGGCCGTCGCTCGATAATCTTATTTGAATAAACGAAGGGACTCGAACCCTCGCCCCTGTCCGGGAGAACCTTCTGAACGGTCCGGGTAATACACAAGTTTTTCGGTACAGCAACAACTATTATCACGGTGATCGTTATAATGAATTTTAGATTGACGGAATACTCATTTTACGCAGGTCCGCGCTGGCACGGAGGCATGAAGAAATAATTTTCGGTGTTGACGGCGAGACAGAGTACTCCGCCATCTAATATCACCGAAACGTTGCAGACTAACGCGGGACAATCGAAGCCGCCGTTTTTTAGACGTGCAATCATTGCCGTTCTTTATTTCACCACGCCACGAGGTGTGAGGGAGTGAGTTATTGATTGACGGGACATTCGGTGTCCTCAAAAAACCGTTTGACATGCACAAACGACGAGTTCATACGCCGACTCAACTGGCCACGCGCAATACGGCGGCCCATTGAAATCGTAAATATTCAGCCACCCCCCCCCTCGCAAGTCTATGCGTCGGTCGTTGACTATTCACGAGGCTGTCACTGGTGAGGCGAATCTGACTCCGAGGTCATGGGCACCAACTTGGTCGCCCCCCCGATCTCATCGCACCCCGTGGAACTCTCCCCGAAAGCGGACTCGGCCAAGGTCTGCTATGGGTGGAAAGCGGACATTTGACCTCTCTGGGACTTGTGAGCTTCCTTGGCGCCATGGAGTCACCACGTTCGTGCCGACCCCCTTACTCGTCTTCGTCTGGCTGCTCGGCCTGCTGCGCCGCTCTACGATCTCGGAACATCGACGATGAGATTTCACCGGCCTGAAAATTCACTGGGCGCTGGTTCAATTCTGCCCCGTAAAGCGCGGCCAGATAGGACGTATCCCACTCCGTAAGCGCGAGCGGCGGTTGCGGCGTGTCGAACAGGTTGAGGATGGTGTCGTAGCTCGAGGCGTCCGCCTCGGGGTCGATCTGGGCCAGAGCCACCATCCCGACGTAGTCGCCTAGGCGCCGCAGATCGACCCCGGCGGCGGCGTTCACGTCGATGATGATGAAGGCTTTCAACAAATCGTTTTGGAGTGGGCTCCGCAACCGACCTTCTCCAGGAATTCTCGGCGGGCTCTCGCCTGGCATGCGAACGCCGGGAAGACCTGTGCCCCGGACCGTCGGCATGCTGACGTGCCACCAACGCACCGGCACCCCAGTTTCCTGAAAGCGCTTAAGCGCCTCCGAGCTTCTTGCTGCGCCACTGTACTGAGGTCGGAACACAAGCGGGTTGCGGGCGACGAGCCCCCGGGCGAGTCCCTGAGCGTCGTCAGTCGCTATGATCAGGATATTGGGGCTGCACCCCGGGTCCCCGATTTCGAGGCCCGCCTGAAGCGCGACCGAAGACACCTGATCCACCAAGGCTTGGGCGGCTTCGCGCCGGAAGTTGACGACGCCGACGCAAACTCGCCGGTTCCACCGCGCCGGGCCTCGTCCCACCGGCGGGGCGACGATCTCATCGACGAAATCATCCACGGCATCGCGCAGCCCACGGCCCTCGACGACGACGTCTTCTAGTTGAGTGGCCGGGGGTTCTTGAGGCAGGGCGGGCGGGTCCTGCGACTGCCAACTGACATTCGCAGTCGCAGTCGCAGTCGCAAGGGTTAACGCAATGACGACTGCACTGAACATCAGCCTAAACCGTGATCACCGAATGTGAAGCATTCATCGATATGCTTCAGCAGATTTGCTGCGACGCCTCGTAATAACAGACGGCGTAAGTGTTGCCTGGGTGCTTCAAGCAATCGGCCATGTAAGCCTTCTGACAATCCGTGAGCGGCTCTAGTCGCGTTTGCGTATAGGCGCCGATTGATGACGGTACCGCAGAACCCGCGAGTGTCGGCGCACCAAGGACAATAGCGAGCACGGCAGCGTTGACGAAGTTTTTCATTTGTAATCCTCCCAGCCAAAGCGAGACGGTATAAGTCTGTCGGCGCTATCGCAATGGTGGAGGCTGGCGTCGATCACAACTTTTTGTGATGGCTGCGTTCTCGTGTTCATTGAACACGGGATTGCAGGCCGAGGCCGCCAGGCGGTCGAACTGACGGGTAGGTGGTGCGAGATACCTTCTGATCGCCGAGACCCATGGGTCTCGGTCGCCGTCGTTGGGTTCATGGTTTCAATGGTTGGAATGATTGGCTGTTTAGCAGTCGTTTTTGGGCCGCGTTGACGTCCGCTATGGGTCGATTTGAGAAGTGGGCTTCGCGCCCGAAACCGGACCTATAGCCGTTGGATATCGTCGAACGGCTCGGTCGGTTGAACTGACCCAGGCACGGTTTGTGTAGCAGTCGCCCGCCTGTTTTCCTGAACGTTTCCCTGACCTTGACCCCTGATCGTGGTCACCATTGTGTAGAAGGGTTGTGTAGAGATCGTCGGAAAACGGTCGTGGGGACGGTAAATCCGCAGCGTTTTCAACAATGGGGGAGACGATGGCGCGCCCGGAACGAATCCGGCTGGGTGGGCTGTCATGACGGTCCACCAACGGTCCCTCTTCACCGTCCCCCACCGTCTTCTCCAGGTCGTCCATGATCATCTCCCAAGGCCGTCAGGAGACGAATGGCGCGGTTGCGGCTCGCGCCCAGCCTTGGTGTGATCGTGGTCTCCACGGTCTCCTGGACGGCTTCCTGACCGTGTTCCTAACCGGTGCCGAGACGATGGCCGAAGGCTGCCCTTGATCATGCCGCGACGGTTCCCTCCACCGTGCCCAACGACCACTGTGACGGCCATCAAACGGTCGTTGGGCACGGTGGAGGGA
Source organism: Brevundimonas sp. (assembly GCF_041688735.1). Lineage (GTDB taxonomy): Bacteria > Pseudomonadota > Alphaproteobacteria > Caulobacterales > Caulobacteraceae > Brevundimonas. The sequence continues at coordinate 26,843 of NZ_JBDNHO010000090.1, forward strand.
ACCGTCCCGAGCACCGTCGCGGCATGATGGGGATCAGCCTCGGCGGATCGTATCATTGAGGAAGCGGTCAGGTGAAGCGGAAGGCCATCCCTTGAGGCCGACCGATGTCGATCTGGTCTATCGCTTCCTTGAGGACTGCGAGATCGGCCCCCGAACCGTAGCCACGGGCGACCGTGTTGCCTTCCTTGTGGCCGGTCAGGAGATCGTGGATTTCTTCTTTGACTGGGGACTGGCGGGCCGCGCGCTTAAAGCTGTGCCGGAAGCTGTGGAAGGTCAGGGCTGCATCGTCGATGCCCTGCCCTTCTCTCTCCGCGTTTGATTTGCACCATTTTCCCCACCACTTGCTAAACTGTGAGCCTCTCTTGCCCTTCGCGTCTGTTGTCAGGTCCGGGAACACGTCGTCGGATTGCAGCCGCGTCCAATCGACGAAGCCCAGGTCGAACAGCCGCTTGTGAAGCGGAATGATGCGACGGGCCGATTTATTCTTGACTGAACGGGCGCCCGACAATGGCCGCTTGGTTAGGTCGAACGCGACGATCCCCTCCCGGTCTACGATCTCGTCGGTCCGTAAGCTGGCAAGCTCTTCAAGCCGCATCCCGGTGTGGATCGCGACAATCGGAAGCCAGTATTTGGAATCTCGGACCACCTGCGAACCGGCTTGGTCTCGGTAACCGGCTTCACCCTTCCCGGCGAACCCGGTGAACATCGGCCGTGTGAAGATGAAGTCCAGGTCGGATTCATCGTAGGGCTTCCGCTCGTTCGCCTCTTCGGCAGATGGCTTCGGCATTGTGTGATCGGCTGGATTGAACGTCATCTTTCGGCGCGAAACAGCGAAGGCGAACATGGATTTGTAGGTGTTGATCCAGTTCCAGATGGTCTTGATGTGGAGCCGGGCTTGAGCGGTCCCCTCGCACTTGGCGTTCAGGACGGCGAACGGCAGCATGTCGTCGGCCGGTCGCTTGGTCAGGGGGAAGGTCGAAAGAGCCGCCTTGAAGTCGTCCATGTCGGAGGGTTCGACGCTGGCGATGTCGCGGTCGCCCAGGAATTCGATCAGGCGACGAATGTATCCCTTCTGACGTGGGTCGAGGGGCTTCACCTTGTCCCAAGCATCGCGCAGTTCGGACAGCTTCATCCCTGCCGATGATAGCGGCGCCGTGGCGGTCGGCGTTGTCGCCGGGACCAGCGCGTCGTCCTCTTCGGGCCAGCCGTTGAAGTCGTCCCGCGAGAACCGGTCGCGGAACTCCTCGACATCGTTCCATGCCGATCTGAACCACTCGCGCACGTCACGCTTGAGCAGGAACGGGGTCGCGGGTGGAACGGCGAGGATTTCGGCCAGCCTGTCGGTCAAGTCCTCGATCTGGTCGATGGTACTGTGGTGCTGGAGTAGGTAGCGCAGCCGGGACGCGGCGGGTGAATGATCCGCGACGGCTTCGTCATTCCAGAAGGCACGATAGGCGGTGTCGATCTCGCCGTGTCGCCATGTCTGGATGGTTGTGAAGACTTCCTCGCGGCTCATGCGAACGGGCCGCATGACGGGCGGCGGCGCGGCCGGATTTCGCATCGCCTTGATGCGCTGCTTTATCCCCGCAATTCGGGGGGCACCGAGCCGGACCGCATCGTTCTCGTCGCTTGTGTTGAGGCTGACGATTTCCTCGCGCTTGCCCCAAGAGTCGCGCAGATCGGCCGGGATCGCGATGCGAACGCGCCAGATTCCATTTCTTTTTTCCAGACCCTTCATAACCCGCATTTTGTATCACCTTTTTGTATCAGGGATACGGCCAAACCCTTACGAGGCGGGCATTGCTGGATTTGAAGGAGGATGGCTGGGGAACAAGGACTCGAACCTTGAATGACGGTACCAAAAACCGGAGTGTTACCATTACACCATTCCCCAGCAGGTCCGGCGTTTCCGGGGCTGAAACCCCGGAAGGCGTGCGAGATACGACAAGGCCGCTGGCGATGCAACACCCGCCTTCAGGACTATTTCCCGGCGTCGCGTTTCCTCGCTTGCGGCCCTGTGACCCCGTCGCTATAAGCCCCCTCCTCAAGTCGGAGTGTGGCTCAGCCTGGTAGAGCACTGCGTTCGGGACGCAGGGGTCGGAGGTTCGAATCCTCTCACTCCGACCATTTTCCCCGCGCCAGCATTTGCCCCACGAGGGCTCATGGCTTGAGCGCAGGTCGGGCGCGCCGGCGCCTCCTTTTTTTGTTCAATCCGCTGCTTTCGCGGCCACCGCGTTCAGATGCGCGCCGACGGACTCGATGGTGCGTTCGCCCAAGGCCTTGCGGCGGGCCAGAAGATCGGGAGAGCCGGCGTCGTAGTCGGCCATCAATCGCTTCACGAACGAGCCGTCGCGGACCTCGGTCAGCACGTCGTCCATCGCCGTGCGCGAGGGCTCGCCGATGATGCGGGGCCCTGTCAGATAGGCCCCGTACTCCGCAGTGTTCGAAATCTTGGCGAAGGCTCCGGCGATGCCGCGCTCGAACATCAGGTCGGTGACCAGCTTGACCTCATAGAAGCATTCAAACCAGGCCACCTCGGGCGGATAGCCGGCGTCGACCAGCTTCATGAAGGCGGCGTCGATCAGTTCGCCGACCCCGCCGCACAGCACCACCTGCTCGCCGAACAGGTCGCTCTCGCATTCGGCGGCGAAGGTGGTCTCGAGAATGCCCTTGCGGCCGCAGCCCAGGGCGGCGGCGTAGGACAGCCCCAGGGCGTGGGCGGCGCCGGTGAAATCCTGATGCACGCCGAACAGGGCGAAGACCCCCTGCCCCTCGACATACAGATCGCGGATGCGCGGACCGATGCCCTTGGGCGAGGCCAGGATAACGTCGATGTCGGCGCGCGGCTGAACCAGGCCGAACCGCACCGACAGGCCATGGGCGAAGATCAGGGCCGCGCCCGGCTTCATCGCCGGGGCCAGTTCGTCGCGCCAGAGGTCGCGATGGGCCTCATCGGAGACCATCACGGCGACGACGTCAGCGCTCGCGGCGGCCTCGCCGGCGGTCAGGATCGGGAAGCCGTCGGCCTCGGCCCTGGCTCGGGTGGCCGAGCCCGCCTTCAGACCGACGACGACGTCGGCCACGCCGCTGTCGCGCAGGTTCAGCGCATGGGTCCGGCCCTGGCTGCCGTAGCCGATCACGGCCACCCGCTTGCCGCGAACGATCGAAAGATCGCAGTCGCGGTCATGGAACACGGGCAGCGGCGCGGCTATTTGATGGGTCATGAGCACAGACATAACGCCTTCCGACGTCGTCGCCTTCTGGAAAGAGGCCGGACCTTCGAAGTGGTTCGCCAAGGACGACGCGTTCGATGCTGCCTTTCAGCGCATTTTCGAGCACGGGCACATGATGGCGGCGCGGCGCGAGCTGGACCATTGGGCGAAGACGCCCGAGGGCTCGCTGGCCCTGCTGCTCCTGCTGGACCAGTTCCCGCGCAACGTCTTCCGCGGTACTGCCCACGCCTTCGCCACTGACCCGCTGGCGCGCATGTTCGCCATCCAGGCGCTGGATGGACGGCAGGACGACGCGATCGAGAACGACCTGCGCCGGTTCGTCTATCTCCCGCTTCAGCATGCCGAGGACATGGCGTTGCAGGACCGACAGGTGGCCTTGTTCCAGACGATGGAGCGCGCCGCCGACGACCGCTGGGCCGAACACCATCACAAGGTCATCGCCAGTTTCGGACGCTTCCCTCACCGCAACCGCGCTCTCGGCCGCGAGACGACGCCGGACGAGCGGGCGTTTCTGGATGAGGATGGTTTCAGGGGGTGAGGCTGGCCGATCGATCCGTCTCCTCCCTGTCGGCGCCGCCGATGGGGAGGTGGCTCGGCGGCGCCAGCCGGCGAGACAGAGGGGGCGAACCGGTGACAGGGGACTGGCGTTCCACCGGCCCGGCCGGCGTCGCCTTCTCCGTCACGGCGCGAAGGCGCGCCGCGCCACCTCCCCATTCGCTTTGCGAACAGGGAGGAGACAGCAGAGCGGTTTCTGTGGGCAAGCGAATCAGCGACCTGCCAAGCCGGGCGAATCACCGGCACAGTCCTGCCCATGAACGCCGTAGCCACCCTCGCTGACCTGCAAGCCCGCACTCAAAGCGAATTGGGGACGGTCGCCGCCGATCATCCCGAGTGGCAGTACCTCAATCTGCTGCGCGACATCCTCGACAATGGGTCACAGCGCGACGACCGGACGGGCACCGGCACTCTGGGGGTGTTCGGGCGGCAGATGCGGTTCGACCTGGCCAGGGGCTTTCCGGTCCTGACGACCAAGAAGCTGCACCTGCGGTCGATCATCGTCGAACTGCTGTGGTTCCTGCGCGGCGAGACCAACATCGGCTGGCTGCAGGAAAACGGCGTCAAGATCTGGGACGAATGGGCCGACGCCGAGGGTGAGCTGGGGCCGGTGTACGGCAAGCAATGGCGATCGTGGAGCGCGCCGGACGGTCGTGTCATCGACCAGATCGAAAAGCTGGTCCACGGGCTGAAGACCAACCCCAACAGCCGCCGCCACATCGTCACCGCCTGGAACCCGGCGGACGTCGACGACATGGCCCTGCCGCCCTGCCACTGCCTGTTCCAGTTCTTCGTCGCCGACGGCAAACTGAGCTGCCAGCTGTATCAGCGGTCGGCGGACGTCTTCCTGGGGGTGCCGTTCAACATCGCGTCGTATGCGCTGCTGACGATGATGGTGGCGCAGGTCTGCGGCCTGAAGCCCGGTGAGTTCGTCCACACCTTCGGCGACGCCCACCTGTATCTGAACCATGTCGAACAGGCCGAGACCCAGTTGGCCCGCGCACCCCTGCCCGCCCCGACCATGACCATCACGCCGCGCGACGACCTGTTCGCCTATCGGCTGGAGGATTTCGTGCTGGCAGGCTATGAGCCTTGGCCGCATATCAAGGCACCGGTCGCGGTTTGATGGCGCTCGACCTCAAGGGTCTGCAGGCCGACGTCCTGAGCATCTCCGACATCTACGCCGCCGAGCACGGCATCGACCGGTCCGGCGATTGGGCCCTGCTGAAGCTGCAGGAAGAGCTGGGCGAGCTGACGGCCGAGCACCTGCGCCTAAGCGGTCGCGCGCGAGGCACCGCCGACGCGGGCACGCTGGGCGACGAGGCGGCGGATGTGCTGGGGATGCTGCTGATCTATTGCGACGGGGCGGGGATCGATCTTGAACAGGCCATGCAGCGCAAATGGCTGCATTGGCTGGAGCCGCGCTGATGTCCATTCCCCCCCTCGCCCTCGTCGTCGCGCGCGCGCGCAACGGCGTCATCGGCCGCGACGGCGACCTGCCGTGGCGGCTGCGCAGCGATCTGCAGCGGTTCAAGGCCATCACCATCGGCAAGCCCTGCATCATGGGTCGCAAGACGTGGGAGAGCCTGCCGCTGAGGCCCCTGCCCGGGCGGCTGAACATCGTGCTGACGCGCGACGAATCCTATGAGGCCGAAGGGCGGTCGCGCGGGGCGCTGGTCTGCACCTCGCTGGACGAGGCGATCGAGATCGCGCGGGAACAGGCCCAGGACGACGGGCTGGACGAGATTTGCGTCATCGGCGGCACCGCCCTGTTCGAGAAGGCCCTGCCCCGGGCCAAGCGGCTCTACATCACCGAGGTCGACGCCGAGGTCGAGGGCGACGCGCTGTTCCCTGTGTTCGACGAGGGTGCATTCGTGGAGGTATCGTCGGATGCGCATCCGGCCGGCGAGAAGGACGACCACGCCTTCGTCTTCCGCGTCCTGGACAGGAAATGACCATGCTGATCGTGACCACCAATGAGGCGCCAGGCTATCGCGTCGTGAAGACGCTGGGTATGGCGCGCGGCATCACCGTGCGCTCGCGCAACGTGATTTCAGACGCGGTCGGCGGCCTGCAATCCATGCTCGGCGGCCGCGTCGGGGCCTATGTGAAACTGGCCGAGACCTCGCGCGCCGAGGCCTATGACGAGTTGATCCAGCACGCCCGGTCCATGGGGGCCAACGCAATCCTGGCCATGCGCTACGACGCCAACGAGATCATGCCTGGGATTACTGAAGTACTGGCCTATGGCACGGCGGTGGTGATCGAGCCGGCGTCGTGAGTGACGGGTGGTTAGTGGCGAGTGGCTGGTAATCAGCTGCTTCGTTCGCGCAACACCTCCCACTAATCACTCGTCCCTCGTCTCTCGTCACTTCACGTCCGGCATCGCGTCCGTCCGGCACAGTCGATCCCACAGCCGGAAATACAGGCCGAAATTCGTCCGCATATGGGTGTGGTGACGGCTGTGGTGGGTGGCGGTGATCAGCTGTGCGCCGGGGCCTGAGCGGACCCAGCGATCGGGCCACATCTCCCAGCCACAGTGGTTCATCACGGCGCTGATGGTCATGAAGGTCAGCAGGGCGACGACGACCCAGAGGTTGACCGGAATCAGGAACACCAGCAGCGGCAGCAGCCAGGCGGTAGCGACCGCCTCGATGGGGTCGAAGGCGAAGCTGGCGAAGGGGCTGGGTTCGCGCGAGCGATGGTGGCCGGCGTGGGTCCAGGCGAACAGCCGCGGGTGATGCAGCAGCCGGTGGGTCCAGTAATAGTGGGCGTCCTGCACCAGCAAAAGCAGGACAAAACTGACCGGCAGCCACCACAATCCGTATACGGACGGATCGAGATACATCCGCGTGCCGCCGGCCTTGAGGGCCTCGAGCGCAATGGCCGCCGGGAAGGCATAGATGGGCGTCGAGATCAGCGAATAGCGGATTTCCTGCGCCATCAACCGGCGCGACGGTCGCTCGCGATTGAGCTGGCGACCGACGCCGCCCTCGCGGCCCCACAGCAACCACCACACCCCGCCCGCGAGCAGAAGATAGCGCGCGCCGATGATCAGGCTGAGCCAGACGGTGGTGATGAGGACGGCCGCAATCATGCGCAGATGTTAGAGGCCTGCGGCCCGAGGGGCGAGGGTTGAAAAGGTCGCTCTTTACGCCTCGGCCAAGACCCTGCTCCGCTCGCCCCTAGCTCAGCGTCATCATGGCGCTGCCTTCGAAGTCTTTCAGTTCGTCGAGGCGGCCGTCGCGGACCTTGGCGACCCAGTGCGGATCGGCCAGCAAGGCGCGGCCGACGGCGACCAGATCGAACTCGTCCGTCTCCAGACGCGCGATCAGCCCGTCCAGCGAAGCCGGCTTGGAACCCGCGCCGCCGAACGAGGCGATGAACTCGCCGTCCAGACCGACCGAGCCGACGGTGATGGTTGGCAGGCCGGTGATCTTCTTGGTCCAGCCGGCGAAATTCAGGTCCGAACCTTCGAACTCCGGTTCCCAGAAGCGGCGCTGCGAGCAGTGGAACACGTCCACACCGGCCTCGACCAGCGGGGCGAGCCATTCGCCGAGTTCCTCCGGCGTAAGGGCGTTCTTGATGGCGTAGTCCTGCAGCTTCCACTGCGACAGACGCATGATCAGGGCCATGTCGGGCCCGACGCCCTCGCGCACGGCCTTGACCACCTCGGCCCCGAAGCGGGCGCGCTCGCGGATGGTGGAACCGCCCCAGCGGTCATCGCGGTCATTGAGGCCCGACCAGAAGAACTGATCGATCAGATAGCCGTGGGCGGCGTGGATCTCGACCGCGTCGAAGCCAAGTTCGCGCGTGGCCCGGGCGGACCGGCCGAAGGCTGAGATGGTGTCGGCGATGTCCTCGTCGGTCATCGGCTCCAGACCGCGCTTGCCCGGCGTGGTCATGCCCGAGGGGCTGTCGACCTTGCCCAGCGGGGCCCAGTCCTGGCCGCGGCCGCGCGCCGAGCCGACGTGCCAGATCTGCGGCGCGATCAGGCCGCCGGCGGCGTGGACTTCATCGACCACCGTCTTCCATTCGGGCAGGGCCTCGCCGTGGAAGAGGGGGACGTTGGCGTCGTTTCGGGCGGCGGGTCGCTCGACGACCGTGCCCTCGGTGACGATCAGGCCGACGCCGCCCTCGGCCCGGCGGCGATAATAACCGGCGACGTCGCTGGTGGGGATGCCGCCCGGCGAGAAGGACCGCGTCATGGGGGCCATGACCACACGGTTGGGCATTTTGAGAGACTTGACCTGGAAGGGCCGGAATAGGGCGTCGACGCTCATCGGGACTCTCGGGGAGAAATGACTGGAACCGACAAGGTGGCGGCTAGAGTTTCGTTTGGAAACCCTCAGAGACCGAGTTTTTTCGCTACCGCGTCTGCGATCCCCGCGAAGCGCGCGGCGAGGTCCCCATCAGGCACGTCGAGAACTGTAGGTCGGCCGGCGTCGCCGCCCTTGCGGAACGCGGCGTCCAGCGGCAGGGCACCGAGGAAATCAATGGACAGCCGCTCCGCCTCGGCCTTGGCGCCGCCCTCGCCGAACACCGGGCCGGTCATGTTCTCGATCAGGCCCAGGGTCGGCACGCAGACCTTTTCGAACAGCCGGTAGGCACGGCGGGCGTCGGCCAGGGCGACTTCCTGCGGCGTGGAGACGATGACGGCGCCGTCCAGCGGCGTCTTCTGGACCAGGGTCAGTTGCACGTCGCCGGTGCCCGGAGGCAGGTCGACGACGAGGATGTCGAGCGGGGCCTCTTCGCTGCCCCAGGCGGTCTGGGTCAGCATCTGGGTCAGGGCCTGGGACGCCATGGGCCCGCGCCAGATCATGGCGTCGTCAGCCTTGGTCAGCAGCCCGACGGACATGGCCTTGAGACCGTAGGCGACGTGTGGCTGGATCTTGCCATCACTGTATTCGGGCTTGCCCGCGATGCCCAGCATGGTCGGCAGGGACGGGCCATAGACGTCGGCGTCGAGGATGCCGACCGACAGGCCGCGCCCATTTCGTTGAATTTGGGCGAGGGCGACGGCCAGGTTGACCGCGACGGTGGACTTTCCGACCCCGCCCTTTCCGCTGGCGATGGCGAGCACGCGACGAACATGGGCGGGGCGGTCGGTGGCGACGGGAGCCTTCGGGCGGCCCTGATCGACGGCTTGCGGGGACAGGGAGGCGCGGCGGGGCGCGGGCGCGGTGACGGCCTCTGCCGTCATGATCACGAAGACCTTCGCCATGCCGGGCAGGGCTTTCAGTGCGGCCTCCGCTGCGTCGCGGACGGCGGCATACACGACGGTGTCGGCGGCCTTGACCTCCATCACGAAGCCCGCGCGATCTTCCGCGACGACCAGACCCTGGACCAGACCGGCGGCGACCAGCCCCTGTCCGGACTTCGGGTCGAGGACGCCGTCGAGCGCGGCGAGGACGTCGGAACGGTCGGGCAAGGCGGTCAGGTCCGGGTTGCGGGGGCGGGGCCTGCGTTCTATCGCCGGAGACCCCTGCCCGCGAGCGCTGATTTGTCCCGACCCCTCATCCAGCTAATCGCCGGCCCCACGGCCTCAGGCAAATCACGGCTGGCGCTTGAGTTGGCGCGCGAGACGGGCGCGGTGATCGTCAACGCCGACAGCCAGCAGCTTTACCACGATCTGCGCGTGCTGAGCGCCCGGCCAACGGCGGACGAGGAGGCTCTCGCGGAGCACAGGCTCTATGGCGTGGCCGACGCGGCCGATGCCTGGTCGGTGGGTCGCTGGACCCGGGCGGTCATGACCTTGCTGGTCGAGATGGATGGGCGACCGGTGGTGCTGGTCGGGGGGACGGGGCTATATTTCAGCGCCTTGACCGAGGGGTTGGCCGATATTCCCGACGTGCCCGCGGCCGTCCGCGCCGCCGCCGAACGGGTTTTCGACGCGGACGGAGAGGTCGCGTTCCGGCAACGGCTGGCGGAGATCGACCCCCGCGCGGCCGAAGCGATCGAGGTCGGCGACCGGCAGCGGCTGGTCCGCGCCCAGTCCGTCGCCACGCATACGGGCCGTGCGTTGAGCGATTGGCGGGCCGACACCAGGCCGTTGTTGCCACCGGGTTCATGGCGCGGTCTGGTCCTCGCGCCCGAGCGCGGCGCGCTCTACGCCGACTGCGACGCCCGGGTATCGCGGATGGTGGAAAACGGGGCGCTCGACGAGGTGCGTACCCTGGTCGCGCGCGGGCTGGACCCCGGCCTGCCGGCCATGAAGGCCGTGGGCGTGCGCGAGTTCGCGGCTCATCTGGTGGGCGAGACGACGCTGGAACAGGCCGTCGAAGCCACCCGGCAGGCGACGCGCAATTACGCCAAGCGACAGCTGACCTGGAGTCGGAACCGCATGAGCCAGTGGGGTCAGTCACCCGTCGACAGCTTGGTCCGATAAACAGCAACCGCGACCGGGTCACCGCATGAGGCCGCCGAGGGGCTTTGAATTTCGACTGAAACGCCCTATATCGGTGATGTCCGGGTTCGCCCGGACTATGGCGATAAACGCGCTTGTAATAAGCGGACCGGACCCGGGTGCGATTCCCGGCGGCTCCACCATTTCTTCCCAGCGTTATCGGCGGAGCGAGCATGGGGCCGACTAGCATCGACGGACGTGTAAAAAAGACTGCTTTCGCCCGTCCTGGCCCACCGTATCGGGCCATTTTCTAACTGCGAACGATAACTTCGCTGGAGAAGTCGCTCTCGCCGCATAAGCGGTTCGAGTGATTTCGAACACTTAAGTCCTCAGGGATCAGTTCCTGGGGCGGGGCCCGGAGGGCGCCTGCCAACAGAAGCCCTCCACCTTCCCCCATTTAAGGCGCCCTCCTCTCTTTCCTGGAAGGCGAGGGGGCGCCTGCCAACAGAAGCCCTCCACCTTCCCCCAATGACGCGCCCTCCCTTTCTTTTGAAGGATGAGGGGGGCCTGCCAACAGAAGCCTTGGCATTTTCACCACCTTGGCGCCTTTCGCCGGCCTTCGCGCACAGCTATCAGTCGCGGATCAACCGGGACCGCGCCATGGCCGACGAGACCCCGCCAGTCGACGAGATGCTCTACGAGCAGCTGGCGCAGGACGCCCTGCGCGGCGTCATCCGCTCGGCCCTCGAACGGGCGGCCCTGCCCGCGGGCATCCCCGGGGCGCACCATTTCTACGTTACCTTCAAGACACGCGCGCCGGGCGTTAGCGTGCCGCCCGACATCATGGCCAAATATCCGGACGAGATGACGGTCGTGCTCCAGCATCAGTACTGGGACCTGACGGTCGAGGCGACCCGTTTCTCGGTGATGCTGAAGTTCGGCGGCATGCCCAAGGTGCTGTCCATGCCCTACACCGCCGTGACGCGTTTCTATGATCCGTCGGTGCAGTTCCTGCTGCAGTTCGAGGCCCCCGCCACGATCGAGGAAATCGCCGTGGAGATCGCGGCGATGCCACCCGCCGAGGTCGAGCCCCTGGGCGGCGACGACGCGCCCAAGGTCGTGTCGCTGGATCAGTTCCGGAAGAAGTGACCCCTTCCCCTCCCCGCCGGTTCGGCTAACGTCGCCTTCAACTTGAGCGAGGATCCATGGGGCGGTTTCTGATCGCGGTTCTGTCGATGACGCTGGCGCTCGCAGCGCCGGCCTGCGCGCAATCGCCCGCCTCCAGCCCGGCCCCCAACCGCTTCGAAGGCTGGACCACGGCGGTGATCGCCGCCGACTGGCGCGACGGCGACGGCGATCCGATACTGGCCTTCGACAATGCCCGGCGAGATCTCGTTCGGGCATTGCAGACGGCGGGCTTGCCGCGCGAGACGATGGTCGACTACTCCCTGAACCCGCACCTCACCGATCCCGTGTCGGCGCAGGACGTGATGGACGGCGTGGCCGCTGCCGCTCAACGCGGACAGCGGGGCTGCGTGCTGTATTTGACGTCGCACGGTTCGCCCGAGGCCGTGGTCTTCGGCCCGGACGCGGAGCTGGCTCCCGCAGACATGGCCCGGCTGGTGCGCCGGTGGTGCGGTGCCCGGCCGACGGTGGTGATCGTCTCGGCCTGCTATTCGGGCATCTTCGTCAACGCGCTGGCGGCGCCCAACCGCATGATCCTGACGGCCGCCAGCCGCGAACGGACGTCCTTCGGCTGCGGCGCGCAGGAGACCTATCCGTGGTTCGACGGCTGCGTGCTGGAATCCCTGCCGAGCGCGACGGACTTTCTGGCGCTGGCGGCCAGCGCGCGCGCCTGCGTGGTCCTCAGGGAGGCCGAGGCGGGGGTCGAACTGTCCTCGCAGCCGCAACTGTTCGTGGGGGCCGAGATGCAGATCCGGCTGCCGACGCTGCGGTTCACGCGCCCCACCGGCTGAACAACCACTGGTGTCCACCCTTGAGAACGTATAGAGAACATTCATACGACGCAGGGAGGAACGACCATGCTGTCCGGAGGATGCCATTGCGGTGCCGTGCGCTATCAGATGACGGAGGAAGTGGCCCACCACGCCCTTTGCCATTGCACCGATTGCCGCAAGGCCAGCGGCGCGCCGGCCGTGGCCTGGGCGCTCGTCCCGACCGATCAGGTAATCATTACCGGCAGCCCACGCGCCTACGCCTCATCGGAGCAAGCGCTCAGGCATTTCTGTGGCGTGTGCGGGACCAGCCTGTTCTACACCAACGACGTCGTTTTTCCCGGCATGACCGACGTGCAGAGCGCCACGCTGGATACGCCCGACGCCCTGCCCCTCCAGGCCCAGATTCAGACGGCCGAGCGGATTGGATGGATGGCCACCGCGCATGACCTGCCGGCCTTCGACCGCTACCCCGGTCAACCCGCGGATTGACGTGGAAACACCCGGATCGTGATCCGCTCGCGCTCGCCCTCGCGGCGTTCGACCAGCAGCCGCGCGACCTGGGCATCGTCATGAAACAGATAGCCCTTGATGGCGTCGAGCAGTGCCTTGGCCAGGTTGTCGAGATCCATCAACGGCGGATCACCGACGTGCTCCATGACGATCTCGACGACGTAGTCCCCGTATGAGGGACGGAAGCGCCACTCCTTGCGCATGAACTCATAGACCAGCGGCTTGTAGTATTTGGCCTGGGTGGTCAGGCCGTCGATGGTGATCTCGACGGCGTCGCCGGTCTCCCGGGCGCGGACTTTGCCGATACCGATCCAGCCGGGGGTCATTCAGCCGTCCTCGCCCGCGCGCCTTGTTCGCCCGCCCCTCCGTGCTACACCGCAGCGCACCGCCCCGCCACGTCCGAAGAGCCCTTGCCGACCATGACGCACCGCACCGAAACCGACACCTTCGGCCCCATCGAGGTCGCCTCGGATCGCTACTGGGGGGCGCAGGCGCAGCGGTCACTGGGCAATTTCAAGATCGGCTGGGAGAAACAGCCCCTGCCGATCGTGCGGGCCCTTGGCATCGTCAAACGCGCCGCGGCCGAAACCAACATGGCGCTGGGCAAGCTGGACGCGAAAATCGGCGAGACCATCGTGTCGGCGGCCAATGAAGTCATCGACGGCAGGCTGAACGACCACTTCCCGCTGGTGGTGTGGCAGACCGGCTCGGGCACCCAGTCGAACATGAACGCCAATGAGGTGATCTCGAACCGGGCCATCGAGATGCTGGGCGGCGAGATAGGCTCCAAAAAGCCGGTCCATCCCAACGACCACGTCAATATGAGCCAGTCGTCCAACGACACCTTCCCGACGGCCATGCACATCGCCTGCGCCGAACAGGTGGTCAGCGATCTGCTGCCCGCGCTGAACCACCTGCATGCGGCGCTGAAGGCCAGGTCAGAGACCTGGACCCACATCATCAAGATCGGCCGGACCCACACCCAGGACGCCACGCCCCTGACGCTGGGCCAGGAGTTCGGCGGCTATGCCCAGCAGGTCGCCAACGGCATCGAGCGCATTGAACTGACCCTGCCGAAACTGATGGAATTGGCCCAGGGCGGCACCGCCGTCGGCACCGGCCTGAACGCCCCGATCGGCTTCGCCGAACAGGTGGCCGAGCGGATCTCCGCCATCACCGGCCTGCCCTTCGTCACGGCCCCCAACAAGTTCGAGGCCCTGGCCGCCCATGACGCCATGGTCTTCAGCCACGGGGCCATCAACACGGTCGCCGCGTCGCTGTTCAAGATTGCCAATGACATCCGCTTCCTCGGTTCGGGTCCGCGGTCCGGCCTCGGCGAACTGGCCCTGCCGGAGAATGAGCCGGGCAGTTCGATTATGCCGGGCAAGGTCAATCCGACCCAGTGCGAGGCCCTGACCCAGGTCTGTGTGCAGGTGTTCGGCAACCATGCCGCCGTGACCTTCGCGGGGTCTCAAGGGCATTTCGAGCTGAACGTCTACAACCCGGTGATGGCCTATAATTTCCTGCAGTCGGTCCGCCTGATGGCCGATGCGGCGATCAGCTTCACCGACAACTGCGTCGTCGGGATCGAGCCGCGCGAGGACAACATCAAGCGCGGCCTGGATAATTCGTTGATGCTGGTGACGGCCCTGAACGGCAAGCTGGGCTATGACGCCTGCGCCAAAATCGCCAAGACCGCCCACAAGAACGGCACGACCCTGCGCGAAGAGGCCGTCGGCGGCGGCTATCTGACCGACGCCGAGTTCGACGCGGCGGTACGGCCCGAGAAGATGATCTCGCCGGGGTGATGACCGCCCTCACCCGCCCCTACTGGATCGAGGCGCGGTTTGAGCGGCGCGAGGGGTGGGACGACACGGTCTATCCTTTCAACCTGGCGGCCGTGCGGTCGCGGCAAACGCTGGCGTTCCACCCCAATGTGACCTTCCTGGTCGGCGAAAATGGATCGGGCAAGTCGACGCTGATCGAGGCGCTGGCCGTGGCCTGGGGCTTCAATGCCGAGGGCGGGTCGCGGGACCACCAGTATTCGACGCGTGCCTCGCACTCGCCCCTGCATCGCTTCGTGCGGCCGGTGCGGTCGGCGCTCAAGGCACGGGACGGATATTTCCTGCGGGCCGAGAGCTTCTTCACGACGGCCAGCTATCTGGAGGAGTCAGGCACGAGCCGGGCGGGCCAGACCGGGCTGCATGAACAGTCGCACGGCGAGAGCTTCTTCAATCTGTTCGATAACCGTTTCATGGGCGACGGCCTGTACATCCTCGACGAGCCCGAAGCGGCCCTGTCTCCCAGCCGGCAGTTGTCCTTCCTGGCGCGGATGCACGAACTGGTGCGGATGCGATCACAGTTCATCATCGCCACCCATTCACCGATCATCCTCGGCTACCCCGACGCCTGGATCTATCAGGCGTCGCCGCAGGGGCTGGAGCGGATCGACTACGAGGACACCGAACACTATCAGATCACCCGCGGCTTCCTGAACCGGCGCGAGATCTATCTGGACGTGCTGCTCGCCGAGGAATGACCGGATCGATCCTGTCGGCGAGCACAGGTCGACGCGCCGGAAAGGCTCGCCGATCGAGCCGACCACTTCGAGGTGTTCGCGGATGGTGGACCGGTCTAGCATAGGCTGCTCCTGACGCTTTCGACGTCAGGTCATCGCGTAACCCTGCCAGGAGTTGCCTTATGGAGACGGCCATGGGCGAGCTGATCAACCTGAACCGCTTCCGCAAGGATGGTGCCAGGGCCGCAGCGAAATCGGCTGCCAGAACCAACCGCGCGGCCCATGGCCAGACCCGGGCTGACAAGATGAAGGCCGAGCGTGAACGCGCCGCCACCGACCGTCTGCTGGACGGCTCCAAGCTGGAGGACTGAGATTGACGGGTCCGCGAGATAACCCCCGCATCAAGCACGGCCTGATCCCCATCCTCGTCGCCATGCGGATGGCAGCCGAGCGCGAGCGACGCGAGGCCGAAACGGCGGAGAAGGCGGGTCTTCCGCCACCGCGAAAGAAGAAGCGCGGCTGGTTTGGCTAAACCACGGAGATCTTGGGCGCGCGGATCAACATGACCTGCCCGCCCAGCACCAGCAGCAGTCCCACCAGCGCGGGCCAGCCGAAGCGGGCCCCCTCGAACAGGGTGGAGACCAGCATGGCGATGGGCGGCGTCAGGGCGGAAATGTAGCTGGCCAGCGCATAGCCGCGGGTACGGGCAATCCAGAAATAGATGGCGAAGGCCACGACCGAGCCGAACACCGACAGATAGAGCAGCGACAGCAGATAGCCGGGCGTAGTGGCGATGCGCCATTCGACGCCGGTCGCCAGCCCGTAGATCACCAGCATGCCGGTGCCATAGGCCATGGCCCATGCCGTCGAGGACAGCACGGGCGAGCCTTCGCGCTGGCCGCGCCACGAGAAATAGTTGCCGAATGCCGAACTGACGACAGCCAGAGTGGCCATGCCGACGCCAATCAGGGCGCGGGCATCCATGTTCGCCGCGATGACCTCGCTGCCCGACAGGACCGCGACGCCGACCAGTCCGAGACTGGCCCCGCCCCAAGCAGCCGAAGAGGCTTTCTGCTTCGCCGCGACGCGGAACAGCACCAGATTCAGGAAGGCCAGCGCCGCGAAAATGACCGCCACGATGGCCGATGGGATCCGCTGTTCGGACTGGTAGACGAAGGCATACGAGACGGCGAAGACGAATGCCCCCTGCCCCATGGCGGCCAGATGCTGGGCCGGGTTGAGGCGGATCGGCAACCGCGCGACCAGACAGGCGACGAACAGAATGATGGCGGCGAGCCCGAAACGCCACACGACGGAGGCGATCGGGTCCACCGTCCCCAGTTGCCAGGTGATGGCGTACCAGGTCGTGCCCCAGATCAGGGCGCAGACCACGACCCCACCGATCGCCAGCGCGGCGGCGGACGACAGGCGCGGGGCCTTGGCTTCAGGCTGGGTTTCGGTGGGGGAGGTCACCGGCCCGAAATGGACCGCCGCGCGGGATCGGGCAAGCGGGTTGTGCGGCCTGATCCACACGCGCCGCCAATGGCGTCCGAAAGTCGCCGCAGAGGGTCAGGCGCGCAGCTTCAACCCGGCGCGGGTCTCGGCCGACACTGAATCATAGATGGTGGCGGGTCGGATCCTCAGCCGGGCACGAGCGGCGTCCAGCGGCTGTTCGAACAGGGCCTCATAGTCGAGAGCGGGCAGCCAGCGGGCGACCCGTCCATTGCGCCAGGCCTGCCAGGCGGCGCGGCGCGCGGGAACCGAACGGGCTTCCCGCTGGATTTCGCGCGCGGCCGCCCAGCCGATGAAAGCGAAGCCGAGATTGCCGGTCTGGGCGTGGGAGAAGGACACCACGCAGGCCTCGCCCAGGGCGTCGGTCTCATAGCCGGTCAGGACGTGCCAGATGTCATGCACGTCGCGGATGCGGCGCGAATACCAGATGACGGGATGGGGCGCGTCGACCAAGGGGCCGACCTTGCGCGCCTCGTCGGCCAGACCATCGGCGGTGAACCCCCGGGCCTCGCGGAAGGCGCGGTACTCCGCGCCGACGGTGCCGGGCGCGAACCGCGCCAGCCAGACGGGGTCGTCCAGCTTGTGGGCCAGCTCCTCTCGCATGAAGGCCTGACGTCCGCCCTCCATCGTCTTGAGCATGCGATCATAGCCACGGGCGATGGAGCGACCCGACAGCGCCCTCATGATCTCGAACACCTGAGTGGTGTCTTCCTTGTCCCGAATCAACTTTCGAAAGGCGCGGAACGCCTTCATCGGCTCCAGCTTCTGCGGGCGCAGGCGATCGACCCGGTCGAATTCAGCGGTGGCGGTCATGACGGCATCCTGCCCCGAGGGCGGAGCACTATAACCCGATCCCGTTAACAGGTGAACGTCGATCATGAAGTGGGCATGGCGCGTCGGCGCGACATCGCGCTAGGGTGCCGCGCATGCTGAAGAAGCGGTCCGTATCCCTGTCCGGCCATGCCACCTCGGTGGCGCTGGAACCCGCTTTCTGGGTGGTGCTCGACGCCGTGGCGACCGACCTGGGCCTGACCCGGGCGGGCATGATGAAGCGGATCGACGAGACGCGGGGCCGCACGCCCCTGGCCTCCGCCTGTCGTCTTCTGGCGCTGGCCTGGGCGGGCGGCGACAGATCCTTCACGACCATTTGACAGCCGAACGCCGCGAGCGCCTGCTGAACTGCGTTCGGAGAGAAGACCATGGTCGACAATCGATTGATTCCGGCGGCGGCGCTCGGCGGCCTGCTGGGTCTAGGCCTGATCGGGGCCGGTGCCTTCATCGGACAGGGCGTGGTCAATGCCCGCGTCGGCGACCGCGCCGTCACCGTGCGCGGCGTGGCCGAGCGTAACGTCGAGGCCGATCTGGCCGTCCTGCCGGTCCGGTTCACGGCATCAGGCGACGTGCTGTCCGAGGTGCAGACGCGCATCGACGGCGATCTGGCCATCGTCCGCCGCTTCCTGACCACGCAGGGTTATCCAGCCGAAGCGGTGTCGCTGGGAAGGCTGGAGGTCGCGGATACGCGCTCGCGCGAATACGCCAGCCAGACGGGCGGGCCCCGCTTCATCCTGGCCCAGACGGTGATCGTGCGGACGACCGACGTGGCCCGGGTTCAGGCAACCACCCGCGCGCTCAATGACCTGGTGCGTCAGGGCTTGGTGCTGCAGGACTTCAACGGCGCGACCTATCGCTTCACCAGACTGAACACCGTCCGCCCCGCCATGATCGCCGAGGCGACCGCCGCCGCAAGGACGGGTGCCGAGCAGTTCGCCAAGGACTCCGGCGCGCCGCTCGGTCCCATCCGTCAGGCGACGCAGGGGTCATTCGAGTTCCTGTCGCGCGACGAGATCGGCGACGAAAGCCAGTCCCCGGACAAGAAGGTCCGGGTCGTGACCACCATAAGCTACCGCCTGCGCTGAGGATCAGTTCGCCGGTGCGGGACCAGGCGACGGCAGTGTCGGCGGTTCCATGTTCGGCAGGTCCGGCATCTTGGGCGCTTCCATGGCCGGCAGGTCGACGTCGACGTCGACGTTGGTGTCCTTGCCGTCCATGCTCATGCCGCCTCTCGAGAAGACGACGAAGGCGATGACAACGACCACCAGCAGCAGGCCGCCGACCAGGAAGCCGATCCAGCTACTGCTGCCGCTGCCGCTGCCGCCGCCGCTGCCGCTGCCTGACGGCGGATTGTTGATGGTGGTGTTGTGAACGACCTCAGGCCGCTCCGAGGGGGGGATGTTGGGATCGGTCATGGTTCAGCCTCCAGTTCCGGGAACGGCCGGGGCGGAAACCTCCGGCAGGTTGACGTCGACATTGACGTCCTTGGTTTCCGGCGTGCCGCCTCGCGCGAAGACGAAATAGGCGACGATGGCCAGAACGACGACGATGCCGCCGACGATGAAGGCCAGCCCGACGTTGCCGCCTCCGCGGCTATTGTTGGTCTCGACCATGGATTTCTCCCAGCCCCGTGTTGACGATGACAGCGGAACGGCGGTCAGGCTTGGCGGTTCCGCAAGCGCCTGTGCACGGCGGCGCTGACATCAGGCCTCGTGCCCCTTATGTTCTACCGATGAGTCTCCCCGACACCCCTGCCCCGCGTATCTCCGACCTCGCGCGTTCGCGCGGCCCCGGCGGGGCCGAAACGCCGACCGCCGACTATCTGGCCGGCCTGAACCCAGAGCAGCGCGAGGCGGTCGAGACGGTGGACGGCCCGGTGCTGGTGCTGGCCGGAGCGGGCACGGGCAAGACGCGGGTACTGACCACGCGGCTGGCGCACATTCTGGCGACCGGTCGGGCACGGCCGTGGGAGCTGCTGGTCGTCACCTTCACCAACAAGGCCGCGCGCGAGATGCGCGAGAGGATCACCCGTCTGATCGGCCCATCGGCCGAGGGGCTTCGCTGGCTGGGGACCTTCCACTCGGTGGCGGCGCAGATCCTGCGGCGGCATGCGGAACTGGTCGGGCTGAAATCCACCTTCACCATCCTCGACACCGACGATCAGGAGCGGGTCTGCAAACAGGTGCTGGAGGCCCAGAATCTCGACACCAAACGCTGGACGCCCAAGTCCTTGAACGGCCTGATCGATCACTGGAAGAACCGGGGCTGGACACCGGAGAAACTGCCGCCGGGCGAGGATTTCGCCGATGGAAAGGGCCACGCCCTCTACGCCGCCTATCAGGCCCGGCTGGTCAGCCTGAACGCCTGTGATTTCGGCGATCTGTTGCTGCACAATCTGACCATCCTGTCGAGACATGCGGATATCGCAGAGGAATACCGTCGCCGGTTTCGCTACATCCTGGTCGACGAATATCAGGACACCAACGTCGCCCAGTACCTGTGGCTGCGGCTGCTGACGGCCTCCACCGGCAATGTCTGCTGCGTCGGCGACGACGACCAGTCGATCTATGGCTGGCGCGGCGCGGAGGTTGACAACATCCTGCGCTTCGAGCGGGACTTTCCCGGCGCCAAGGTCGTCAGACTGGAGCGCAACTATCGGTCGACGCAGCATATACTCGGCGCGGCATCAGGCTTGATCGCGGCCAACCGGGACCGGCTGGGCAAGACCCTTTGGACCGAGGATCTGAGCGGCGACAAGGTGCGGGTGCGCGGGGTCTGGGACGGCGAGGCCGAGGCCCGGCTGGTCGCTGACGAGATCGAGACCGCCCGGCGGGCGGGCATGGCCTACAAGGACATGGCGGTGCTGGTGCGCGCCTCGTTCCAGATGCGGGCGTTCGAGGAGCGGTTCGTGCTGCTGGCCGTGCCTTACAAGGTGATCGGCGGGCCGCGCTTCTTCGAACGGGCCGAGATCCGCGACGCCCACGCCTATCTGCGGCTGATCCTGAGCGAGGACGACGATCTCGCCTTCGAGCGGATCGTCAATGTGCCCAAGCGCGGCATCGGCGACACCAGCGTGCAGAAGGTGCTGCAGATCGCGCGGCTGTCGAGCCGCTCGGCCATGGCTGCGGTGCGCGACCTGATCGTCTCGGACGAGCTACAGGCGCGGACCCGGACCGCGCTGTCGAACTTCGTGCGCGACATCGACCGCTGGCGCGCCCTGACCCAGACCACGACCCACTGGGAGCTGACCGAGGCCGTGCTGGAGGAGAGCGGCTACACCGACATGCAGAAGGCCGACCGCGCGACCGGCCAGACGCGGCTGGATAACCTCAAGGAACTGACGCAGTCCATGCAGGCGTTCGAGACCCTGCCGGCCTATCTGGAGCACGTCTCGCTGGTGATGGACCTGGATCGCGGCGGCTCGGATGACGCGGTGCAGATCATGACCTTGCACGGGGCCAAGGGGCTGGAGTTCCCGCTGGTCTTTTTGCCCGGCTGGGAGGAAGGCGTCTTCCCCAGCCAGCGCAGCATCGACGAAAAGGGCGAGAAGGGCCTCGAGGAGGAACGCCGCCTGGCCTATGTCGGCGTCACCCGGGCCAAACAGGACGCGCGGATTTCGTTCGCCGCCAACCGTCTGGTCTACGGCCGCTGGACCTCGCAACTGCCCAGCCGCTTCGTCGATGAACTGCCCATCGCCCACGTCGAGGCCGAGAGCGACACCGGCTACTACGGTGTCACGCCGGGCATGAAGGACGCCAAATCCCGCTGGGACGAGATGCCAACCTTCGGGGCCGGCTATTCCTCACCCGGCTGGAAGCGGGCCCAGAGCTTCACCGCCGCCAAGACCCCCGACGCCCGGTCCGCGCGGCATACGCTGATCGAGGGTGACGGCAGGCTGGTGGCGACGGCCGACCCCAAGGCGGGCGGCGGCTGGTCAAAGGGCGAGCGCGTGTTTCACCAGAAATTCGGTTACGGCGCGGTCACGGGGATCGAGGGCAACAAGCTGCTGGTCGAGTTCGAAAAGGCGGGCGAGAAGAAGGTGATCGACACGTTTGTAGAGAAGGCTTGATGCGCGCTGTTTTGGCGGCCTTGGTGCTGGCCTCGACGGCAGCTTCAGGGCCGACCGATGCGCAGGAGCTGCTGCGGTCTGACCTTACGTTGTGGAACGGAACGGACGACGACAATCTCTATCCCAGGCATTTCTCCGATCCGGACGGCTCTTTCGGGTGCGTCAGTAACATCCCTTTCGGCGACTACCGACTGGTGCCGATCAGCGTGGACGGGAGCGAGGACGCGGGTGTGCCAAACCCGTCCAGCCGATGTCCTGACCGAGCCCGCCCCCAGTCTGTGGGAGCGGATCGCCTCGGGCGTGCCCATCCCCATGCTGACCAGTGCCGTGATCGGACCGGTCTTCGCGCCGCTGCAGGAAGAGACGCCGGTGCTGCGGCTGGTCTGGCTGCCGGCGTAAGCGACGATCCTGGCCCTGGTGGTCTTCCGCATCGACCGGCTCTGGCGGGTCTGGCCGACGGCGATCGCGCTGGCGATCCTGGTCGGAGGGCTGATGGCGCTGGCCACTGTCCTGTCCGTGCTCAGGGCGATGGGATCAGGGATGCGCGAAGGTTGGCGGCCGCTGGGTTTCCTGGCCGCCTTCGTGTTGCTCAACCTGTCCGAGAGCATCCTGCTGAGCCATCAGAGCCTGCCCTGGGTGCTGTTCCTGGCGGTGCTGACCCGGTCGATGCTGCCGTCATCCACAGCCGAGGCTGTGCCGCTTGCCCGGACGACGCGGCGGGCCTACCAGACCGGCTCCCGAATCGCCGCACAGTATCCGCATGGGCCAGTCCGCCGACCTCCTTTCGCTGTTCGATGACGAGCCGACGCAACCGCGCCCGGCCGAACCCGTCGCCACGCCTGAACCCGCCCTGACGCCGCAGGCCGCCGCACGGAAGCCGGAACCGGAACCGCTCAGCGCGCCCTTGCCCGCCGCCCCCTCGGCGCCGCCCCTGCCCGGCAACTATTCCGCCTCCTCGATCGAGGTGCTGGAAGGGCTTGAGCCGGTCCGCAAACGCCCCGGCATGTATATCGGCGGCACCGACGAGCGGGCCCTGCATCACCTGTTCGCCGAGGTCCTCGACAACGCCATGGACGAGGCCGTGGCCCGCCATGCCAAGCTGATCACGGTCGATCTCGACGCCGACGGCTGGCTGTCGGTCAAGGACGACGGTCGCGGCATTCCGGTTGACCCCCACCCCAAACACCCCGGTAAGTCGGCGCTGGAAGTGGTAATGACGGTGCTCCACTCGGGCGGCAAGTTTTCCGGAAAAGCCTATGAAACATCAGGCGGTTTGCACGGCGTCGGTGTCAGTGTCGTCAATGCGTTGAGCGAGCGGCTGGACGTCACGGTCTGGCGCGATGGCCATGAGTGGACACAGTCGTTCAGCCGCGGACTGCCGCTCGGTTCGATCGTCCGGGGCGGCACGTCCAAAAAGAAGGGCACCCTGATCCGGTTCAAGCCGGACGAGGAGATCTTCGGTGTCGGGGCGGCGTTCAAACCGGCACGTCTGTTCCGCATGGCGCGGTCCAAGGCCTATCTGTTCCGGGGCGTCGAGATCCGCTGGACCTGCGCCGCTGAACGGATCACCGACCACACCCCGACCGAGGCCGCGTTCCACTTTCCCAACGGCCTGGCCGACGCCCTCGCCGAGCGGATCGGCGACCTGGAGACGGTCACCCCGGCCTTCTCCGGCCGCGTCGAGCGAAAGGGTGAAGCCGGGGCCGTCGAATGGGCCGTGACCTGGTCGCCGATCGGCTTCGGCGAGGCGGACGGCTTCGTCTCGTCCTATTGCAACACCGTCTCGACGCCCGATGGCGGCACCCACGAGGCCGGTTTCCGCGCCTCCCTGGTCAAGGGGCTCAAGGCTTACGGCGAACTGGTCAAGGAAAAGCGCGCCGACCTGATCACGGCCGAGGACGTCATCGCCAACGCCGGGTCCATGATCTCGGTCTTCATCCGCAACCCGGAATTCCAGGGCCAGACCAAGGACCGGCTGTCCTCGGCCGACGCCCAGCGGCTGGTCGAGCAGTTGATGCGCGATCCGCTGGATCATTGGCTGACCGAGAGCCCCAAACAGGCCAACACCCTGCTGGGCTTCGTCATCGAGCGGGCCGAGGACCGGCTGAAGCGGCGCAAGGACAAGGAGGTCCAGCGGGCCCAGGCCACACGCAAGCTGCGCCTGCCCGGCAAGCTGTCGGACTGTTCGCGCCAGTCGGCCAACGGCACCGAACTGTTCATCGTCGAGGGCGACTCGGCCGGCGGCTCGGCCAAACAGGCGCGCGACCGCACCACCCAGGCCATCCTGCCGCTGCGGGGCAAGATCCTGAACGTCGCCAACGCCACAGCCGACAAGCTGCGTGCCAATATCGAGCTGACGGATCTGGCGCTGGCGCTGGGCGTGCAGCCCGGCAG
This sequence comes from Brevundimonas sp., assembly GCF_041688735.1. Taxonomy (GTDB): domain Bacteria; phylum Pseudomonadota; class Alphaproteobacteria; order Caulobacterales; family Caulobacteraceae; genus Brevundimonas. Next base: position 50,769 of record NZ_JBDNHO010000090.1, read on the forward strand.
TCGCTTCAACATTGAGGACCTGCGCTACGAGCGGATCGTCATCATGACCGACGCCGACGTGGACGGGGCCCACATCGCGGCGCTGCTGATCACCTTCTTCTACCGCTCCATGCCCGAGACGATCCGTCAGGGCCGGCTGTTCATGGCCCTGCCCCCGCTCTACCGGATCAGCGCCGGGCCGTTGTCGGAGTACGCCCGCGACGACGCCCACCGCGACGAACTGCTGGCCACCGTCTTCAAGGGCAAGAAGACCGAGATCGGCCGGTTCAAGGGCCTGGGCGAGATGATGGCCTCCCAGCTCAAGGAGACCACCATGGACCCGAAAAAGCGCACCCTCGCGCGGGTCACCGTCCCGGCCTCGGAAGACGAAATCGAGGACCTGGTCGAACGGTTGATGGGCAAGAAGGCGGAGGCGCGGTTCCAGTTCATCCAGGACAATGCGCAGTTCGCGGTGGCTGATCTGGACGTGTAGTTCAGCAGGTCGTTGGCATCCCGTAGCGCCCCACCACGGCGGTGGTGTTCGCCCCGTTCAGGTTGAGCACCGTCAGGCGATCGTATTCCAGTCCGGCATGTCTGCGGCGGCTGCGAAGCCGAGCGCGCGCGCGGTCAGCGGGAAGGTATGGCTGTGACCGACGATCAGGACGTCGCCGTGAGCAGGACGAGGGCGGCCGTCAGCAGCCGGCTCTTCATCGTCGACTCTTCAGTCTGCTTCACTGTACGGCGCGTTCTCCATCCGGCAAGACGAAGGCCGGTTCGCCGCTGACCTCCGCATAGACGGAACTCAGGTCCTCGAAGACGCGGTTCCAGGCGAAGCGTTCAACCGTGCGGAGGCGGGCCGCGGCGCCGATGGCCTCGATGTCGCGGGCGAAAAGGGCCTCGATGGCGGCGGCGTAATGGGCGGGATTCGCGCTCTTCGCCAGTTGGCCGACCGTGTCGTCGACCGTCTCCTTGACCCCGCCGGAGTTCACCCCGACGACCGGGCGGCCACAGGCCATGGCCTCCAGCACGATCAGGCCGAACGGCTCCTTGTCGTTGGCGTGCACGAAGGCGTCGCAGGAGGCGATGATCTTGGCCACGGCCTTGGGGTTGGCCTCGTACGGCAGGGAAATGACCCGCTCTTCCGCCGGCATCCTCGAGCCCGCCCCGACCAGGACGAGATAGTAGGGATCGCCCAGCCTCTGGACGGCCTCGATCAGGACATCGATGTTCTTCTCGCGTGCCGGACGTCCCGCGAAGCAAAGCAGGCGCGCCGACGCGGGCAGGTCCAGCTTTTTCAGCAGCCAGTCGCGGTCACGACGGTCCGGGCGGAAGGTGTCGATCTCGACGCCCAGCGGGCGGATCACGATATTGCCGACCCCCGCCTCTTCAAGCCGCCGCGCGATGAAGCGGCTGGGCGAGACGACCTTGTCGAACTGGCCGAACAGGCGCGCCCAGCGTTTCTCGACCGGCTTCTTGGCCCATTCACCGAAATGCAGGGCCGCGAGCCCGGCGGGGTCGGAATGGCAGAAGCCGACGACGGGACAACCCGCGCGCTGCCCGGCCTCGAGCGCCCCCTGCCCCGGCGTATAGGGATCGCCGGCTTCGATGATCGAAGGGTTCAGCGACGCCACCCAGGCCCCCCAGCGGCGCACCGAAGTGGGCCAGCGATAGCCGTCGCCGAACGGCAGCTTGGTCGCGTGAAGTTGCACGATCCCGTCATCCCCCGCCCTGTGGTGCGCGCCCGGCACGACCAGCGAGTGCGTCACGCCGGGTCGATTGGCCTCCAGCCAGCCCTTCTTGGACAGCAGGTAGCGTTTCACCCCGCCCGAGCGGGGGGCATACAACATCGTGGTGTCGACCAGCCGCGGACGACCGTCCTCGCCCGCGATCTTCGTGGCCGTCAGGGTTTCCGAGACTTCCTCGTCCCAGCCGGGAATCATGCGCAGTTCGCCTTCCTGGACCTCCAGCCCGGCCAGGTTCATCAGCTCGCGTTCGGCGGCGCTGATGCTGGACGCGCCGATGCGTTTGACGCGCTTCTGAATCCGGCGGGCCTTGCGGACCTTCGACATATGCGACTTGACCATCACCGCGCCCTAGACCCGGACCCGGCCAAGCTCAAGTGTCATCCGTCACCGGAGGGTCTGCGGCCGGCGTGATGCCCCGCCGATGCAGGGCGTCTCGCAGCAAAATCTCCAGTTGTGCGTTGACCGAGCGCAGCTCGACGGCGGCCAATCGCTCGACCGCCGCCATCACGCCCGGTGAGGCGCGCATCAGGAATGGCTTCCTCGGCCGCGCCATGTCAGCCCCTTGATTGATATTATTATGATATCATAACGATCACACATCGTGCAATAGCCGCGCTTCCCGACCGCTGGACGCCGTGTCCAACGGCCTTGCATTCGCCTCAAATTCGAGAAACTTGAAGCAGGTTGGCATGGTCCCTGTTAGAGGACGGCTGGCGTGTCTGGCGTGTCGTCCACTGGGGTTTCTTCCGAATGCGTATTCTACTCGCGACCGCGGTGGCGATCGCTCCCCTGATGGCCGCTTCCGGAGCCATGGCCGAGGTGGTGATCAGCACCGCCCGCACGACGCCGATCACGACGTCCAACGCGACGGGCACGGGTCCTGACTCGATCCGCATCGCCTCTGGCGGCGCGCTCAACATCAGCGGCGGTACAGCCGTGACGATAAATTCCAGCCACGGCATCGACATCGACTCCGGCGGCTCGATCGTCATGGCGAACACCCCGAGCGGTTCGATCGGCATTCTGGTCAACGGTGGCAATACCGGGGACGTGACCATAGGCGGCAGCATCGGCCTGTCCGACGACATCACCCCTGACACGGATACGGACACGGACAACGACGGTGACATCGACGGCCCGACGGCGAATGGTTCCGGCCGCTACGGCGTTCGCGTCGTGGGCGCCGCGCCGCTGGTCGGAAACATCTTCGTGGAAAGCACGGGTGTCATCACCGTCGACGGTAACGCTTCCTTCGGCATCTCGGTCGAAGCGCCCCTGACGGGCAATCTGGACGTCCGCGGTGCCGTCAACATCGTCGGCGACAACAGCTACGCCATTCGGACGACCGGCCCGATCAGCGGAAAGGTGCAGTTGATCGGCGCGATCACCGCGCGCGGACAGAACACCGTGGGAGCCTCGATCGAAGGCGACGTCAATGGCGCGCTGGTCGTCGAATCAACCATCACCTCGACTGGCTATCGCTACTCCAGCCGGCCGGCCGAACGGCCGGTCGGTTTCACCGAAACACCGCAGAACGACGCGAATTTCCTCTTCGTTGACGAGCTCGACCCGGACGATCTTCTGCAAGGCGGGCCGGCGCTTCGCGTGGCCGCCAACGTGGCTGGTGGCGTCATCCTGGACGTTCCGCCAACATATTCCGCGAACGGCATCGAAGGCGACGACGACGTCGATGGCGTGAGAAACGGCGACGAGGACGACGACAGTGACGGCGTCCCGAACCGGACCGACCCCGATCGGGACGGAGACGGCGTGCCCGACACGTCGGAAAGCAGTTCGGCCATCACCAGCTTCGGCTCAGCGCCAGCCGTTGAGATCGGCTCGGCCACGCGCGCGATCTCCCTCGGCGCGGTCGGCGTGGGACGCGACGCCTACGGCTTCATCAACCGGGGCTCCATCGTCGCTCAGGGCGTCTACGACGGCGTCGACGCCAACGCCGTGGTCATCGGCGGCAATGCGGGCCAGACGGTCACGATCGCCGGCGGCGTCCGCAACGACGGCAGCATGGCGGCGCTGGCCATAGACGGCAGTGCGACCACCCTGCGCATCGGGCAAGGCGTGACGGCGTCTCTACTTTTCAACGGCGGCACCATAACCGCGGGCGTTTCGAGCGAACTCGGCGCGACCAGATCGACGGGCATCCGCATCGACGCGGGCGCGACGGTGAACACCCTGACCAACGCCGGTTCCATTCTCGCCACGGCCAGCGGCGGGACCAGCAATATTTTCGCCATCCGGGATCTCAGCGGCACGCTGACCTCCATCACCAACACCCGCTCCATTCAAGCGACGCTGAACAGTAACGAGGACGGGGATCCCATCACCGGGACGACGACCGCGATCGACGTCAGCGCGAACACCACAGGCGTGTCGGTGATTCAATCGGGCGTCGCCTCCACGCCGTCGACCGCCAACCCCGACACCGACGCCGACGGTGTACCGGACAGCGCTGAACCCCTCATCGTCGGCGCGATCAGGCTCGGATCGGGCGCGGACACCTTGGACATCCGCAATGGCCTGGTGCTTGGCGACATCGCTTTCGGTGCCGGCGCGGACCGCCTGTTGATCTCCGGTGGCGGCGTCGTCCGCGGTGCTGTGTCCGACTCGGACGGTGCCCTTTCGATCAATGTGACGAACGGCACGCTGGATGCGCGCCAGACCACCCGGACCAACATCACCAGCCTGAACGTCGGTGCTGACGGCGATCTGATCGTCACCGTGGATCCGGCCAGCAGCACGGCGGGCGGCTTCAACGTCTCGGGAACGGCGACCCTGGCGACGGGCGCCGGGCTGGGCGTTCGGTTTGCCTCGCTGCTGAGTGCGCCCGGCCGGTTTGTCCTGATTGACGCGACCACGTTGAACTTCGGCACGATCGACCTGGGGTCGATCGAAGCCAACTCGCCCTATCTCTATGTGGTCCAGGCCGGCGCCAATGTGCCAGCCGGCGACGTCTTCGTCGACGTCCGCCAGCGCACGGCGAGCGAAGCCGCGCTGATCTCTTCAGAGGCAGCCTTCTACGATTCCTTCTATTCGTCGATCAGCGATCCCGACGCCGTCACCATCCGCAACGTCTTCCTTGCCCAGGCGGGCCGGGACGACTTCATCAACCTTTACGAACAACTGCTGCCGGATCACTCGGGCGGTCCCCTGCTGTCGCTGGCCTCAGGCGTTGACGCCGTCACCCGCGCCCTGACCGGCCGCAACGCCGCAGCCGCGCCGGGCGAGACCAGCGCCTGGGTGCAGGAAATCAATTTCTATGCCGACAAGGACAAGACCGAGACCTACGGCTTTCGTTCGGAAGGCTTCGGCGTCGCCGGAGGCATCGAGCGCGGCACCGGACTGGGCAACGTCGGCCTGACGATGGCGTTCACCTCGTCCGACCTTGAGGATCCAGAGTCCGAGGCCGAAGAGGTCTTGTCGGCCAGCTTGGTGGAACTCGGCCTCTACTGGCGCGCCCAAGGCCAGTACTGGACGACATGGGCGCGTGGTGCCGCCGGCTATGCCTCGTTCAACTCCGAGCGCCGTCTGGTCGGTGCCGGCCTGAACCTGTCCAATGAATCCGACTGGAACGGCCTCACGTTTGCGGTCGCAGGCGGCGCGTCATACGAGCGCAACTTCGGTCGCTTCAGTGTGCGTCCCGAAGTCTATGCCGAGTATTTCGCGCTCCGCGAGGACGGCCACGTCGAAGAGGGCGGCGGCGACGGCTTTGATCTCGAAATCGATGACCGCGACGGCCACCTGTTCTCGGCTACGGCAGCGATCAACCTCGGGATGTCGATGGAAGAAAACAACTGGCTGCGGCCAGAAGTTCGCGTCGGCTGGCGTCAGAACATCTCGATCAATCCGGGCGAAACCATCGGCCGTTTCCGCTCTGGTGGTCCAGACTTCAACCTGGACGGCGGCTCCATTGAAGGAGGCGGTCCGATCGTTGGTTTCCGCCTCAACATCGGCAACGAACTGGGCATGCTGTCGATCAATGCCGACGCCGAGATGATCGAGGACTATATCCGCTTCATGCTGTTCCTGCGGGCCAGCTTCCGGTTCTAGGTCGGGGAGTGATTTGGACGGGCGGCTAGCTCAGCTGGTCAGAGCACCTCGTTTACACCGAGGGGGTCGGGGGTTCGAACCCCTCGCCGCCCACCAAGCCACCGACGCCGGGAGTTTCGAGCCATGATCCTTTTGAAACGCGCCGCCGCCTTCGCGATCGTCGTCGGCGGGTCGCTGATGCTGCAGGGCTGTCTGGTCGGCGCGGTCGTCGGCACGGCCGGGGCGATCGTAGGCGGCGCGGCCCAGGCCACCGGGGCCGTGGTCGGTGCCGGCGTCGACGCGGTCACCACCTCGGACGAGGAAACCAGGGCCAAACGCGAGCGCGAACAGCGCGCCCAGGAACGCGAACGGCGCCGGTGCGAACAGCGCCAGCGTCAGGGCCGCGACTGTTGACCTATAGGGTCAGCACGCATCGCTCGTGAATCGTCGGACGGGCCACGGCGATGCGGCACAGACCCGGCCATTCGGGCTTCAGCCGGTCGGCGAACCACAGGCACAGGTGTTCGAGCGTAGGCAACTCCAGCCCAGGCTTGTCGTTCAGCAGGCCGTGATCCAATTCCTCAGCGGTGGCCTTCAGCGCGCGGTCCAGCGCGCCGAGGTCCGCGACCCAGCCGTGGCCATCCAGCGCCTCACCCCTCACGGTCGCCTCGACCGAGAAGGAATGGCCGTGCATGCGCCGGTACGGACTGCCGTCCGGCTCGTTGGGAAAGTGGTGGGCCGCGTCGAACGTGGCGGACTTGGTGATCTCGAAAACGCTCATCTGACGCCGATGTATTTGTGGGTCTGGACGCTGAGCCGCCATTTGGGACGGGTCAGACAATAGTCGATGGCCGCCGCCGTATTGGCCGTCTGGTCCGGGCCGTCCATGGGCTGGAGCCAGAAGCGGTCGAAGGCCAGGTGTTCGAACCGGTCCGGCATGGCGGCGGGTTGCGGGAAGACCAGCTTCAGTTCCTGTCCCGCCGTCTGGACGACCGGCGCGTCGGCCTTGGGGCTGACGCAGATCCAGTCGATGCCCTCCGGAGCCGCGAGGGTGCCGTTGGTTTCCACGGCGATCTCGAAGCCTCGCCCATGCAGGGCCTCGATCAGGGTCGGGTCGAGTTGGAGCAGGGGTTCGCCGCCGGTGCAGACGACCAGCCTGGGGTCCCCCGCCCGTCCTCGCCAAAACGAGGAGACATGATCGGCCAGGGCGTCGGCGGTGGCGAACTTGCCGCCCCCATCGCCGTCCACGCCGACGAAATCGGTGTCACAGAAGGTGCAGACGGCGGCTGCGCGGTCCCGCTCCAGCCCGTTCCACAGATTACATCCTGCGAAACGCAGGAAGACGGCGGGGCGTCCGGCCTGACCGCCCTCGCCCTGCACCGTCAGAAAGACCTCCTTGGCCGAATAGGTCATGCGGCCAACCATTGGGCATGTCCCGCGGCGCGCAGTTCGCAGGCCGGGCAGTCGGCGCAGCCGTAGCCCCAGGCGTGGCGATGTTCGCGGTCGCCGCGATAACAGGTGTGAGACGCCTCGACGATCAGGTCGACGAGGCCGTGTCCGCCGATCTCATTCGCCAAGGCCCAGGTCTGGGCCTTGGTCAGCGCCATCAGCGGAGTTTCGATGACGACCGGCTTGTCGAGCCCGAGGGACAACGCGCGCGCCATGGCGTCGATGGTCTCGCGGCGGCAGTCGGGATAGCCGGAGAAGTCGGTCTCGCACATGCCGCCGACCAGAACGTCGAGGCCGCGGCGATCCGCCAGCGCGGCGGCGCAGGCCAGGAACACCAGATTGCGGCCGGGCACGAAGGTCGTGGGCAGGCCGCGCGCGTCCATTTCAATGGCGCGCTCGCTGGTCAGGGCGCTGTCGGCGATGCGGCCATAGCCGGTCAGATCGACCACGTGGTCCGGTCCAAGCCGATCCGCCTGTGCCGGCAACACCCCGGGAATGCCGTCGCGCACCGCCAGTCTGGCCTGCATCTCGACCGCATGCCGCTGGCCATAGTTGAAGCCCACGGTTTCGACCCGGGCAAATCGCTGGAGCGCCCACGCCAGACAGGTCGCGCTGTCCTGCCCGCCCGAGAACAGGACGAGAGCGGAACGGGCAGATGTCGGCGCGGTATCGGTCATGACAAACCTGCGGTCGGCCTGCCGGCCGCGCGCATGCGAAAGGGTGGGGGTGTCTCGGTACGGGCGCGCCTTCTACACCAAGGCGAGCGTCAGGGCAAAAAGGCCGAATGCCTGAACAATCCGCCTCTTAACCAATACGCAAATGGTTTGTCCGATGTTCAGGTCTTCTCACTGGAGTTTCGGCCAGTATGCCGACGATCGAGGATTTGACGGAGCGCGCCGAAGCGGTGTCGCCTCGGACGCTGGGGAGCGAAGTATTCGCGCTTTTCGAAGCGAACCCTGACATCCTGGTTGTGCCGGTAGTCGAGAACGACCTCCCGATAGGCCTGATCGAGCGCAATACCTTCCTGCTGAAGGTCGCCGGCACCTTTGGCCACGCCCTCTATGCGCGGCGCCCGATCCTGCACGTCATGGATGCCGAGCCGGCCGTGGTCGAGGCCGGCGTCGCCATCGACGCCTTCTGCGACACCCTGCTGAAGAGCGGCCCCGGTGCCCTCATGCGCGGCTTCATCGTCACGCGCGACGGGCGCTATCAAGGCGTCGGCACGGCCGTGTCCCTGCTGCAGGCCGTCAACGAACACCAACGCCGCAAGAACGCCGAACTCGCGGAACAGGCACTCGCGCTGACAGACACCAAGACCCAGGCGCTGATGTCCGCCCGCGCCAAGAGCCAGTTCCTGGGCATCATGAGCCACGAATTGCGAACGCCGATGAACGGCGTCCTGGCGGTCGCCGAACTGTTGCGTCGCCAGCCGCTGGGTCCCCAGGGCCACGCGCACGTCAACACGATCATAGAATCCTCCGAGACCCTGCTGCGCATCCTTCAGGACGCGCTGGACCTGTCCCGGGCCGAGGCCGGCGAACTGGAAATGCATCCGGAGCCCACCCCCCTGCGGGCTCTGATGGATGACGTTCAGGCGATGTGGGCCCCGCGCGCTTCGCAGGACGACATCACCCTGATGATCAGCTACGAGGGCGACACCGAACTGGCCGCCGTCATCGACGGCATGCGGCTGAAGCAGGTGTTCAACAATCTGATCGGCAACGCGCTGAAATTCGCCCGCAACGGGGTCGTCGAAGCCAGCCTGAAGGCCACGGCACAAGGCGGCCGTATCGCCCTGGAGGCCCGTATCCGCGACGACGGTCCGGGCGTCGATCCCGAGCGCGTGGACGAGATATTCGAACCCTTCGTGCATGGGTCCGGACCGGACGGTGCGGGCCTGGGTCTGGCCATCTGCCGTCAGGTCATGGACCGCATGGGCGGCCGGATATGGGCCGTGAACAACGCGGGTCGGGGCGCGACCTTCGCCTTCGACCTGTCCGTCGAGCGGACGGAGGTCGAGGCCGCCGCGACGTCGAACGTCGAGAGCCTGGGCGACCTGAACCTGCTGTCTAATCCGCATATCCTGATCGTCGACGACAACGCCACCAACCGCGTGGTCGCTCAGGCCCTTTGCGAGATGTTCGGTTGTACGTCCGAGACCGTCGAAGACGGCCTGGGAGCTCTGAGTGCCGTTCAGGAACGCTGCTTCGACCTGATCCTGATGGACATCAAGATGCCTCGCATGGACGGCGTCCAGGCGACCCAGGCCATTCGCGCGCTGGACGGCCCGGCCGGCCGCACACCCATCGTCGCCCTGACCGCCAATGCCGATCCGGACGACGCCAGGAAGTATCTCGCGGTCGGCATGGCGGCCGTGGTCGAGAAACCGATCAAGCCCGAACGCCTGCGGATGGCGATGAACGCCGCCCTGGAACAGGCCGCCGCCTCGCTGCGTGCCGGTCAGCAGGCGCCGGGACCGGAACGGCTGTCGGCTTAGCCGACCAGTTCGGACGGTGCCTCGTCGTCTTCCTCATCATAACCCACCAGTCTCAGCGCCCGGGCGACCTGCCCCTTCAGTTCGCACCAGCGCAACAGACCCTCTTCCCGCCCGTGAGTGATCCATATCTCCTGCGGCTTAAGCTCGGCGAAGGTCGCCGTCAGTTCAGGCCAGTCGGCGTGGTCGGACAGGACCAGCGGCAGTTCCACCCCCCGCTGGCGCGCGCGCGCCTTCACCAGCATCCAGCCAGAGGCGAAGGCCAATACCGGATCGGCGAAACGGCGCGCCCAGCGGTCCTGCGTCGCTGACGGCGGCGCGATCACGACCTCGCCGCCCAGCGCATTGGGCTTCAGGCCCGTGGCCGGCAGCAGCGGTCCCAGATCGACCCCCTCGCGCTCATACAGCCGGTTCAGCCGTTCCAGCGCGCCGTGGACGTAGATCGGCCGGTCCCAACCTGCTTCGCGCAACAGGCGGATGACCCGCTGCGCCTTGCCCAGAGCATAGGCCCCCACCAGATGCGCCCGGTCCGGAAACTGACGCAGGGACTGAACCAGACGGCCGATCTCCTCCGTGTCCGGCGGATGAGTGAAGACCGGCAGACCGAAGGTCGCTTCCGAAATGAACACGTCGCACGGCACGGGTTCGAACGCCGCGCAGGTCGGATCGCGGCGGCGCTTGTAGTCGCCCGAGACCACCATGGTGACACCCCTCGACCGGATCACCGCCTGGGCGGAGCCCAGCACGTGACCGGCAGGGACCAGGGTGACCTCGACGCCGTTCAGTGTCGTCGTCTCGCCATAGGCCGCAGCCTGCTCTCGTTCCGTGAAATCCAGGCCGTAACGTTCCGCCATGATGGCCAAGGTCTGGCGCGTGGCCAGAACGGCGCCGTGGCCCGCCCGCGCATGGTCGGAATGGCCGTGCGTGACCACGGCCCGGTCCACCGGCCGCACGGGATCGACGTAGAAATCACCCGGCGGGCAATACAGGCCGGCGGGGGTCGGTCTCAGCAGGTCCTCGAAACGCATCATGGAAATCGATATGGCCCTTTCGTGGGGATCAGGGAACGCGCGAAGGTCGCTTGCGTGCATGGGTCGCGACGGTCGATATCGAAACCATGACTTCCTCCCTGATTTCCCTTTTGCCGCAGCTCGCGTCCGCCGCCGCCCACACCCATGCCCTCGGCTTCGCCTACGACGGCCTCGACGGCGACCGGGTGCGTCTCAGGGTTCCGTGGCGCGAGGATCTGGTTGGCGATCCCGAGACGGGCGTGCTGTCCGGCGGCCTGGTGACGACCTTGCTGGATCATGTCGGGGGGCTGGCCGTCTGGGTGGCGCTCGACCGGTTCGAGCCGATCGCCACTCTCGACCTGCGCGTCGACTACATGCGGGCGGCCGAGCCGCGTCGGGATCTGATCGCCGAGGCTCGCTGCTATCGCCTGACCCGGTCCATCGCCTTCGTCCGCGCCTGGGCCTTCGAAGACAGTCCCGAGAACCCCGTCGCCGCCGCCCAGGGCGCCTATATGGTCGATTCCAACGGTGGGCGTGTGTTGGGATCCAACCTGAAGGACCAAAGGGGCGACGCGGCATGAGAGACCTTCTGGACCGCCTGCCCTATGCCCGCTTTCTCGGTCTGACGACGCGGACCGAGGGCGAGGTACTGACCGTCACCATGCCCTTCCACGCGCGCCTGATCGGCAATCCGATCCTGCCGGCCCTGCACGGCGGGTCCACGGCCGCCCTGCTGGAACTGACGGCCGTAGCTCAGGTCGCGCTGCTCTACCCGCGCCTGCATCTGCCCCGTCCCATCAACGTCACGGTCGCCTATCTGCGCTCGGGACGCCCCGTGGACGTCCACGCCCGCGCCCGCATCAGCAAGGCCGGACGACGCGTCGCGCATGTGCTGGCGGAAGCTTGGCAGGACGACGAGGCGCAACCCATCGCATCGCTGACCGCGCATTTCCTCGTGGCCGAAAACACCCTTTAGTTGCGCGCTGGTAATATCTATGATTGAATTCCCCGGTGACACTGGGTCACGGGAGACATCAGTCATGACGAGACAGATCATCGGCGAGGCCCTCGCGGCCCGCATCTACGCCGCCGAAACCGCCATCGACCGCGCCATGGGAGAGACGGCCGCCCTCGCTGCCGCCCTGCCGGGCGCGCGCGCCGAGGCCTATCTTTCAGCCGTAACGGGGCAGCGGGCCTTCATCGGAGCCGCCGCGTCCCTCAGCGCCCTGGCCGAAGCCCGCGGCCATCTGGTCGACACCCATAACACCCTCGCCGCCCTGGCGCGCAAGCTGGGCCTGGACTCGCTCGCTGTGGGGCCCGTCGACAAGCCCGGCGACACCCCTCCGATCGGCGGTGGCGCTGAACCGAACGCGGGTCGCTCAGGCGTGGTAAACAAATCCTTACCGAATACGGCAAAGGTGTGTTGAGGCTGTTTCTGACTGTTAAATGAGGATAGTTTCATGGACAGATCTGAGATTGTCGCCAGCGTCGCCGGTGACCTGAATGCCACCGAGCAAGCCGTCGATCAGGCCATTGCTCGCGCGACGACTCTGGTGCAGTCCATGATCGGCGGCCGCACCGCTCTGTCGCTCTCGCCCGTGACCGGCGCCTCTTCGCAAGCCAAGGCCATGGAGGCGATCGCCGCCCTCGGCCTGGCCCGCGAAGCCATCGTCGCCGCCCACACCGAAATGGCCAAGGATCACCGCCGCATGGGCTGGGGCGCCTACGCCATCGGCACCCTCGATAAGTATCCTGAAGGCGAAGAAAAGAAACCTACCAGAGGGGACGCGGACTATCGTCTCCGCGCCGTTTAATTCCGAGTAATGTCGACTGACGGGCATTTCCGTCGGACGCAAATCATAGCATGGTCGCTTCCACACGAACTCGTGTGGAGGCGACCCTGTGTTTGATACCCTGGCATCACAGATCGGCGCCGCCTTCGCCCTTAGTGTAGTCGTATTCGCATTTCTGAAAGGCGACGAACCCGAGCGGATCGGCGGCGGCACTTATGCCTTGGGGTTTCTGGCGTCTCTGCTGATACAAGAAGACGGCCTTCTTTACGGCACGCAATGGGGGCTGTTGGGCATCGACATCGTCATGCTCGCGGTCTACGGCGGCCTGGCTTGGAAGAGTCGGCGATCGTGGCCCGTCTGGGTCTCTGCTTTGCAGTCCCTGATCGTCATAAGCCACGTGCTCACCCTTGTGGATGTTCGTCCGCCGATGACGGCCTATGTGACCGTAATCAACCTGGCCAGCTACGGCATCATGCTTTCGCTTGCCGTCGGCACCTTCTGGGCCTGGCAGGAGCGCCGCGCCGCCGGCCTCGAATAGGTGAAGGCTCAAAAGCTTAACCTCAGGTATTTATTCCTGGATTAATCGATTACCCTGCCCCGAATCGGCTCCTTCGGCCGAAGGTGATCGCATGCCCCTGTCCCATGGCCAGCTCTGGAAGGCGATCGACGGGCTGGCCCGGCGCGAGGGCATCAGCACCTCCGCCCTGGCAAGGCGGGCGGGCCTCGACGCCACCAGCTTCAACCCCTCCAAGCGGTTCGGGCCCGGCGATCCTCCGCGTCCGCGCTGGCCCTCGACGGAAAGCCTGACCCGCACCCTCCGGGCCGCGGGCCTGTCGCTGGGGGACTTCGCGGCCCTGGCGCAGGATGCGCCCGAACGTCCCTCGACCACCCCTATGCTCGGCATGGCCCAGGCCGGCCAGAACGGTTTCTTCGACGACGCGGGCCTGCCGACAGGCGACGGCTGGGAGCAGACGGATCTTCCCCGCTCGAAGGACACCCTGTTCAGCCTGACCATCAGCGGCGACTCCATGACACCTCTCTATCGCGAGGGAGATCGTGTTCTGGTCGATCGCGACGCGACCCGTGTGCGCAAGGGCGACCGCGTGGTGGTCCGCACCACGGGCGGCGAGACCCTGGCCAAGGAGATCGCGGCCCTGACGGCACGCGTCGTTACCCTGGCCTCGATCAATCCAGACTATGAGCCGCGGACGCTGGCGCGCCGCGACATCATCTGGATGGGCCGCATCCTCTGGGTCAGCCAGTAAGACTGCGCCACCCGACGGTCAGCAGCCGGAAGTGCAGCGGGTGCCTCGCGCTCAAGCCGCCTGAAGGGCGTTAGCGCCTAGAGCGCTCAAGCAGCCCGGAGGTCGTTAGCGCCCAAAAAGAAAGACCGCCCCCTTTCGGGGACGGCCTTCGATGCCTGCTCAGGCGAGATGTTCTTAGTAGGCCGAGACGTAGTTGGCGTTGACCCAGCCGCCACCGGCGATCTGGACCCACTGACCCTGCGAACCGATGGCGCTGAAGGGCTGGCCGGCGCTCAGCGAACCGGTCTGGCGATAACCGGTGCCCGGACCCGTGCGGATGCGCAGGTTGGACGTGGCGCGGTACTGGGCACCGCTGCTGGCGGTGGTATCCGCCCGGGCGCGCTGCTGGTTGCAGCCGATGTAGGAGCCGGCAGCGGCACCTGCGCCTGCGCCAGCGACGGCCCCGAGCGTGCGCTCGTTGGACGAAATCCGGCTACCGGCGAGACCGCCGATGACGGCACCGATCAGGGCACCGGCGCGCTGGCGACCGCCGGGGGCGTCGCAGTTGATGATGCCGTTGGCCTGTTGGGCCATGGCCATGGTGGGCAGTGCGGCCGGAACCAGCGAGCCCAGCAGGGCGGCGGAGGCGATGGCGGCGGTGATCTTGATCTTCGACATGGCTCAGTCTCCTTCATCGAGTTGGTCGATGACGCAGACAATGCGCCGAACCACATGAAGGCTCCCGGAGCCCCGTCGTTATATTCCGTTCATGTGCGCCGGCGGACGATCCGGCCCGGAATGCCAAGCGCCGCGGCTCATCAGGATGCCAGTTCGCCTCCGGCCCCGGCCTCGATCAGCGCAATGCTCTGCGTCAGCCCATAGATCGCCGCGAACGAGCCGAAGCGCGGCCCTTGCGACGCTCCCAGCAGCACTTCGTACAAGGCCCCGAACCAGCCCCGCAGCGGTTCAAAAGTGTGGTCCTTGCCCACCGCATAGACCTCGCCCTGGATCAGTTCGCCGTCGGTCGTGTCCGCGGGCAGGGCCTTTAGCCGCCCGGCCAGATCCAGCAACGCCGCCTTCTCCTTGTCGTCCGGCAGGCGGTAGGACTTCGTCGGCTTCACGAAATCCTCGTAATAGTTCAGCGCCCGCTCCATCAGCTGGTCCAGCAGCGGTTCGGTCGCCGGCGTCGACTCGGGCAGGTATCGGGCGAAATAGGCCCACAGCTGGGCCTTGTCCGACGCATTGGCCACGGCGACCAGGTTCAGCAACAGAGCGAACGACACGGGCGAGGTATGGGTCGGCGGCGCGCCCGCATGAATCGACCAGACGGCGTTGTCGATCCGCTTGGCCGGCTCCTGGGTCTTGTAGGCCTCAATGGCCGCCAGATAGTCGTCGATGGCCCGCGGGATGACGTTGAAATGCAGGCTCTTGGCTGATTTGGGCGACTGGAACATGTACCAGCTCAGGCTCTCCGGCGTGCCGTAGCGCAGCCATTCGTCCATGGTCAGGCCATTGCCCTTCGATTTGGAAATCTTCCGGCCCTCGACGTCGAGGAAGAGCTCGTAGTTGAACCCCTCAGGAGGCACGCCGCCCAGCGCCCGGCAGACCTTGGAGCTCTCGCGCACGCTCTCGATCAGGTCCTTGCCCGACATCTCATAATCGACGTCCAGCGCGGTCCAGCGCATGGCCCAGTCGGGCTTCCACTGCAGCTTCACATGGCCGCCGGTGACGGGAACCTCGGTGCGACCGGCATCTTCGTCCTTGGCGGGATCGTCGAAGACGATGGTTCCCTTGGTGACATCGCGCTCCAGCGTCGGGACCTGCAGCACATGGCCGGTGACCGGGCTGATCGGCAGGAAGGGCGAATAGGTCGCGCGGCGTTCCTCGCCCAGCGTCGGCAGCATGATCGCCTGCACCGTGTCGAACCGCTCAAGCAGGGTCAGCACGGTCGCGTCAAAACGGCCGGACTTGTACTGCTCGGTCGAGGACAGGAATTCGTAGTTGAAGCCGAACCCGTCGAGGAAGGCCCTCAAGCGAGCGTTGTTGTGCGCCCCGAAGCTGTCATGCGTCCCGAACGGGTCACGCACCACGGTCAGCGGCTTGTGCAGGTCCTCGGTCAGCATCTCCGGATTGGGGACGCCCTCAGGTACCTTGCGCAGCCCGTCCATGTCGTCGGAGAAGGCAATCAGCCGCGTCGGCCAGTGGTCGCCGGTCAGGGCGCGGAAGGCGTTGCGCACCATGGTTGTGCGCGCAACCTCGCCGAAGGTGCCCATGTGCGGCAGGCCCGAGGGGCCATAACCGGTCTCGAGGATCACTTCACGCTGCAAGGCCGGAAACGTCGCCAGCGCCTCGTCCGCCTTGCCCGCGTCGATCAGCAGTTTGGCCGCCGTCCGCTCAGCGTCATCCAGCCGCTTCTTCAGCACATGGGCCAGAAGATTGCGGGCCTGTTCGAACGGCCAGGATTTGGCCTCTCGTGCGAGGATTTCGAGGTTCTCAAGCATGGGCGGGGTTTGCAGCCCGCGAACCCCAGCGTCAATGCTCGCTTTTTCTCGCCATACGGATGCCGGGTCGCGTCAGGCCGGTGAGGGCTTGGGCATGTGGATCATTGACTTGCGGAAGTTGAGCACCGTCCCGACCATGGCGTCCGTGGTGACGAAGGCGATCGGCAGCCCGACCTCAACATTCGACACCACCTCGGCCTGAAAGCCACGTTCGCGCAGGAAGGCCACCGCGCTCTGGGCCGCCTTGTCTGGATTCCGGACAACCAGACCGATGCTCGCCGCCGCGAAACCCAGCCGCTGGTGAACCTCGGGCGTAGGGTGGTTGATGATGGTCCCGTCCCACAAGATCGACCGCAACACGCCGCCGCTATCCGCTTGGAACCGCGCCTTCAGCCCATGCCGGTCCAGCAGGGCTACGATGGCCTCCTTCCCCTCGGGCGAAGCCGCCGTGAAGATCCGCGAACCTCCATCGGGGAACGGCAGGGGATTACGCCCTCGCACCGCCGCCAGCGACCAGAAGACCCAGCCGCCCATGACCACAACAATCAGCACGATCACCCAGATCGGAATGAACATCCCACCCTCCCGACACCCTCGCCAACCGGCGTTTGGCTACCCATACCATAGGTTCCAGCGGCCTTGTCACGGCCGGGCAGCAGGTTCAGCCGATCGGCCGCAAGATTGCTGACCCTTTCAGCCGGACAGGCCATGGTCGTCGGCGCTCATAAGCGTCAGGGAGTCAAGCCGTGGGGGGATTCGCAGCCTGCATGGCCCCCGCGTCATTGACTACGGGCGATCAGCCCTCCTGAACGGGCTCGGCTTCCGCCCCGCCGAGACCCGAAACGGAGACGCAGCGTTGCCGGGTCGCGCCCCCCAACTGTTCAGTGCGCGGGGCCATGCTACTGGCAGCGCCGTCCGCGCCATAGGTCGCCAGCCATTGGCAGCCCGTCTGCAGATCGGTCAGGACGAAGATATTGGGTTCAGCGGTCGCGGTCTTGGTGAAGGTGGCCCCGAGGGCGGCAGTCCGCAGGGCACCGACCGGATCTTCCAAAGCGCGCTGCATCTCGTCGGTGCGGGCGCTGAGGTTGTCGGCGGTATTGCGCGCCGCAGCCGCCGTCTCCTCGATCTCGCGCAGGGCGGAAGTGTCTATCGGCTCGCAGGCCGACAGCAGTACAGCAGTACAGCAGCGCACAGGACGGCGATCGGCAGGCGCCGCATGAGAAAGCTCCAGAAAAATGACGTTCGAGTATGTCCGCGCCCGGCCCTCGATCCGTTGAGACCCAGCGTCGCAGGCCTTGGCCACAATGCTAAGCCGACTGTTTGAAACGTGGATCAGAAAATTGCGGGCCTGATAGAACGGAAGTGGCTTTCGCTCGCGCGCCCAAGCTACTGTCGTGGCTGGCGGAGGGCTCCGTAGACCACGTCGAAGGCGTCGAGCGCCGTATTGTTAGGCAGCGGGGCGGCTTCGATCGTCTCCCCCATATGCAGGACACGCTGGTCACCGGCAGTGAACGCGGGCCATTCCGGCCTCCCGGCACCATTGGGATCGCCGTCACGAGCAAATGCGACCCAGTATTCCGCCATGGTGTCGGCCAATGTCCGGTCCTGCGACGTCCACGCCCATGCCTGCTGTTCAAGGTGATCGAACATATACCAGAGCTCAGCGAAATGGCCCGCGCGCCAGTTTTGCTGGATGGAGCCTTCCGGGTAAGGCGGGCGGCGGCTGAAATAATAGGCGTGGACAGGGCTCCGCCCGTGCGCGGCCTGTAGCCTTGCCCAAGCCCGGATGTTCCAGCCGAAGCGCAGGTCGCGTTCGAAATCCGCGCGCGCTGTCTGCGCCTCCTCATCGGTCGTGAAGGCATAGGGAGCAAGCAATGGGGGCGGTAGTTGCCCCCAGCGCGCCGCTAGGCTCAGGACTCATTGATCATAGCCAGAAGATCACCGTGGCGGCGATAGTGATGGCAGACATGAAGGTGTGTGCGCATCGGTCGTAGCGGGTGTGGATGCGCCGCCAGTCCTTGAGCCTGCCGAACATGTTCTCGA
>NZ_JBDNHO010000091.1:0-7956 GCF_041688735.1 Brevundimonas sp.
CACGCTCCCGAAGATCGTCCGAACGCGCCTTGCCCATAATAGCCTCCCAATCAGAAGACCCATGGACTCACGGTTCGGACCCGATGGGAATCCCCCGCTCGATCACATTCGATTCAACTCAGCGGGCGGCTGCTCTAGCCGACGTAGCCGGCCTGCATCAGTTCGGCGATGTGGACGATGGCAACGGGCCGTTCGTCCTCGACCACCAGCAGGGTCGCGATCTTGTTCTGGGTCATCAGGTCGACGGCGTCGCTCATGCGGGCGTCCGGGCCGATGACCTTGGGGCGCGGACTCATCACGTCGGCGGCGGTCAGGCCGGACAGGTCGCGCGAGAAGGCGCGGCGCACGTCGCCGTCGGTGACGATCCCGGCCAAGGTGGCGTTCAGGTTGACCACGGCCACGGCGCCCTTGCGGCCTTCGGTGATGGCGGAGACGACTTCGGCGAAACCGGCGGTCAGGAAGACGGTCGCGGGCGCGGGGGGACGATCGCCCATCCAGTCGCGCAAGCTCTGCAGGCTCATGCCCAGCTTGCCGCCGGGATGGTGCAGGCCGAAGGCCTCGGCGGTGAATCCCCGCGCGTCCATCAGCACCATGGCCAGGGCGTCGCCCAGCGCCAGGGTCATCAGCGTCGAGGTGGTCGGCGCCAGGCCGTTCGGGCAGGCCTCGGCCACCTGCGGCATGGTCAGGCAGACGGCGGCGTGACGGCCCAGAAAGCTGTTCGGCCGCTGCGTCAGGCCGATTACCGGTATGCCCTCGCGCTGACAGTACAGCAGGGGATCGCGCAGTTCGCGGCTCTCGCCCGAATTGGAGATGGCCAGCAGGGTGACGTCCTTGCGCAGCATGCCGAGGTCGCCGTGGCTCATCTCCGCCGGATGGACGAAGAAGGCGTTGGTGCCGGTCGAGGCCAGGGTCGCGGCGATCTTGCCGCCGATGTGCCCCGACTTGCCCATACCCGTGACCACGACATAGCCCGGCCGGGACAGGATAATCTCGCAGGCGCGGGCGATGCCGTCGTCGAGGTTGCTCTCCAGCGTCTGGAGCGCGGTGATGTTCAGCTGCAACACTGCGCGCGCGCGTGCGGTCATGGCGGCGGTGTCGGCGGGTGGTGTGGCGTTCGTCATGCGCCGGAATTTGGTCCATCCTTTCAGCTTTGACAACGGCCGGTGCCAAGCGATTTATGCCGCAACGCGAAAGAAATGAGCGCCAGCGGACAACCATCCGACTTGAGGCGCGTTAGCTTGACCATGGGGACGTCAGATCTTGCCATCGACGCCATGACCACGGCCGCCAGCACGATTCGGCAGCTGCCCGCGCCGCCGGGTCGCCTGACGCGACCCGCGCTGTTCCTCGACATGGACGGCGTACTGGCCCCGCTGGCCGAGACGCCCGATGCGGTGGTGCCTGACGCGCGGCGCACGGCGGTTCTGCGCGCGCTGGCGCAGCGGCTGAACGGGCGGCTCGCGATCATCAGTGGCCGGACCCTCGCCGAGATCGACCGAATCGCCGAAAGCGCCGCTGCCTCCGCTTCGGGCGTACACGGTCTGGAGCGCCGACGAGCCGATGGTTCGCTGGACCGTGCCGCCGCCGATCCGGCGGTGCGCGACGCCGTGGCGGCCTTCCAAGATTTCGCCCGCACCCGCCCCGGCATCATCGTCGAGGACAAGGCGGTGTCGGCCAGCCTTCACTACCGCCAGGCGCAGGGCGAGGCCGAGGCCGTCGGGGCCCTGGCCGAGCGGCTCGCCGACGAGACGGGGCTGACGCTGCAGCCCGGCAATCTGGTGGTCGAACTGAAGACGCCGGGGACAGACAAGGGCACCGCCCTGGCGGCCTTCATGGCCGAGGCTCCATTCAAGGGTGCCATGCCGGTGATGCTGGGCGACGACCTGACCGACGAGGACGGGTTCCGCGCCGCCGAGGCGCTGGGCGGGTTCGGCGTCCTGGTCGGGCCGCCCCGCGCCACTGCCGCCCGCCATGGATTGCCGGATGTGGACGCCGTGCTCGCCTGGCTTGATGCGGTCGAGGAGACGCCATGACGCCCAACCTCGACCTGGCCCCTATCGGCAACTGTTCGATCAGCGCCCTGATCGACCGCAATGGCCGCTATGTATGGGCCTGCGCGCCACGCGTAGACGGCGATCCGGTGTTTTCGGCCCTGATGGACGGGTTCGACCCCGATCACGGCTTCTGGGACATCGAACTGCAGGGCCTGCAGACGGTCGAGCAAGCCTATATCCGCAACACGCCGGTTCTGCGGACGGTCCTGACGGCTGCGGACGGCGCCGCGGTCGAGATCATCGATTTCGCGCCCCGCCACCCCAAGCACAGCCGCACCTACCGGCCTCTGGCCTTCGGACGGATCGTCCGTCCACTGAGCGGTTCGCCCCGAATTCGGGTGCGCCTGCGCCCGTCGGCCGACTGGGGCGCCCGCCGGGCCGAGACGACCAACGGTTCGAACCATATCCGTTATCTGTGTACGGACGTAGTCTTCCGGCTGACCACCGACTGTCCGGTGTCGCACGTCCTGAACGAGCGCGCCTTCCGCCTCGAGCGCCCTTACGCCTTCTTCCTGGGACCAGATGAGGGCTATGATCAGGACGTCGGTCCCGGCGTTTCGGCTGTACTGGACCGAACCGTCGCCTATTGGCAGGACTGGGTCCGCACCCTCTATCTGCCGCTCGACTGGCAGGAGGCGGTGATCCGCGCGGCGATCACGCTGAAGCTCTGTGCCTATGAAGAAACGGGCGCGATCGTCGCGGCCATGACCACCTCGGTACCAGAGTTTCCCGAGAGCGGCCGCAACTGGGACTATCGCTACTGCTGGATCCGCGATGCCTATTATGTGGTGCGCGCGTTAAACCGGTTGGGGGCGGTCGACCTGCTGGAGAACTATCTCGGTTATCTGCGCAACCTCGTCGACGCGTCGGGCGGCGGCCATGTTCAACCGGTGTACGGCGTTGGGCTGGAAGAGGACATAGACGAACGGATCACGGAATCGGTCGAAGGCTATCGCGGCATGAAGCCGGTACGCATCGGAAATCAGGCACGTGAGCATCTGCAACACGACGTGTACGGACAGATTGTCCTGCCATTGGTCCAGACCTTCTACGATCAGCGCCTGCTGCGCCCCGGCACGATCAAGGATTTCCACGCTCTGGAAAAGGTCGGCGACCGCGCCTTCGCCATGCACGACCAGGTCGACGCGGGCCTGTGGGAGTTCAGAACCATTGCCCGTGTGCACACCTATTCCTCAGTGATGTGCTGGGCCGCCTGCGACCGGCTGGCCAAGGCGGCCGATCACATGGGGCTGACCGATCGCGCCCTGTTCTGGAGCGAGCGGGCGACGATCATCCGTGAGCGGATCGAAAAGGAAGCCTTCGTCGAGGATGAGGGGCGGTTTGCCGCCAGTTTCGGCAACCGCGAGTTGGACGCCTCCCTGCTGCAGATGACCGACCTGGGCTTTCTCGACGCCCGCGATCCACGTCAGGTCGCGACCTTCGACGCGATCGAGCGGGATCTGAAGAAGGGCCCCTATCTGTTCCGCTACATCGAGGCGGACGATTTCGGCGAGCCGGAAACGGCGTTCAACTTCTGTACCTTCTGGTTCATCGAGGCCCTGCACCAGAACGGCCGCGACGCCGAGGCGCGCGAAATCTTCGAGGAGATGCTGAGCCGTCGCACCCACGCGGGCCTGCTGTCCGAGGACCTCTCGCTGGGCGACAAGGAGCTGTGGGGCAATTATCCGCAGACCTATTCCCTGGTCGGCATCATCAACTGCGCGGTCTTGCTGAGCCGGTCATGGACCGACGCGCGATGACGGACCTCACGATATCGCGTTGCGACCGTGGGCCGGAGGAAGGCGTTGTTCGTCGATGAGCCGCCTTATCGTCGTCTCCAACCGCGTATCCGCGCCCAAGGACCCCGCCGCCGGCTCGACGGGCGGCCTGGCCATGGCCCTGTCCGCTGCGCTCAGGAAATATGACGGCCTGTGGTTCGGCTGGTCGGGCGAGACGGTCGAGCATTTCACCGGCGAGCTGAAGATGGAGGACCGTGCCGGCGTCACCGTCGCCCTGGTCGATCTGGAGGCGCAGGACGTCGACGAATATTACAACGGCTACGCCAACAAGACGCTGTGGCCGCTGTTCCACCATCGCGTCGATCTGACGGCCTACGAAAGATCCTATGGCGAGGGCTATGAGCGGACCAACGCCCGCTTCGCCGAGGTCCTGGCGCCCCTGATCCAGCCCGACGACGTGATCTGGATCCACGACTATCACATGATCCCGCTGGCCAGGGACCTGCGGCGGCTGGGTGTCCGCAACCGCATCGGCTTCTTTCTGCACACGCCTTGGCCGGTGCGGCAGTTGCTGGTCACCCTGCCGCATCACCGGCGGCTGGTGGAGTCGCTGTTCGACTACGACCTGATCGGCTTTCAGACCCGCGAATGGCTGGACCTGTTCCGCGACTATGTGGCGTCCGAACCCAGCGTGAACGGCAAGCTGTTGCCGAATGACGCGGTCGAAGCCTTCGGCAAGACGGTCCAGGCCGGCGTTTTCCCGATCGGCATCGATGTGGACGGCTTCATCGTCGCCCGAAACTCGCCGCTGGGCAGGCGGACCTATGACCGGATGGCGGCGTCGGCGGCGTTCCGGTCGCTAATCGTCGGTGTCGATCGGCTTGACTATTCCAAGGGGCTGGAAGAGCGGCTGCTGGGATATGAACAGTTCCTCGAGACCAATCCCGAGATGCGGTCCCAGGTGCTGCTGCTCCAGGTTACCCCGATCTCGCGCGATGAGGTCGATGCCTACCAGGACATCCGTGGGCGGCTGGACGCCTTGGCCGGTCGCATCAACGGTGCCTATGCCGAAATGGACTGGCAGCCGATCCGTTATCTCAACCGCACCTATCGCCGCGACCAGCTGGCCGGGATCTACCGGGCGGGGCGGGTCTGTCTGGTCACGCCGCTGCGCGACGGCATGAATCTGGTGGCGAAAGAATATGTGGCGGCCCAGAATCCCGACGACCCCGGGGTGTTGGTGCTGTCACGCTTCGCCGGAGCAGCCGAACAGATGGGCGAGGCCCTGCTGGTCAATCCGTTCAGCCGCGAAGAGCTGTCCGACGCCATCAAGCGCGCCCTGACCATGACGCTGGAAGAGCGCAAGCGGAAGTGGGAGGCGCTCATGCATGTAGTGAGGAACACCGACGTCGGCATCTGGCGGGACGACTTCGTCGGCACGCTTCGCTCGATCAAGTGCCCGGCCGACGGGAATGGCGACGCCGCTCCCGTCCACGCCGCGTGAGGTTCAGTAGATCTCGAACAGGCCCGCCGCGCCCATGCCGCCGCCGATGCACATGGTGACGACGCCGTATTTCGCGCCGCGCCGCCTGCCCTCGATCAGAACGTGGCCGGTCATCCGGGCACCGGACATGCCGTAAGGATGGCCGATCGAGATGGCACCGCCCGAGACGTTCAGTCGGTCATTGGGGATGCCCAGAGTGTCTTGGCAATAGAGGACCTGCACGGCGAAGGCCTCGTTCAATTCCCAGATGCCGATGTCGTCGACCGTCAGGCCGTGACGCTTCAGCAGTTTGGGCACCGCATAGACCGGGCCGATGCCCATTTCGTCGGGCTCGCAGCCGGCGACGGCCATGCCGCGATAGGCGCCGAGCGGCTGGAGCTGGCGCTTCACCGCCTCGCCGGCCTCCATGATGACGCAGGCCGAGGCGCCGTCGGACAGCTGGGAGGCGTTGCCCGCCGTGATGAACTCGCCCTGCTGGATTTCCTCGCCGCCGCCGAAGACGGGCTTCAGCGACTTCAGCCCGTCCAGTGTCGTGTCGGCCCGGTTACCTTCGTCCTTCGACAGCGTGATCTCTTTCGAAGAGGTCTGGCCGGTCGCCTTGTCGGTGACCAGCATGGTGGTGGTCAGCGGCACGATCTCGGCGTCGAGGCGGCCCTCGGCCTGGGCTTGGGCGGTGCGCTGCTGGGACTGCAGCGCGTATTCATCCTGGCGGTCGCGTGAAATGCCGTAGCGGCGCGACACCACCTCGGCCGTCTCCAGCATCGACATATAGATGTGCGGCGCCAGCTTCAGCAGCGCCTCATCCTTCATCCGGTACAGGTTCATGTGCTGGTTCTGGACCAGCGAGACGGATTCCAGTCCGCCGCCGACGGCCATCTTCTGCTGGTCGAAGATCACCTGTTTGGCCGCCGTGGCGATGCCCATCAGGCCGGAAGCGCACTGGCGATCGAGGCTCATGCCCGGAACCGACGCGGGCAGGCCGGCCGCCAGGGCGATCTGGCGCGCGACATTGGTTCCGGTCGAGCCCTGCTGCAGGGCCGCGCCCATGATCACGTCCTCGATCTCGGCGGGATCGACGCCCGACCGGGCCACGGCGTGACGGACGGCGTGGGCACCCAGCTGCTGCGCCTGGGTGTCGTTGAACGCCCCGCGATAGGCACGCCCGATCGGCGTGCGGGCGGTGGAGACGATGACGGCTTCGCGGGACATCTCAGATGGTCCTTGTTTGGGGCGCTATCGCTCGGCGCGCGGCGCCTCGCTGCTTGAGCGCGGGTTGTTCTCAATGCTTTACGCCCTTGCCGTTGCGTCAAGACAAGGCCTTGGCGCC
Organism: Brevundimonas sp.; assembly: GCF_041688735.1. Taxonomy (GTDB): domain Bacteria; phylum Pseudomonadota; class Alphaproteobacteria; order Caulobacterales; family Caulobacteraceae; genus Brevundimonas. The sequence continues at coordinate 6,625 of NZ_JBDNHO010000091.1, forward strand.
TCGAGTCGTGAGCCGCCGCGCGGCGAACACAGACGCGCGGCGTCAGACGCCCAAGGCGGCCTGCGCCTTGGTCAGCTCGATCATGCCCTGGGCCGCGCCCATCTCCGGGACGATCTCGCCCGACCGGTCCGAAATCTCGGCGAAACGGCCCTGGACCTGTTCCGGCGCGTCTTCGCCCACCGCGCGAATGCCTTGGGTCAGCGTGACGTAGGCCCGCTCAAAACCCCCGGCGCCGGCGGCCAGGATGCAGCGGCTCGGCGCGTCCTCGCTGACCAGATACAACAGGCCCGGCGTCACCAGGTCGGGTCCCAGCGCCTCCAGCGGCAGGGCCGCGCCCAGATCCTCGGTCATGCGGGTGTGGGCCGTGGGGGCCAGACAGTTCACCCGCACGTCGTTCTTCGCCCCCTCGATGGACAGGGTCTGCATCAGCCCGACCAGCGCCATCTTGGCCGCGCCGTAGTTGGACTGTCCGAAATTGCCGTAGAGGCCCGAAGACGAGGTCGTCATCACGATTCGGCCGTAGTTCTGCCCCCGCATGACGTCCCAGACCGCCTTGGTGCAGTTGACGGCCCCCATCAGGTGCACGTCGACGACAAAGCGGAAGTCCTCGAGTTCCATCTTGGCGAAAGTCTTGTCGCGCAGGACGCCCGCGTTGTTTACGAGGATGTCGATCCGGCCCCACTTCGCCATGGCCGCCGCGATCATGGCCTCAACGGCGGCGTAGTCGGTGACCGAGGCGGCGTTGGCCATGGCCTCGCCGCCTTCGGCTTCGATCTCGGCCAACACAGCCTCGGCGGGCGAGCTTGAAGCCCCTTCGCCGTCGCGGGCCACGCCGAGATCGTTCACAACCACTCGCGCGCCACGCCGGGCCAACGCCAGGGCGTGCTCGCGTCCCAGGCCACCCCCCGCGCCCGTCACGATCGCTACCCGGCCGTCGAACCGCATACTCATCTATCGATTCTCCAAGATGTCAGTGCCCGGCGCGCCCGTGGCGGCGCGGGAAACCGGTGCAATGTGTTGAAATGGTGCCACAGTCGCCGCATTCCAAGCAAAAATAAGGAACCCGAAGCCCACATTGCCGTTCGGCACCGGAGCGCTCCGTATTAAGCGAGAGTGATCCGACATTCTAACGCGAGGGATATCATGAAGCTGAAACTTATGGCCGGTGTAGCGATGGCGGGGCTGTTCGCAGCCGGCGCGGCCGCTGCCGAGCCCAACGGTTGGTACGGCGCGATCGACGCGGGCTACCACACCATCGACGATGTGGAGTTCACCTCGACCAGGACCGGTAGCCAGTTCGACTACCAGGTCGAGGACAGCTGGGCCGGCTTC
>NZ_JBDNHO010000092.1:0-5177 GCF_041688735.1 Brevundimonas sp.
GGCGGGCGCGGCTTCTCGCACCGCGGCGGCGGGATTGAGCGCGGCCGTGGCCTCGAGGAAGGTTCCCGGCTTCATCGAAGGCTCTGCGGCGGTCGAAAGGCCGACGACACGGGCCAGATCGGCGATATAGGTGATGCAGTTACGCCGACGCAGGTCGTAGACGGAGCCCTCCGGGCTGTTCCACCAGTCGGAGCGTTGGCGAAGGGCGCGGTAGGTCGCGTCATCAACGGTCAGGGTTAGATGCGGCTGGCCCTCCTCGATGTATCGCGCGTCCGGACTGGTCACGACGCCACCCCCGCGCATCAGCAGCAGATGCGGCCCCGGGCTTTTCGCCGTGAAACCGGCCGCCCAGTCCACGGCCTCGCCGGTGTCGTCCAGCGAACCCTTGGCGTGGACATAGGCGTGGGGAAACAGCAGATAGCCGTCGCGAACCCGCGCGCCGGGATGGGCGTAGAAGGTCACCGTCACCTCGGCCAGCGCGGGCCCCGCCAGCAGGACCAGCAGAAGACCAGTCAAGCCTGCGCGCCTCAATATGCCGATCATTGCACTCTCCACGCCGCGCACCACGCCCTACGCACTATGCTCTTCGCCCCACGATAAGGCGCCCGATGCCGAACACGCAAAGGCCGTCGGGGATGCCCCGCCGGCCTTTGCGTGTTCCCGGGGTTCGGTGGGACAAATCCGGCTGTGTAGAGCGCCTTGAGTCGAGCCGTGACCAGAAGTGGGCGCAAAGCGGCGTCGCTCTCATGATCGACGTCCAGCCTTGACGGCGAGGCCGAGACGCTGAGGGTGTCCCTATGTCTATCGAAGCCTCCGCCATCCCCGCCGACGCCGACGCCGAATGGTGGCGTGGCGCGGTCGTCTATCAGGTCTATCCGCGTAGCTTCGCCGACTCGAACGGCGACGGGATCGGCGACCTGAAGGGCATCACCGCTCGTCTGGACCACATCGCCTCCCTGGGCGTCGATGCCGTCTGGCTGTCGCCCTTCTTCACCTCGCCGATGAAGGACTTCGGCTATGACGTCGCCGATTATTGCGATGTGGATCCGGTGTTCGGCGTACTGGGCGACTTCGACGCGCTGATCGACAAGGCGCACCGGTTGGGGCTGAAGATCATTACCGACCTGGTCCTGGCCCACACTTCGGACCAGCACGACTGGTTTCGCGAGAGCCGCCAGTCGCGCCACAATTCCAGGTCCGACTGGTACGTCTGGGCGGATGCGAAGACAGACGGGTCTCCGCCGTCGAACTGGCAGTCCGTGTTCGGCGGCCCGGCCTGGACCTGGGACGCCCGGCGCGGCCAGTATTACATGCACAATTTCCTGCCCGAGCAGCCCCAGCTGAACCTGCACGAGGCCGCGGTGCAGGACGCCCTGCTGGACGTTGCCCGCTTCTGGCTGGATCGGGGCGTCGACGGCTTCCGCTTCGACGCCATCAATTTCGCCATGCACGACCCCGGGCTGACGGACAATCCGCCCCTGCCGCCCGGCGGCAAGCGGACGCGGCCGTTCGATTTCCAGGACAAGCTCCACAACCAGTCCCACCCCGGGATCGCCGATTTCCTGGCGCGCGTCCGGAGCCTGATCGACGGCTATGGCGGTCGCTTCAGCGTGGCGGAGGTCGCCGGCGACCACGCCGAGCGCGAGATGCGGGCCTTCACCCACGGCGACGACCACCTGAACAGCGCCTATGGCTTCCTCTACCTCTATGCCCCCGCCCTGACAGCGGCGCTGGTGCGGAAAGGGGCCGAGGCCTGGCATGGCCTCGACGGTCAGGGCTGGCCGTCCTGGACCTTCTCCAATCACGACGCGCCGCGCGCCGTGTCGCGCTGGGCCGAGGGTCGCGATCCGCGGGCCTTCGCCGAGATGGCGATGCTGTTGCTGATGTGTTTGCGCGGCAACGTCTTCATCTATCAGGGCGAGGAACTGGCCCTGCCCCAGGCCGAGGTGCCGTTCGAGCGTCTGGTCGATCCCGAGGCCATCGCCAACTGGCCCCGGACGCTGGGCCGCGACGGTGCCCGCACCCCCATGCCGTGGACGGCCGACGCGCCCCACGCCGGCTTCTCGACCGTCGAACCATGGCTGCCCATCGATGCGCGGCACCTGCCGCTGTCCGTGGACTGTCAGGAAGGCGACGCAGGGTCCATGCTCCATGCGACACGACGACTGGTCGCCCTGCGCCAACGTCATGCGGTGCTCCGGCGCGGCGAGATGCGGCTGCTCGGCGCGGACGACACCCTGATGTGCTTCGAGCGGACGCTGGGCGAACAAGTCCTGATGTGTGTCTTCAACCTCGGTCACGCCGCGCTGCCCTGGACGCTGCCGGACGGCTTGCGTGTCATCGAGGCGGTCAATATGGCGCAGGCGACGCCCGGGACACTGCCGCCCCTCGCGGGACTGGTGCTGGCGCGCAACGGCGGGCGGGGCTAACGAGACGGCATGACCGTCAAGGGCCCCGTCCTCGTCACCGGCTCCGCCGGCTTCATCGGCTTTCACACCGCGCAGCGCCTGCTGGCGCGCGGCGAGACGGTGATCGGCGTCGACAACCTCAACGCCTATTACGATCCGGCGCTGAAACAGGCCCGGCTGGACCTGCTGCTGGCTCAGCCCGGCTATATCCACCACACCCTGGATCTGGCCGACCGCGACGGCATGGCGGTCATGTTCGCCCGGCACAGCCCGCGCCGCATCGTCCACCCCGGCGCCCAGGCCGGCATCCGCTACAGCGTCGAAAACCCCGAGACCTATGTCGACTCCAACGTGGTCGGTTTCCTGACGGTGCTGGAGGGCGCGCGGGCGATCGGTGCCGAGCATCTGGTGTTCGCCTCGACCAGTTCGGTGTTCGGTGCCAACACCGCCCTGCCCTTCTCGGTTCGGCAAGGCGTGGCGCATCCGCTGAACGTCTATTCGGCCACCAAGATCGCCAATGAGGCCATGGCCCACGCCTATGCCTACATCTTCGGCATGCCCTGCACGGGCCTTCGGTTCTTCACCGTCTATGGGCCGTGGGGACGACCCGACATGGCGCTCTTCAAATTCACGCAAGCCATCCTTGAGGGCCGTCCCATAGACGTCTATGGCGACGGAGCCATGGAGCGGGACTTCACCTATGTCGACGATATCGTCGACGGCGTGGTCGCCGCCCTGGACGACGTGCCCGCCCGTGACCCGGACTGGCGCGCCGACAGCCCCTCGCCTGCGACCAGCGGCGTCGCGCCATGGCGCATCCTCAACCTGGGTGCCGGCCGCCGCGAACCGCTATCGCGCTACATCGAGGTGCTGGAACAGGCGTTGGGTCACAAAGCGATCCTCAACATCATGCCGACCCAGGACGGCGAGATGACCCGCACTGAAGCGGATGTGTCGGAGACGCGCGCCGCGCTTGGCTACGAGCCCCGAACCCCGATCGACGTCGGCGTGACCCGGTTCGTCGACTGGTACCGCGACTTCTACCGCGTCTGAGACGCGAAGCCGAGGCGACCCTCGACAACCCCATTTTGTCATATCTGGCGCTTCGGAGCTCTTAAACTGTCATATATGACAATCAGAGCTGAAGAGCGGCCTCGAGTTCGTCGTGCGCGAAGGCGGGCTCATAGGCACGGGCCTGATTGCCGGTTACTCCAACCTTGCGGAACTCCTCGCGCCAGGCGTCGCTGATCCGTACAGCGGTCTCACGGATCAAAATCCTGGCCGCCGCCTCGGTGATCTCGAAAAATTCACACGCCTCCAGCGCGAGAGCGATGGATCGGTCGTGCGGACCGCCCTCCATGATGGCGGTCTCCAGATGTGGGTTACGGTCGGGCGCCGGGTTGATGTCGAACGCCGGTGACAGGCGCCACTGCTGGCCGCCGACATAGATGAAGCCGTGGTTCTTGAGGTGATCGTCCTTGTTGGAGACGAGGATGGTGAAGATCATCCGGAGAAAGAGTTCCCGGAAATCAGCCGCCGGATCGGCCGCAGCCATCCGGATAAAATCGACAATCTCCGTATAGGACCCGAGTTCAGCGCCGATCTTGCGCAGCGCGGTTCGCGCGGAGATATAGGGAATACGGGCGGCTTGCCGCCGGTCGAACCGCTGAACCAGGGCCACCGGGAAGGCGCTCGCCGCCAGTTCAAGCCTGACCTCGGGTGTTCGGATCCCACACAACCGGGCGAGCCGGAGTGTGGCGACTTCGACCCGTTCGATAGGAGCCTGGTCATGTGCGGATGTGAACTTGGCCAGCCAGAGAGTCTCGCCGTCCCGCACGTTGGCCTTGGGCCGCGCACCGCCCGAGCCGCCGGCGCCAGCCAGAGCCTGCAAGTCCGCAGCCGAGACGTCCTTGCCCTGTTCATAGGCCCTTGCGATGGCGGTGATCGCCTCCAGGTCCACCAGACGGGGAACGGTCTCGGCCGCCCCGCGAATGACCTCGCCCTGGTCATCAAGGAAGCGAAGCGCACCTTGGCGGCAGGTGTCGGCGGACAGGGTGAGGTATTCGAACTCGGAAAGACCGGCGCCATAGGCCCGCTCAAGGAGACGGCGTCCCCAGGTGTCGGGTGCGGCATCCGAAAAGACGCCTGCCAGGGCTTCGCGCATATGTCCGGACTGACCCGCCGAGTGAACCGGCCCGCCGTCCAGGGGCATGTCCGGTTGCAAGGCAAAGCCGCGCGCGCTCTCGATCCAGGCCTGGTCGTAGGTGAAGGTTGAGAACTGGCGCGGCCCCGATTGCGTGAACCGCAGTTGGCCTACAGCGGTCAGGTTCGCGCCAAGCGCGACTCCGGCGCTGAAAACCCCCATCAGAAGGCTGCGCCATCTGGATCGACAATATCCTCCGTCACCGTGAGGCCTGTTCCAATGGCGCGCTTGCGTCGATCCATGTAGCTGACGGTGCGTCCGCGCTTGGGGGCCTGCTCCTTTGCAAGGGTCAGGCCCAGATCATCTGTCCGGATATCGATCAGATCAGCCAGCCGTTCGATCAACCCGAGGACCACCAGAACGTCGGCCAAGGTTCCCAGGGCAACGCCAGGATCGCCCTTCTCGAGACGCGCGAGCGTGCTGGCCGACGCCCCGGCGCGGATCGCCAGATCGGCGACAGCCATGCCTCTGCGCAGACGCGCGCCGCGAATATCGCGACCGAGTCGTTCAAGAGCCGGTTTCGACTTCGGCGAGCTCACTGCAAGTCTCCATATATGACAATATAA
>NZ_JBDNHO010000093.1:0-39253 GCF_041688735.1 Brevundimonas sp.
ATCGAGAACATGTTCGGCAGGCTCAAGGACTGGCGGCGCATCCACACCCGCTACGACCGATGCGCACACACCTTCATGTCTGCCATCACTATCGCCGCCACGGTGATCTTCTGGCTATGATCAATGAGTCCTGAGCCTAGCCATGCCAAGGTTCCCGCCGTTGATTTTGCTGAGGTACTTTTCGTTCACCACGTCGGCTTCCCGGCAGAATTTACCGGGCACCGGGCAGGAATTGCCGACTTACCAGGCAGCTTGTGCCGGTGTGGGCGTTCGTACCGGGGGAATTATGTCTTACCAGCGGCACCGACGCCGTCGACGCGTCTCTTGGCGAGGCTGGCCCGTCGGCAACCTCACGGAAAAACCCTCCGGTCGAGTTCGAAATGGGGGCCGTCGCGCAGGGTCGACCAGTCGCCGCCCCAGACGATGGCCGTGCCCTGCCGGACGGCAGCGGCCTTGAACGCGGCCGCGATGCGCGGATACAGCGGCCAGTCCCAGCGCACCTGCCCGTCCACAAGCGCCGCCACGTCCACGGCATGTCCCGTCAGGTGGCGGGACTTGCGCGTGCGGCTGGCTCCGGCCCGCAGGAGCGCCACCTGCCGCTGGGGCGTCCGCAGTCCCTCGGTGACCATGAAGTCGACGGGCGTGAGCGCCGCCGCTTCCTTCACCAGCGCCACCAGACGGGGATGAACGCCCACCAGCCGGGCCAGGGATCGACTGGAGAGTCGAAAGGCCGTCACTTGCGTTCACCGCTCAGCCGGCGACCGACGACCGACAGACTGGCGATCAATTGCTGGGCCGTCGGCGCGACGAGATAGAGCACCATTGTGAGGCCCAGCAGGCCCATCAAGGCCTGCGCCAGTCGTGGCGCGTACTCGGGCGGAAGCGCGACGATCACACGATCCAACACCAGCCATGCCGCCATGCTCGTCCCATAGACATAGAGGCGGCGCCACAACCAGCGGCCTTCGGCGAGGGTTTGCGGCGGCGGCGGCGGCGGCGTTTCGGAAACGTCGGTCATGTCATGTCTCCTGAAGCGTCAGCCCAGTCGATCCGCCGGCACGACCCGCTTTCCGCATAGAGTTCGTCGCGGGTCAGGCGGCGGGGCGCGTCCCATGCGTCCTCATCGAGAAGTTCGGGCTCGACGCCGAGGTTTGAATGCCAATCGAAATTCATGGCGTCACCCGATCGCGATCAGCCAGACGACGCCCGACGCGCCCGAGCCTCCGGCTCCGCCCGCCAGGACGCCGGCCCCGCCGCCTCCACCTCCACCGCCCGATGCACCGCCGCTTGCGCCCGAATGACCGGCGCCGGACCAGTGAAGCCCTGGCATGGGCGCGCCCCACCCGCCGCCGCCCGACCATCCGACCCCAGCGGAACCGCCGATCGCTTTGACTGCGAGCGCGCCGCCGTCGCCACCGACCCCTCCGGATCGAGCGACGCCGCCGACATCCAGGCCGCCGCCGCCGGGCGCGTCGGGTCGCGCCATGGACTGACCGCCGCTCGCGTCGGTTGCGACGCTTGATGAGCCCCCGCCGTTAGAACCGGCCGAGCCGCCGCCTCCCACGCCGCCGGTCCCCGCCAGCGCGTCGCCCAGCCCGCCGCCACGGCCGCCGGCCCCGACGAGGAGCGCGGTCACGCCGAGCGAGATGGAGGATTGGAGGCCCACGGATCCCGTCCCTGCCGCTCCGCCGGTCCCGCCCGCGCCGACCAAGACGTCCAGGCCAGCGGTCAGTTCATGCGCCGGCCAACCCGCCCGGCCGACGCCGCCGGCTCCGCCCCCGCCACCGCCGTGGCGTGCCCCCGAAGCGGCGAAAGCGCCAGCACCGCCGCCCCCGCCGCCGCCGACCACGACCGCATCGATCGTTTGGGCCCAGACCGGGACCACATAGGCTCCGTCGGAGGTGAAGGCCGTAAGCTCCCGGCGGCCCGCTCCCAGAGCGAAAGACGTCCTGCCTGTCGTGCGATCCACCGAAAAGGCCTCGCGCCAGGTCGCGCCGTCCGGGCTAATCTTGAGCTTCAGATCGTCGTCGCCGATCAGCCCGAGCTCGGCCCGTCCGCCGTAGCCGCTCTGGAACAGCAGCGAGAGCACGTCCGTTGCGCTTTCCTTGTTCAGGGTCAGACGGAGATCGCCGTCGCCGCCCGCACCCGCTTCGAGCGCCGTCCACAGCGCCGTGTTCAGCCTGGCGGCAAAGGGGTTGGACGCATCGGCGGTCGTCCCGATACCGAGACGGCTGAGCCCTTGGACCATACCCAGTCGGCTTCCCAGCGCGCGCCACGTCGTGCCGTGACGCACGACGATCTCGTCCGCGTCGAGAACGAGCGCGATCAGGCCTTCGGAAACCTCGACGGCCCGCCAGCCACCGGCCTCCGCGCGCATCAGCGCGCCTTCCGCGCGACCGGCCCAGGCCGCGCCCGTCGCTGCGACTGGAAGAATATAGAGGACGCCGTCGGCGGGGTCCGCCGGTTGGGCGGAGACCGACCGGCTCGCCACCGCCGTCTGCACCAGGGCATCAAGCCGCGTCAGCGACTCGTTCAGGGTGACGTGTTTCTGCATCTGGCCCGCCGCCAGAAAGGGCAGGCCGAGTCGGGGCGTCTGGTCGTCGCTCATGTGGGAGGTCTCCGATGTGAGGTCGGAGATCAGTCTGGGCGCGCCGCCGGCTCAGGCGCGCTCATGACGCTGAGGAGCGAACGAAGCCATGCAACATCAATCGCTTGGCGCGCATCGATATGAAGACTGACGAGCGAAGGCTAGCGGGGAGGCCGTTGGGGAAGGGCTGGACGACCGCCCCGCCGACGGGGCCGCGGCTGTCAGGACCAGTCGACCCGCCGGGGCGAACCGCAGAGGCCCCATCGCATCAAGCTGCGTTCGCGCGAGCGTCGCGGATGCGCTTCAGAGCTGCTGGAAATCGCCCGACGCCACGACGGGACCGTCGGGCTTCGTCGCCCCCGGCGTGTGACCGGGCGCTTCCATGGAGACGGCCACCTGAATGGCTTGCCCCGCCATTCCGGCCTTCGCGCGATCGAGACTGTGTCGCGACGTCGCTGATCCGTCGATGGCACCGACCAACTGGACCCCGCCCTTGGGCATGATCAGCCACAGGTGCGGCACGCGCGCGTCGCCGGCCATTTCCTTGGTCGGTGCAAGGTACAAATTCCCGGTCTGAGCATCATAGGCCAACGTCATCGCTGCGGCCCCGTCCTCAAGAGTGAGGGTCGCGACGCGGGTGATCGCTCCGGCGGGAGGAGCCGTCACGGATTGGGGCGCCGGAGAGGGCTGGGCCAACAGAACGACGACCGCCGCCAGACTGGCCGCCAACAGGCCCGTCGAACCGATGGCCCACCGGCGCCAGAAGGCCACCCGGACGTTGTCGTTGGCCGCGACCGGCGTCAGGCCCGCCTCGACCCGGGGCCAGACGGCCGCCGACGGCGCGACGGGCGCGATGCCTTCGGCGAAGGCGGCCAGTCTCTCGTTCCAGCCGTCGACATCGGCCGCGAAGGAAGGTTCGGCTTCGACGCGCGCGCGCGCGCCCGCCTCTTCAGCGGGCGACAGCAAGCGCAGCGCCAGTTCGCCGGCCAGGACCGCGTCCTCGTTGATGGCGTCGTCCGTCGTGTCTGTCATTGATCGAGGCAGCTCCTCAGCCTCATCAGCCCCCGGCGAATCCAGCTCTTCATGGTCCCCAGAGGCACGCTCTCGCGCTGCGCCAGGGCGTCATAAGTCACGCCTTCCAGAAAGGCGGTCCGGATCGCGCCTCCGGTCTTGTCGTCGAGCTGACCAAGGCACTCGTTCAAGCGACGAATGTCATCGACGGTCTCGACGGCCTGCGACGGCGAAGGGGTGCCGTCCGCCACTTCGAAGGCGGCATCGATGGATGTCGACTTGCGGAAGCCCGCGCCGGAGCGCAGCCGGTCGATCGCCCGGTTGCGGGCGATCGTCACCAGCCAGGTTATGGGGCTGGCGCGCGAAGGGTCGAAACTCTCGGCCTTCCTCCAGACGGTGAGATAAGTGTCCTGCAAGACGTCCTCGGCCAATTGGCGATCGGCCAAGATACGCAAGGTCACGCCCAACAGTTTCGCCGAGGTCGCTTCATAGACGCGACGGAAGGCCGCGCGGTCCCCCTGGCCCGCCAGGCCGAGGGCCGCGGCCAGTTCATCGCGGGTCAGGATGGCGCTCATTCTCACGTCCGGGAAAGCTGATTGATCGACATGCCGGGGGCCGTCGGGGTTCGTCAAGACGCTCAGTCGTGCAGATAGACGACGCGTCGAAGCTTCGGGTCGCGCCTCATGTCCGCGAGATGCCGCTCGTGTTGTCCGCTGGCTCGCGCGTCGCGCTCGCTGGCCTCGACCCAGTGGGTGCTCTCGATGTCCTTCTGGAGGGCCCTGGCAGCCAAGAGGTGACCCGGGAAGAAGAAGTCCACGACGTCGAAGACGATCGGCACTACCTCCCCCACGGCCGAAGTCGCGCTGTCGAGGCCCAGGTAACCCAGCATCCGGATCACGGTGCCCGGCGACGCCTTGACCCGAGCAGCCTGTAGTAACAGCCAGCCGGCCGCACCGACGCTATAGGCGGTGCCGACGACGGGGATCCAGGTCAGAAGCCCATCCAGACCGACGCCGAAGGGGCCGATACCGATCGCGCGATCCGACAGCTTCTTGATGCCCTCGACATTCGACCAGATTTTCTCGATATCCGCGACGGACCGTCTGGGCATGCCGTCCTCCCACAAGCGAGACCGTAAAGCGCGATGACACCGCCTGTTCAACCGGAACGCAAGCGGCGCGGATGAGATTCCGACACGGGCTCTTCCGTGTTCTGGCGGCCGGCCTGATCGCCGCGCCCCTGTTCCTCGCGCTTGCGGCGTTGGGCGGCATGCGCAACCAGTACGCAGACCTGCTGGTCCAGTTCGTCGCACCGACAACGATCGGCACCCTCGCCCTCGTCGCGGGCTTCGCGGCAGCTCGGAAATGGCGATGGTCGGCCATGGCGTGCGGCGTGGCGGCGCTGCTTCTCGTCGCCGTCTGGCCGCAGTGGTTTCCAATAGCGTCGCGTCCCGCGAATGGCGCGCCCTCGATCCGGATTTACTCGGCCAATGTCTGGGTGCGAAACACCGACGTGGACGCCATTGCTGCCTCGATCCGCGACGCCGACGCCGACGCCGACGTGGTCATGCTGATCGAACTGGGCGACGCCACCGCCCCTCGGCTCGACGACCTTGTCCGCGACTACCCACACCGCGTCGCCAGCCCCCGCATCGATCGACCGAACGGCACCGTCAGATCGGTGATCGCTTCCCGCTATCCCTTGCGGGCTTCGCCTCGACCCATCGGGGTCGAAGCCGTAAGCGCCGTCGCGATCACGCTGCTGGGACCCGTCAACCTGATCAGCGTCCACCTGACCCGCCCGTGGCCGTTCGAGGAATCCTGGGGCCAGATCAGCCAGACCATGGGGTTGGAACAGACCGTGAGGGGCCTTGTCGGGCCCGTCATCATCGCCGGAGACTTCAACAGCGTCTCGTCGGCACGGATCGGTCGACAGGTTCAGGACAAGATCGGCCTGCGACCGGCGCCCGGCTTTCCGGGCACGTGGCCCAGCGCCTTGCCCCCACCGCTGTCGATCACGATCGACCAGGTCTACGCTTCGCCCGAGCTGGCGTTCACCAGCCGGCGTCTGGGTCGCGTCAATGGCTCCGACCACCGTCCGGTCATCGTCGAAGTCACCCGCGCGGCGCGGTGAGCAGGGCCTTGAGGCGTTCCGCATGACCGGTCGCCGGGAAGTCGTCCGCAACCCATGCGTCCTCGAAAGCCGTTAGAATCCGACCCGTTTCGGGTCCCGGCTCGACGCCCAGGCGGGCCAGTTCCTTGCCGCCTACGGGCATCAAAGGCACGGGCCACGACGAAATCAGGCCCAGCAAACGCTCCGCATCCGCCGTCCCTCCGGGCGCTTCGGCCCAGCGCCGAAGTAGGGCGTCGACGACGGTTCGCGCTCCGTGCCGATAGACCGCCGCCCGAACCTCCGCGTCATTCATCGACAGGGAAATCCCCGGCGCGGCGAGGGCGGCGAAGGCCAGCCGGTCGCGGGTGGAATTGGGAAACCGAAGGCGCGCGGCCGCGTCCCTGACGCCGCGCTCGTCCGACGGCAAAAGCGCCATCAGCCGCAGGACCGGGTCCGGGGTCTGTCTAACCATGGCATCGAACACGGGCGACAGGCTCCCTTCCGGAAGAATTCGCGACAGCACACTGGCCGTCGCCATGGCGGCAATCGCTGAACGGGGGTCTGGCGCCTCCAACAACTTCATCAGCTCCTTGAACACCCGCTCAGCCGACAACCGCGTCATGCCCGGAGCCAGCACAGCGCAGGCCGCAAGCGCCGCCGCGTCCGGTTCGCCCCGGCCATGCCAGGCGCGGAACCTAAAGAAACGCAGGATGCGCAGATAATCTTCCGTGATCCGGGTCGCAGGGTCACCGACGAACACGATACGGCCCGCCGCCGCGTCCGCCAGTCCCTCGCCGGTCGGGTCGAACACGCGCCCGTCCGCGTCGGCGTAGAGCGCGTTCAGGCGGAAGTCTCGGCGCGCCGCGTCCTCGGCCCAATCGTCGGTAAAGGCGACGGTGGCGTTGCGCCCGTCGGTTGAGACGTCGCGGCGCAGGGTGGTGATCTCGAACGGCATACGGTCCGCGACGGCGGTGACCGTGCCGTGAGCCATTCCTGTGGGCACGGCCTTCAACCCTGCCGCGCGAATGGCGCGCTCCGTGTCTTCGGGTTTCAGTGTGGTGGCGATGTCGATGTCGCCGACGGGCTGACCGATCACCGCATTCCGCACGCATCCGCCGACGAAGCGTGCGCAGCCCGCGCCGCCCACCGCCTCCAGCGCGGCGATGACAGCTCGGGTGGAACGCGCGGTCAGCCAATCCTGATCGGTCAGGCGCGCGGTCACGCCGCGTCCTCAGTCGCCGCCGTCTCCGGCGCGGCCTCTTCACCATAAAGCCGCGTGCGCAGAGCCCGAATGATGCCGGCCGTCACCCCCCAGATGTAGCGCTCACGATAGGGTACGGCCCAGAACCAGCGGCGCGGCTGGCCCTCCCGGTCATAAGAATCCCGGCGGTGATTGACGGCGTCCATCAGGAAATCCCACGGGACCTCGAACACTTCGGCGACTTCCTCGAGCGCGGGCTTCGTCTCGGGTCGTGAGGTCAACCAGCCCACCACGGGCGTCACCAGAAAACCGGTGCCGGTCTCGTAGGCGTCGCCCACCCCCAGAACCTCGACGAAGGACGGGTCTAGAGCCACTTCTTCCAAGGCCTCGCGCAGCGCCGCCTCGACAGCGCTCTCGCCAGGATCCAGCCGCCCGCCGGGGAAGGCGATCTGGCCGGTGTGGCTGGCCAGACTGTCGGCGCGGCGCGTCATCAGGACTGTCGCTCCTTCCGGCCCGGCAATGACGGGGATCAGGACGGCGGCGGGCCGCAGGGTCCGGACGGGTCGGTCGGCGTTCGGGTTCAGGTCGAAGTCCGACCGCGCCGCCGATTGGTCGGGCATCCAGCTTGTGACCGGCTCGAGCCTTTCGAGCAGACGTTCGCGCAGCGTCAAAAGACTCATTCCACCCCCGCCCCGACCGGCCCCAGCGCGAAGGTATCGCCCCCCGACCGCACGGTCAGGCGTCCGTCCTCGACCCGCGCCATCTCGACCAGTTCGTAGAACACCGGCCGCGCGATCCGCGCCCACAGGTCCGCCCGCACATGCACCGCCGGCGATGGCTCGCCGGTCTCCGGATCGGTCTCGACCCGGATCGGATGCTCCGCCCCCGCCTCAACCTCGTCGCCCACGTCCGTCGTGAAGATCAGCGCCCCGCTGCGGCTCGCAAGGCTCACCGCGCGAAACGGCAGGTCCTCGACCTGGATCGACAGTTTCTCGCCGGGCGTGACCAGCACATAGCCGTCGGCGTCCTTGCGCAGCACCGTCGAGAACAGCCGCACCAGCTCGGCCCGGCCGAGCGGCGAGCCTTCGTGCATCCAGACCCCATCGCGCCTGATGACGATGTCGATCTCGCCGCAATGGTCGGGATGCCACAGATGCACCGGCGGCCGGCCGCGGCCGGGTGCCTGGTTCGCGGCCTCGGCGACGCCGGCCAGCCCGGTCCTGGTATCTGGGGCTTGGATCATGGGTCCAGACTTAGGCTGCCTTTCCCGGTTGGGAAAGGTGCCCGGCCAAGCGGTCCTCAGGCCGCCGCCACCGGCCCTTCGGGCTCGCGAGCACCCCGCCAGAGCACGCGACGCTGATCCACCGGTCCCGGCAAGCGCGCATCAGGCGCGGATCGAAAGCCGAAACGGCCGAAATAGGGGAGGTCGCCGACCAGCAATACTCCGGTTTCGCCGGCGTGATCCAGACAGGCCTGCATGAGGTCCGCGCCCAGCCCCGCCCGGCGGCTGTCGGTGGCCACGGCGATCGGGCCGAGGAACAGCGCGGGCGCGTGACCCACCCTGATCGACCACAGCCGCACAGAACCGATCACCCGCGCATCCTCGCGCGCCAGAAACCCGGCGGCCACCGTCGCCCGCTCTCTCAACCGCTCAGCGGTTTTGGCGAACCGACCGGGCCCGAAGGCGGCCAGCACCAAAGCCTCGACCGCCGCCGCATCCGCCGAGGCTTCAATCTCGATGCGCGTTGGCGCTGGTGGGGCGAGGGTGTCGAACATCAGGGCGCGCAACTGGGGTCCGCTTGATCGCGAATCAACCGGCTTTCGAAAAATCGGGCGCGCGTTTCTGGGTGAAGGCCATGAAGGCCTCCATCGCCTCGGGACTCGACATCTGGCTGCCGAAGGCCTCGCCCTCACGCTGCATCAGCGCCCACAGGCGGTCAGCGTCGCGCATCAGCCGCTTGGTCTTGCGAATGGAATTGGGCGCTCGGGACGCCAGCCTGCCCGCCAGTTCCGCAGCTACGGCCTCGACCTGATCGGCGGGAACGGCCCGGTTGGCCAGGCCCCAAGCCAGGGCCGTAAGCCCGTCGATGGGCTCGCCAAGAGCGAATATCTCGAACGCCCGCTGATGACCCAGCACCTGTGGCAAAAGCAGCGACGACGCAGCCTCGGGCGCCAGCGCCAGATTGATGAACGGCGCGGACAGCAAGGCGTCCTCGGCCACCACCACCATGTCGCAATGCAGCAGCAGGGTCAGGCCAATGCCGACCGCGCGGCCTCGCACGGCGGCCACCGCCGGCTTGTCCAGCTCGGCCAGCGCCTTGAGGAATTGGAACACCGGCATCTCCGCCGGCTGCTGCCCTTGCGACCCCAAGGCGATGAAGTCGGCGATGTCGTTCCCCGCCGAGAAGCTGTCGCCATGTCCCTGGAAGACCATCACGCGAACGGCGTCGTCCGTCCGCGCGCGCACCGTGGCCTCGGCCAGGGCGGAATACATCGCCTGGGTGATGGCGTTCTTTTTTTCGGGACGGCAGAGGGTTACCGTCAGGACGCCGCCGGACAGTTCGGTCTGGATTTGATCGCTCACGCTTCGGTTTCCTGTGCAGTGGCCGTCCACCAGTCCACGCCGTCCGCGTCGCGTTCGCGGGCGACGCGGCCCCGGTGAAGCAGATAGTTGAGATGAGCCAGGCTCTCGCCCGTAGCCATGCCCCGCACGCCTTCGCCTACGGGCCGCGCGAACAGGGCGGAAAAGACGTCCACGGCCCGGCAGGGTTCCCGCAACGTGCGTTCCAGTCGTTTCAACGCTGTCATATGTCCCCGGATCAGCGCGTCCAGCCGCGTCTGCACGCCTCTGAAGGGTTCTCCGTGCGAGGGCAACACCAGCACATCGGCCGGAAACACCGTCTTCATCCGCTCCAGCGAATCCAGCCAGTCCCCCAGCGGATCGGCATCCGGCTCAGTCGGCCAGACCGAGACGTTCGATGATATCCTGGGCAGGATCTGATCGCCGCCCAGCAAGACGCCGTCGGCCTCGCGCCACAGGCAGGCATGTTCGGGACTGTGTCCCTCGCCCACGACGACCCGCCAGTCACGCCCCCCGATGGACAGCCGGTCGCCCTCGCGCATCCGGACGTAGCCGGGCGGCATGGCCGAGACGGCGCGGCCGAACTGGCCGTAGCCGGTTCGATAACCGTCGATCTGGGCCTCGTCCCAACCTGCCGCCCTGTAGAAGACCGCGCCGCATTCCGGAGCCGGCTGGCCGGTGTCGGCCAGCAGCATGCGGGCCATCACATATTCGAGACGTGTCATGACCAGCGGTGCGTCGAACCGGTCGCAAAACCACCCCGCCAGTCCGATGTGGTCAGGGTGCATGTGGGTGCAGATGACTCGCGTCACGGGTCTTCCGCCTAGCGGGCCGGCCAGCGCGGCGTCCCAGCTTTCGCGCGACGCGGCGATATTCAGGCCGCTATCGACGACGACCCAACCGTCGCCGTCCTCGACCGCGAAGACATTGATGTGGTCCAGCGCGATGGGCATGGACAGGCGCATCCACAGGACACCTTCCGCGACTTTGATCGCTTCGCCGGATTCAGGCAGGACGTCGAACGGATAGGTCAGGCCGCGCTCCTCGCGCGCCCAGTCTGGAATTCCTGCTGGAACCACGCCGTCGGCCAAGTCCGTCTCCAATCGCAACTAAGGATAGATAAGCTCAACGCCGGGTCCGCGTCCAGCGCCGCCTTGACCCCGCCACAACCGCCAGCCAAGGGTTGGGCTCATTTTTCGATGCCGGAGTTTGATCGTGTTTCACAAGACGCTGCTCGCCGTTGTCGGCGGTGCCCTGGCGCTGACGGTTTGCGCCGCCCAGCCGGCCTTCGCCCAGGAATTCCCCCAACGCGATCCCTCGGATGAGGCGTCAGGCAATATCCGTGGCGAACGGGTTCAACCGGGGCGCATAAACGAGCGCGAAGGCCGCGAGGAGCGGGAACGCCGCCCTCGCCCCGCCCCTGAGCCGACTCCGGAAGAGAACCGGGTCGCCGCCCAGGCCCTGCTGACCGCCGCCAACGTCGGCTGCCAGGTCACCGAGGCGGCGCGTCTCGGCGTCACCGCCCAGCAGGCGCTGACCTTCGAAGCGGTCTGCGCCTCAGGCCCCGGATACCTGGCCGTAGCGGGCACGCCGCCGCAGACCTTCAACTGCCTTGAACTGGCCGGTCAGGCGGTGACCACCCGCGAGCGCGAGCCTGCCGCCAACGTCGGCCAGCAGTGCACCTTGCCCGTCAACCAGAACGCCGTCCCCGTCGTCGGCACCTTTGCCCGTGAAGCCGGCATCACCTGCACCGTCGATCAGGCCGCCGCCTTCGCCATGAGCCTGGCCGGCAATCTGATTTATGAAGTCGGTTGCGCCGATCAGGACGGTTACTGGATCGAGAAGACCGAAGCCGGCTGGGATGTCTCGCCCTGCTTCGACCTGATCTTGCAGGGTGACAAATGCCGCTTCTCTACCGCCGCCGAATCCACCGGAGCCTGGAAGACTGTCCTGGCCGGCACGGAGGCCGCGCCTTGCGACGTCCAGCAGGCCCGTCGCGTCGGTCGAGACGCCCAGGGCCTGACCGTTTATGAAGTGAAATGCGTCGTGGGCGAGGGCTATTTCGCTCGCGTCGACGCTGGCACTAAAGCTCAGCGAATTCATCCCTGCGCCCAGGCCGCCCACATCGGCGGCGGGTGCACCCTGACCACGGTCGCCGCTGCGGCGACCACCGAGTAAGAACCGGCGAAATACCGGCCCGAACGCCCCGGGGTTCGCTCCGGGGCGTTTTTCGTTCGGCGATCCACGCTTCACAGACCGCCCCGACGCGCCGTAAGCATGGCGGATGCGCATCGCCACCTGGAACGTAAACTCGGTCAACGCCCGCCTGCCCACGGTGCTGGCCTGGCTTGAGGCGGCCCAGCCGGACGTCGTCGGCTTCCAGGAGATCAAATGCGTAGACGAGAAATTCCCCCGGGAGGCCTTCGAGGCCCTCGGCTACAATGTCGAGACCAATGGTCAGAAGACCTACAACGGCGTCGCCCTGCTCTCGAAATATCCGCTGAGCGACGTGCGGCGCGGTCTGCCCGGCATGGACGCGTCCGGCCTCGAGTCCGATTTCGAGCAGGCGCGGTATATCGAGGCGATTATCGAAGCCCCCCGCCCCGTCCGCGTCGGCTGTCTTTATCTGCCCAACGGCAATCCAATCGGGACTGAGAAGTTCGACTACAAGCTGGCATGGTTCGACCGGTTGCAGGCGCATGCACGCGATCTGCTGGCGCTGGAGGAAGCTTTCAGCCTGTGCGGCGACTACAACGTCATCCCGACTCCGGAAGACGCGAGGAACCCTGCCGCCTGGGTCGATGACGCGCTGTTCCAGCCGACCAGTCGGGCCGCTTTCCGCGCCCTCAAGAACCTGGGTCTGTCCGACGCTGGCGAACTGGGCGGGCAGCCCGCCGGGACCTATACCTTCTGGGACTATCAGGCCGGGGCCTGGCAGCGCGACCAAGGCATCCGCATCGACTTCCACCTGCTGTCCCCCCAGGCGGCCGACCGGTTCCAGGGGATCGAGACCCACCGCGACGCCCGGGACATGGAAAAGCCGTCCGACCACGTGCCCGTCGTCGTCGAACTGGAGGACTGAGCGTGGCCGAAGCGCTGAGGGTCATCCTTCTGGTGGCGCTCGCGGCCGCCGCACTCACCACCGCGGCCCTGATCCTCGCTTGGTGGATGGAACCCCTGCGTCGCATGCGGCGGGCCTTGCTGAAGTCGCTGGGCGCCGTGCCAGAGGCCGAAGCCCTGTCTCCCGCCGAAGGCCGGGCCGCCGGCCTTGACTTCGACGGGGCACAGGTGGCCGTCCTCTGGAACCGCGGCGGCGCGGGACTGGTCTATGCCTTCAATGAGATCGAGGGTGGCGAGATCATCGTCGACGGACACGTCGTGGCCCGCGTGCGGCGGGGCGAAGCGCGCAAGTCGCTGGACGTTCTCGCTCCCGATGCCGAACAGGTTGTGCTGCGCCTGATGTTCAACGACGCCAGGCATCCGGAGTTCGAACTGGCCCTTTGGGACGCGACCCTGCCCGTCCAGACCAGCTCGCCCGGCGAGGCTCTGCGGCTGGGGCGGCGCTGGCTGTCCCATCTTGAGGCGATGCTGAAGGGCTGATCGCCCTTCCTGCGCGGGCCGTGGAGCGCTAGAAGCCCGCAATCTGTTTCATGCGTACCCCGGAGCGCCCGCGTGGCCCGTCTTTTCGACGCCTACATCATCGCCGACTGGACCGCCGCCGAAGGCAAGAAGCTGGGCGACCAGTCCGTCTGGATCGGCGTGGCCAAGCGCGACGTGCGATTCCGCCTTTACACCGAGACCCACAACGTCGCCACGCGCGCCGAGGGCGAGGCCCTGCTGGCCTCCCTTCTGGCCGACCATCGCAAGCGGGGCGACCGGGTGCTGGTCGGGTTCGACTTCAACCTGGGCTATCCGGCCGGCACGGCCGAGCGGCTGAAGCTCAGCGGCAACCCATGGCGGGCGATGTGGAAATTCATCGCCTCAAACGTCGTGGACAAGGCGGACAACACCAACAACCGCTACCAGGTCGCGGCCAAGATGAACCGGCTGATGACCGACGAGGCGTGGCCCCTGTGGGGCGCGCCGGCCAAGCAGGCGCAGCGCTGGCTGACCACCACCAAGCCGCCGGCCGGATCGGGTGCCGACATCCCCGAGTTCCGCGCCACAGAAAACGCTGTCCGCAAGGGCAGGCTACAGCCCAAGAGCGTGTGGCAAATGCACGGTGCCGGCGCGGTCGGTGGCCAGACGCTGGTCGGTATCCCGGCCGTGCGTCGCCTGCTGGAAACGCTCGGCCCGTCCGCCGCGGTCTGGCCGTTCGGCACCGGCTGGCGCGCGCTGGACGCCGCCGACGTCGAACCGTTGTCGACCCTCGTCGTCGAGGTCTGGCCGTCGATGTTCGAGTGCAAGCCAACCCCTGGCGAGTTCAAGGACCAGGCCCAGGTCCGCTCCACGGCCGAGGCGCTGGCGAAGCTAGATGAGGCCGGCGACCTGTCCAAGGCCTTCGCGCCGCCCAAGGGCACGGACGAGGCGCTGATCGCGCGGGTGGAGCAGGAAGAAGGCTGGATCCTCGGGGTCTAGCCGATCAGCGCCCCCGCCGCAGCGCGGGCCTCGTCGGTGATGGTGGCGCCGGAGAGCATGCGGGCGATCTCCTCGCGCCGCGCGCCTTCGTCCAGGGCGTCGACCGTCGTCGTGGTCAGGCCGTCAACGTCGGCCTTGCGGACCTTCCAATGGGCATGGCCCCGCGCCGCGACCTGCGGGCTGTGGGTCACGACCAGAACTTGCGCGCCATGGGACAGGCGCTGCAGGCGGGTGCCGACGGCCTCGGCCACGGCGCCGCCCACGCCCTGATCGACCTCGTCGAAGATCATGACCGGCTGGCGCTGATTCTCGCGCCCCGCCAGGGCAGCTTTCATGGCCAGGGAAAATCGGGCCAGTTCACCACCCGAGGCGATGGCGTCCAGCGGCCCGTAGGTCGCTCCGGCGTTGGTGGCGATCTCGAACCGCGTGGTCTCGACGCCCATCGGTCCCCGCCGCCTCTCGGTTACAGGCTCGAAAGCGACGCGGAAGCGGGCGCGGTCCAGTTTCAGGGGGCTGAGTTCGCTCATCACGGCCGTGGTCAGCCGGTCGGCCGCTGCTTCCCGCACCGACGTCAGCAGTGTCGCCGCGACGTCATAGTCCTCTCGCGCGACCGCGGCGGCGCGCTCCGCCGCCGTGATCGCCTCGGCTCCATCCTCGATCAGCCTCAGCTGTTCGCGGAACCGGACGCGCAGGACCGGCAGGCTCTCGACCGAAGTGTTCAGCTTGCGGGCGGCGGCGCGCAGGGCGAACAACCGTTCCTCGGCCTTGTCGAGCCGACCCGGCTCGAAGTCGAAGGCGTTGGCGGCGGCGTCGACGCAGGCGATCGCCTCTTCGGCCTCGACCAGCGTGCGGTCGATGGCCTCGGCTGCGGCAGTCAGCTTCTGCAGCAGGGGGTGGTCCGCTTCGGCTCCCGCCTGCCCGGCCCGCTGGCGGGCGTGTTCCACGGCGCGCAGGGCCGAAGCCAGCTTCTGGGACAGCTTGTCCCCGCCCAGCGACGCGCGGGCATCGGCCAGATCGCCGATGGCCTTTTCCGCCGCGCCGAGAATGGCGCGTTCGCCCGCCAGTTCGGTTTCCTCGTCGGGACGGGGATCCAGTTCGTCCAGCTCGGTCAGACTCTGGGTCAGCTCCCCGGCGCGAGACGCGGCGTCGGCGGCCGCGGCCCTCAGGTCGGCGACGGTCCGGTCGGCGACCTTCAGGCGGTCGGCGGCTTCGGCGACCCCGCCAAGCTGGGGCTGCAGGCCGCCATAGGTGTCGAGCGAGGCGCGATGGGTCTTCCAGTCCAGAAGGCCGACGGTTTCATGCTGGCCATGCACTTCGACCAATGCCTGGCCGATCTCGCGCAAGGCCGTGACGCCGGCCGGCTGGTCGTTGACGAAAGCCCGACTGCGACCGTCGGCCGTCAGTGTCCGGCGTAGAATCAGTTCCTCGCCCGGCGCGACGTCGAAGCCCCGGTCGGCGATCATCTGGATCAATGCCGGATCGTCGGGCGCCGTGAACACGGCGGTGGCCGACGCCTGCTTCGCCCCGGCGCGAACCAGTCCCGTGTCCGCCCGAGCGCCGAGCGCGAGGCCGAGCGCGTCGAGGATGATGGATTTTCCGGCGCCGGTCTCGCCCGTCAGCACCGTCAAGCCGTCCTCGACCTCCAGATCGAGCGCGTCGACGAGAACGATGTCGCGAATGGACAGGGCGGTCAGCATGAAGTCGCGGTCGTCCGGATCTGATTCGACATGGCCGTCAGTCTAGCGGTCCTCGCCATTCATGACCGCCCCTTGCGCCCAAATCGGTCGAAAGGGCGCGACTCAGCCCGGAATGATCCGGCGCAGCCAGCTTTCGCGCTGGCCGGTCGGGGCCACTTCAAGTTGCTGGCCTTCCTCGCTCAACAGCGCGTAAGCCTCGGCGTACCAGGGGCTGCCCGGATAGTTGAAGCCCAGCACCGAGCCGTTGCGGTTCGCCTCGTCCCTCAAGCCCAACGTCAGATTGACCTCGACCAGACGATACAGCGCCTCGGGCGTATGCGAGGTGCGTTGGTAATCCTGGTTGTCGATCACTGACTTGTAGCGGTTGATCGCCGCCAGCGGCTGTCCCGCGCGTTGGTAATAGCGGCCGATCGCCATTTCCTTGCCGGCCAGCTGGTCGTTGACCATGTTGATCTTGACCGCCGCGTCGGTGGCGTAAGACGAGCCGGGATAGCGGCGGGAGACGTCGCGAAGGCCCGTGAGCGCCTGCTGGGCATAGCTCTGATCGCGGCCCACGTCAGTGATCTGTTCGAAATTGCAAAGGGCCTTCATGTAGAAGGCATAGGGCGCGGACGGATTGCCGGGGAACAGCTGGATGAAGCGGTCCGCAGCGGAGATCGCTTCAGCGTAGTTGTTGTTCTGGTAGTAGGCGTAGATCTGCATCAGGATCGCGCGACGCGACCATTCCGAATACGGATGCTGGCGCTCGACCTCCTGGAAATAGTCGATCGCGTCGGCCCAACGCCGGCTGTTCAGCCGCTGATAGCCGGTGTTGTAGAGCGCTTCGACCGGACGCTCCTCATAGGCCAGACGCGTGCGCTTCGCCCCGCCGGAGCAGGCCGGGATCGTCAGGACAGAAACGGCCACGGTCGCCAGGACCAGGCCGGCGCGGAACTTTGATGCAGGCAAGGACGACCTCAACTTGACAGGCCGGCGGGCGCTCACCCGTCGGCACCCCCGGAAACGAAGCGACCTCTATACCAGCGAACAGGGCCGCGCCAATGCGCGCTCTGATGCGGCTTTGCCTTTGTGGCGCGGCCGTCCCCTGATATGAAGCCCGCCAACGCGGCGGCCGCATTCTCAGCCGGGCGATGACGGCGAAAGGATGACCGGACATGAAGCTGCTCTCTGGCAACTCCAACCGGACCCTGTCCCTGGCGATCGCCGCCCACCTCGACATGCCCCTGACCAAAGCCCAGGTAAAACGGTTCGCAGACAACGAGGTCTTCGCCGTCATCGAGGAGAATGTCCGGGGCGAGGACGTCTTCGTCCTGCAGTCGACCAGCTACCCGGCCAACGACAATCTGATGGAACTGCTGATCATGACGGACGCCCTGGTCAGGGCGTCGGCCAAGCGGATCACGGCCGTCATGCCCTACTTCGGCTACGCGCGGCAGGATCGCAAGACCGGCGGCCGCACGCCGATCTCGGCCAAGCTGGTGGCCAATATGATCACGCGCGCCGGCGCGCACCGGGTCCTGACGATGGATCTGCACGCAGGCCAGATCCAGGGCTTCTTCGACATTCCAACCGACAATCTGGTGGCCACGCCGGTGCTCGCACAGGACATCAAGGATCACTATCCGCTCGGCGACGACCTGATGATCGTCTCGCCCGACGTGGGCGGCGTGGTCCGGGCGCGCTCGCTCGCCTTCCGGCTCAACGCCGACCTGGCGATCGTCGACAAGCGGCGGGCCCGGGTGGGCGACAGCGAGGTCATGAACATCATCGGCGACGTCGAGGGCCGCCGCTGCATCCTGTTCGACGACATCGTCGATTCCGGCGGAACTCTGGTGAACGCCGCCCAGGCTTTGATGGACAAGGGCGCGACAGAGGTCTCGGCCTACATCAGCCACGGCGTTCTGTCGGGTCCTGCGGTGCAACGCGTGGCCGACGGCCCGTTGAAGGAGCTGGTGATCACCGACTCCATTGAGCAGCCACACGAAGTTTTGAACTGTTCCAAGATCCGGAGCGTTTCGGTGGCCCCGTTGATCGGAGAGGCTATCCGTCGGATCGCTAACGAGGAGTCGGTGTCCAAGCTGTTCGACTGATCGTCTACCGGACAGACTTCGCCTCAAAAGCGCCGGGACGGACCGCTCTGGTTCTGGGGACAGTCCCGAGGAGTCACGATGAACCGTCCCTTCATGCGCCATGGACTTGCGCTCGCCGCCCTCGCCGTGGCCGCCACCCTCGCGGGCTGCGCCTCCAACCAGGCGGAGGTCGAAGCTGAAGCCGCCCGGGTCGCCGCCGAGGCCGCAGCCTTGGCCCGCATTCCGCCGCCGATCAGCCTGAACGACGGCGTAGCGCAGTCGGCTGCGGTCTATCTGGCCTTCTCCCGCGACATGGCAGCGCTTCGTGGCGGCTTTGCCGACGCCGAGTCGATCCAGGCGGCCTTGCGCCGCGGCTCGGCCTACGATCCGGCCCGGATTTCCCAAGGCTTGATCGCCTATGCCTCGATCCTCGCGTTACAGTCGCCGGAGTTCGTCGCGGGGGTCCGCCAATATGCCGGAGACCCGGCGACGCGTCAGAAACTGGTGGCCGACATTGTCGCCAATCCGGCATACGCGTCCATCCTCCCCGGTGCCGACGCTGCGGCGGGATTGATCATCGCCACCCTGGACGCCGAGATCGACGCGCTGGGCCGCGCCGCCGATTCTATCGAGTCCGACGCCTACACCATTCAGGAACGCGGCGATCCGCGTCGCGCCTGGGCCGTGGCGCACATCACCGACCGCGTGACGCGCCTTGAGGCCGCCAAGGCCGGGGCCAGCCAAACCATGCTGCCGTCGCCCGAGGAGTCCGCCCGCCTGCTCGCAGCCGGGACCAGCGGCGCGGGGCTGGTCGTCTCGACCGGGCGGCCGCGGACGGGCCCCTACCCGCCCGCGGTAACCAACGCCTTGGCCATCGCGGCCCTGGCGGCGCTCGGCGCTGCGGGCGAGCCGGCACGGGCCAACATCGAGGCGCTCCAGGCCGAGCAGAAAAGCGAGTCCTGCCTGAACGCCTCCAAGCTGAATCTTTATCAGTGCCTGGCTGCGTCCCGCCCGAGCTATGAGGACATGTTCTGCGTGGGGCGGCACGTCGTGCGCGATCTGGCGACCTGCGCGCGCGGTTCCGCCATGCCGGGGGCGATCATCACCGTGTCCAATCCCGAGACGGTCCGCGAACCGGCCATCGTCACCGCGCCGCTCGATCCCCCGGTCCGTTCCCCCGCCCCGACGATCATGCCCCCAGCAACGCCCCTGAATTCATCACCCACCTCCAGGCTGAACAGCGGCGTGGGCCAACCCACCCAAAGCCCGGCGCCGGATTGATCGCACGGACACGCTTTTGATTTTTTGACGTTCGGTTAGCATTCGGAAAACGCGGTCCGGCGCGTTATAAGGCTTTCCGGAATACAGGCGCGCCGGTCGCGCCACGCCTGCGTGGGGAATTCGTATGCTTGAGGCTCATCTGCGTCGCGGCCTGTCGCTGGCCGCCCTCCTCGCCGCCGTCGTGCTGACGAGTTGCGCCACGCCAGAGCCCGAGCCCGTAGCCCCGCCGCCACCCCCTCCGCCCCCTCCTGCGGTCAGCCTCAACGAAGGCGTGGCCCAGGCCGCGGCGATATACGTCGCCTTCATGCGCGAGGTCGGCACGATCAAGGCTGGCTTCCCCGACGCGGAATCGATCCAGGCGGCAATCCGCAGGGGTGCCTCCTACGAACCGGCCCAGCTGTCGCGCGGCATGATCGCCTACGGCTCGATCCTGGCGCTGCAGTCGCCTGAGTTCGTCAGTGGTGTGCGCACGTTCGCCGTCGACCCCGCCATCCGCCAGGACGTGATCGGCAAGATCATCGCCGACCCCGCCTATGCCGCGAGCCTGCCCGGCGCGGACGCGGCAGCCGGCCTGATCGTCGAAACCATCGGTCGGGATTCGGCGGCCATGATGGTCATCGCCGAGGCGGTGGAAGGCGACGCCTACACCATCCAGGAGCGCAACGATCCCCGTCGCCGCTGGGCGACCGTGCACATCGCCGACCGCGTGACCCGGCTCGAAGGCGCCAAGTCTCTGTCGGCCCTTCGGATGCTGCCCTCAGCCGAGGAATCGGCCCGCCTGTTCGCAGCGGCCAACACCGGCTCCGGCCTGACCCTGACCCCGGCGCGCGCCGACGCGCCCTACACCCCCGCGGTCGTGCGATCGCTGGCCCTGGCCGCCTTGGCAGCTCTCGGTGCGGGCGGAGAGGATTCGCGGGCCAACACCGAGGCCCTGACGGTCGAGCAGAACAGCGAATTCTGCCTCAACATGTCCAAGCTGATGCTGTTCCAGTGCCTGGCGGCCTCTCGCCCCAGTTATGAGGACATGTTCTGCGTCGGGCGGCACGTGGCGCGCGATCTGGCCACCTGCACGGCCCAGAACATCACGCCCGCGCCGGTCGCGGCCTCGCCGACCGCCGTCGCGGGGGCGACGCCGCAACATTCGCCGGTGGCCGCCGAAGCCGCAGCGGCAACGACCTCCGCCACGACCGCGCTCGACGCCGTGCGTTAAAGGGCCGGTCGAGCGGTTGCGTCATGGCATGCTTGCGTGTAATAGCCCGCCCTCTTGAATTCGAGGGTTGATGACCCCGCCGCGTAGGCCCTGGTTGGCGCGGCGTTTCCGTTATTGAGGCGAGCCAGATGGCCGAGATCATTCTTAACGTCGATGTCCGTGATGGCGTCGGCACAGGTGGCGCCCGCGCCGCGCGTCGCGCGGGCATGGTCCCGGGCATCCTGTATGGCGGCGACAAGGCACCCGTCGCCATCTCGGTGAACGAGAAGGACTTCCGCAAGTCGCTCTATACCGGCAAGCTGCTGGGTCACCTGGTGACCTTGAAATACGGCACGGAAAGCCAGCCGGTCATCGCCCGCGACGTGCAGTTCGACCCCGTGTCGGATCTTCCGCTGCACTTCGACCTGATGCGCGTCGATGCGAAGCAGACGATCAAGATCGAGATCGCCGTGCACTTCATCAACCAGGACCAGTGCGAGGCCTTCCGTCAGGGCGGTTCGCTGGAAATCGTCCGTCACTCGGTCGAGGTAAAGGTCCGTGCGGATGACATCCCGGAAGACCTGATCGTCGACCTGGCCAACCACAAAATGGGCGACACGATCCGTTGGACTGATGTGAAGGGCACGGAAAACGTCGAGCCGACCATCACCGACCGTGACTTCGTGATCGCCTCCATCAAGACGTCTTCGGCCGCCATCTCGGCCGCCGCCGACGAGGCTCACGACGCCGAGGTCGCCGCTGAGGTCGCCGCCGAGGTCGAAGCCACCGCACAGGGCGACGCCGCCGAAGAGGGCGAAGCCGCCGCAGAAGACATCGTCGAGGGCTGATCGCATCTCGACAACCTGCTACTGGAACGGCCCCTTCCGGAAACGGACGGGGCCGTTTCCTTGTCCGGACCTAGCGCCATGATCATCATCGCCGGCTTGGGCAATCCTGGCCCCAAATACCAGGGCAACCGCCATAACATCGGTTTCATGGCCGTCGACGGGATCGCTCGCCGCTGGTCGTTCGGACCCGAGCGGGCGAAGTTCCAGTCGGTGATACGCGAGTGCGATGTCGAGACGCCGCAGGGGTCCGTCAAGGTCCTGCTGATGAAGCCCCAGACCTATATGAACGAGAGCGGCCGGGCGGTCGGCGAGGCAGCGCGTTTCTACAAGATCCAGCCGTCCGAGGTCATCGTCTTCCATGACGAGATCGACCTGGCCCCGGGCCGCTTCCGCATGAAGACCGGCGGCGGCGCCGCGGGCCAGAACGGAGTGCGCTCCATGATCAGCCAGGTCGGCGCCGACTTCAGACGGGCCCGCATGGGCGTGGGCCATCCGGGGGAGAGCCATCTGGTCATGCCGCACGTGCTGGGCGACTTCGCCAAGGCCGACCAGCCTTGGCTCGAGGCCATGCTGAACGCGGTCGCCGACGCCCTGCCCTTCGCCCTCGCCGGCGACGACGAGCGGTATCAGGCCGAGGTCATGCGCTTGGCCCCCGCCCCCAAATTCAGCCCCCGCCAGGCTGCGCAAAGAGGCGAATAGCCGCGCTTCCCTTTACGGGTCTTCGCCGTTAGCTGGACGCGATTTCCCGCAGGAGATGACCAGCATGATCCGCACTCTTGTTTCTCTTGCCGCCCTCGCCCTGCTTTCGGCCTGTCAGGGGAGCTCTGAGGACGACGTGAATGCCCCCGCCGAACCGGCAGTCTTAGCCGTCGAGGTCGCCGATGCCTGGTGCCGACCCACGCCGAACGGGGCCAGGGCCGGCGCCTGTTACGCGACGCTCAAGGCCACCGGGCGCGCCGACCGTCTGGTCGGCGTCTCGACGCCTGCCGCAGGCATGGCGATGATCCACATCATGTCGACCGAGGACGGCATGATGAAGATGAGCGAAGCCGAAGACGGCGTCGCCCTGCCGATCGATCAAGCGGTGACGCTGGCGCCTGGCGGCACCCACCTGATGCTGATGGACCTTAGGGGTCCGCTGGTCGAGGGGACGGTCATTGCGCTGACCCTGAACCTGTTCAGCGGCCCGGATGTGACGGTCCAGGCGCCGGTCCGCCGGCCCGCCGCCTGACCTCGCCGTGACGCGCGAGCCTGACAAACGGGTTTCGACCCGCTAAAGCCTCCCGCTCACGAGGAATCTCCCGAGCCCATGGCCCTGAAAGTCGCGATCGTCGGCCTGCCCAACGTCGGCAAGTCCACCCTGTTCAACGCCCTGACCAAAACGGCGGCGGCCCAGGCCGCCAACTACCCGTTCTGCACCATCGAGCCGAATACCGGCGACGTCGCCGTGCCCGAGCCGCGCCTCGACGTGCTGGCCGCCATCGCGGGCTCGAAAGAAATCATCCCGTCTCGGATCACCTTTCTGGACATCGCCGGCCTGGTGCGCGGTGCGTCCAAGGGCGAGGGCCTGGGTAATCAGTTCCTGGCCAACATCCGCGACTGCGACGCCGTGGCCTTTGTTTCACGCTGCTTCATCGACGACGACATTACCCATGTCGAGAACCGCATCGACCCCATCTCGGACCTCGAGATCATCGAAATCGAACTGATGCTGGCCGACCTCGAAAGCCTCGAGAAGCGGGTCGGCAACGTCGAGAAGAAGGCCAAGGGCGGGGACAAGGAGGCCCAGACCACGCTGCGCCTGATCAACCTGGCCCTCGCCCCCTTACGCGCCGGCAAGCCCGCTCGGGTGGTCAAGGTGGACAAGGAGGACGAGAAGGCCTGGCACATGCTCCAGTTGCTGACCTCCCTGCCCGCCCTCTATGTGTCTAATGTGGACGAAGGTTCGGCCGACAAGGGCAATGACCTGTCGGACCTCGTCGCCAAAAGGGCCGCCGAGGACAACGCCAAGTCGGTGGTCATCTCGGCCAAGATCGATTCCGAACTGGCCGTTCTGGACGCCGCCGAACAGGCCGAATTCCTTGAGAGCCTGGGTTTGGCCGAGCCCGGCCTGAACCGGCTGATCCGCGAAGCCTACGCCCTGCTGGGCCTGCAGTCCTACTTCACCGTAGGTCCCAAGGAAGCCCGCGCCTGGACCATCCACATCGGCGACACCGCGCCCCAAGCCGCGGGCGTGATCCACACTGATTTCGAGAAGGGCTTCATCCGCGCCGAGACCATCGCCTACGACGACTACGTCGCGCTGAAGGGCGAGGCCAAGGCCCGCGAGGCTGGAAAGCTCAGGGCCGAAGGCAAGAGCTATGTCGTCAAGGACGGCGACGTGATGAATTTCCTGTTCAACGGTTAGTGCCGGTCAAGGGCGTCGGGGTCGTGGTCGTGTCGGTCAGCGTCGTGCATTTGATCAGAGAAACCACGGCTCCGTCGCGGTTCAGCCATGTCAGGCGCATCGACTGCCCCTTTACCGCCATGCGCACCTGTTCTCGCGAGCTGACGCCCTCGGCCTCGCAGACGAGGGCCGCATCGTAGCCACCCTCGATCTGGGTGATCGACGAGATGGCGCAACTGTTCATGAAGCCTTCGAACCGGGTCGGCGTGATCTCGATCGGTCGCTCGGGTCCCCTTGCATAGGGGCACCAGTCGACGTCGGCGGCCCAGCGACCGACGAAGCTCTCTGGACCGCTGCCCGGCATGACGGTGCCCACGCCGGGAGGCGGCGCGGAGGGCGGAGCCGCCGCCTCGGGCGTGTCGATCGGCTTGGCCGGATTCGTAGGAGAGTTGGTTTTTTCAGAGCCGCAGCCAGCGACGAAAAGTAAGGCGAGCAGGGCTGGACGAAGGTTCGACATGGCGCATTCAACGCGCCGAAACCGCATCGGCTCCCCGACTCGCCTCGATCACGAAATCGCGGTCACGCTTGCATCCTTTGAAAGTATTTGCGACGCATTCGACTTTGTCGAGAACGGGGAGCAGAGCCCAATGGCTCAGAACACCAATCCTTGGTCGAAGCAGGTCGACCCGCTGGCGATGGACATAGCCGCCGTGCTCAAACGCATGGGAGGCTCGGCGCACCAGCGCGACGTTGTCCATTGCGTCGCCGCCATGAAACGACAGCGCGGCGAGGCCGTGGCTCAGGATCTGGCGGCGCGGATCGTTGAAGCGTTTGATCGCTATCGCGATCTGTTCTTCCGTCCGTTCGGCGAAGGGTCGATGCGCTGGGCCTTGCAGCCGGGCGTAGCCTGAACCTTACGTGCCGAAGACAGCGAAACCGCGCGCGCCGCATGGCGCGCGCCGTCTTCGTTTCAGACGTCGACTTTAGAAGCGGCGGACGTAGCTGAGGCCGTAGGTGTCCAGCTCGCCGCCGTTGTCGTCCTGGAAGTCGCGGCGGGTCCAGTCGGCGCGGACGCCGTTGCGACCGTCGAAGAAGTAGTTGGCGCCGGCGCCATAGTTGACGCTTTCGCCGTCTTCGCTCGCGCTGAAGCCCGCGACGTCGGTCTTGATCGAGGTCGTGCCGTAGCCGACACGGCCGAAGACTTCAAAGTTCGGGCTGATCGGCAGGGTGCCGACGACATAGGCTGCGGCGTCATATTCATGCTCCAGTGTGCCGTCGATGCCGCCGAACGAAACGTCCTCGTCCTTGACGCCGAACGAGGCCTCGCCCTCGACGCCGATGAAACGGCTGACCTTGGCATTCAGTCGGCCGGTGATCGCGCCGAGTTCGACGCCGTCGGCTTCCAGTTGGGTGTAGCCGATCGAGCCGGAGACCTGCGGAGCCGAGACGCTCTGGGCCATGGCCGGAGCAGCGAGCAGAGTAAGAGCTGCGGTCGCGAGAAGAAGGTTACGCATTGTTTCATGTATCCTCTAAATGTGGCGACCGACCGGCCGCCAACCCCATCCAGCGGGACACAAATGGCCCGACCGTCGTCCCGTTCCAGAGGCTTCCGGATACATTCCAACGACTGTGAGCGTAGAAGCACAGACTGCGTTCCTCCAAGCATGGCGGTTTCGTGGCCGATGCGATTACAGCAAATCACCGATCCTTTTCGCGCTCCGTGCCGGCACGCGCATGCAAGGCCGCCTGGGCGGCGGCGAGCCGGGCGATGGGCACGCGGTACGGGGAACAACTGACGTAGCTGAGTCCGACCTCTTCGCAGAAGGCGATCGAGGAGGGGTCGCCGCCGTGCTCGCCGCAGATGCCCATCTTGATCTCGGGACGCACCGCCCCGCCGCGTTCGGCGGCGATGCGGATCAGGTCGCCGACGCCTTCCTGGTCCAGACGCACGAAGGGGTCGGACTCGAAGATACCCTTGTCCATATAGGCCTGGAGGAACCGGCCAGAATCGTCGCGCGAGATGCCGAAGGTGGTCTGGGTCAGATCATTGGTGCCGAACGAGAAGAACTCGGCGTGCTCGGCCAGATCGCCGGCCCGAAGCGCGGCGCGGGGTAGTTCAATCATGGTGCCGACGAGGTACTCCACACGGTCGCCGGCTTCGTCAAAGACCGCCTCGGCGGTGCGGTCGGTCAGTTCGCGCAGGTATTTCATCTCCAGACCCATGGCGACCAAGGGGTGCATGATCTCGGGAATGGGGGCCTCCGCCGCCGTTTTCTTCACCTCCAGCGCGGCCTCGAGAATGGCCCGGACCTGCATCTCGTAGATCTCGGGATAGGCGACGCCGAGGCGACAGCCGCGGTGGCCGAGCATGGGATTGGTCTCGTGCAGCTCCCGGGCCCGGCGCTTCAGCTTGGCGGCGTCGAGACCGGAAGAGGCTGCGAGCGCGTCGATGTCGGCGTCGCTGTGCGGGATGAACTCGTGCAGAGGCGGGTCGAGCAGCCGCACCGTCACCGGCAGGCCGGCCATGATGGTGAACAGCTCGACGAAGTCGGCCTTCTGGAACGGGGCGATCTTGGCCAGCGCCGCTCGGCGCCCGGCCTCGTCGTCGGCGAGGATCATCTCGCGTACGGCGGCGATGCGTGCGTCGTCGAAGAACATATGCTCGGTCCGGCACAGGCCGATGCCTTCAGCGCCGAAGCCACGCGCGGTGCGGGCGTCCAGCGGGGTCTCCGCATTGGCGCGGACCTTCAGTCGGCGAACCGCGTCGGCCCAGGCCATCAGGGTCTGGAAGTCGCCGGTCAGCTCGGGCTCGATCATGGCGACTGCGCCGTCCAGCACCTCGCCCTTCGAGCCGTCGATGGTGATGATCTCGCCCGCCTTGAACACGCGACCCCGCGCCGTGAAGGTCCCGGCCCTGTCGTCGATGTGGATTTCCCCCGCGCCGGAGACGCAGGGCCGACCCATGCCGCGCGCCACGACGGCCGCGTGGCTGGTCATGCCGCCTCGCGCTGTGACGATTCCACGCGCCGCGTGCATGCCGTGGATGTCCTCGGGCGACGTCTCCTCGCGCACCAGGATGACCGCATCGCCCAGCTGGCTGATGCGCTCGGCCTCGTCGGCGTTGAAGACGATCTTGCCGGTGGCGGCTCCTGGCGAAGCGGGCAAGCCCGCAGCGACGACCGAGCGGGCCGCGTTCGGGTCCAGGGTCGGGTGCAACAGCTGGTCCAGAGCCGAAGGATCGACGCGGGTGATGGCTTCTTCCTGCGAGATCAAACCTTCGGCGGCGAGATCGACGGCGATCTTGAGAGCCGCCTTCGCGGTGCGTTTGCCGTTGCGGGTCTGTAGCATCCAGAGCCGGCCCTGTTCGACCGTGAACTCGATGTCCTGCATGTCGCGGTAGTGGCTTTCCAGACGGTCGACGACGCCGACGAATTCGGCGAAGACGACGGGCATGGCTTCTTCCATCGACGGGGCGGTCTCGCCCATCTCTTCCCGGCCCGCGTTGGTCAGCGACTGGGGCGTGCGGATGCCGGCGACGACGTCCTCGCCCTGGGCGTTGATCAGGAATTCGCCATAAAGCCTGGCTTCGCCCGTCGAGGGATTGCGGGTGAAAGCGACGCCGGTGGCCGAGGTCTCGCCCATATTGCCGAACACCATAGACTGGACGCTGACCGCCGTGCCCCAGCTCTCGGGGATGTCGTGCATGCGGCGATAGAATTTGGCCCGATCGTTCATCCAGCTGGCGAAGACGGCGGACACGGCGCCCCACAGCTGATCCTGCGGATCCTGCGGGAAGGCGTGACCGAGGCGATCCTCGACCACAACCTTGTAGTCGCCGACGACCTTTTCCCAGTCCTTCGCAGTCAGGTCGGTGTCGATGGTGACGCCGAGGCGATCCTTGTGATCGTCCAGCACCTCCTCGAAGTCGTCGTGCGAAAGGCCGAGCACGACGCTGGAGTACATGGTGATGAAACGTCGATAGCTGTCGAAGGCGAAGCGGCGGTCGCCGGACAGGGCGGCCAGACCCTCGACCGTCTGGTCGTTGAGGCCGAGATTCAGGACCGTATCCATCATCCCCGGCATGGAGGCGCGTGCGCCTGAGCGGACACTGACCAGCAGCGGGTTCGAGGCGTCGCCGAAGGTCTTGCCGACGACCTGCTCGACCTTTTTCAGTCCGGCGGCGACCTGTTCGGCCAGGACGTCGGGATAGGTCTGGCCTTTGGAATAATAGTGGACGCAGGCTTCGGTCGTGATGGTGAAGCCCGGGGGGACGGGCAGGCCGAGCGAGGACATCTCGGCCAGGTTCGCGCCCTTGCCCCCCAGCAGGTTCTTCATCGACGCATCGCCGTCGGCGGAGCCCCCGCCAAAGCCGTACACCCACTGAGTCATCGCATAGCCCCTGAGCCTGTCGCGTCGTCCGGCCTGACTAACGTGCTGCGCCCGCGAAGGCGAGGCCGGGGCTGTAACAAACCGTGAGCAGGTGTGTCGGTTCCGGCTGGCCGCTCCCCCTCGCCTTGACTTGGCCGCAGTTGACGCCCATTTGACCTTGCATCGCACCAATTGCGATTTCCGGCGTCTCCAGCGCGTGTGGACCTCCCAAGTGGAAGTCTGACTGTAGAAGCCGCCGGCTCCTCAAGATTCATTCGCTGCCCGGACACGCGGGGCGGCGCCCGATCCACCCGGTATCGCAATTTCGCGAGCCGGACTGGCGGTGCGCTGTTCTGGCGCGCGTCGGGTCGAGAAGGCGGAGCCTTCTGACCGCGCGCCCACAAGAAGGCGCGCTGCCGCATACGCGAAAGACACCCGCTCCATGAGCAAGACATTCGACACCTTCGGCCTGAATCCGGCCCTGCTGCAGGCGCTGGCCTCCGAAGGCTACTCCATCCCCACCCCGATCCAGGCCCAGGCCATCCCTGACGTCATGGCCGGCAAGGACCTGCTGGGCATCGCCCAGACCGGCACCGGCAAGACTGCGGCCTTCGCCCTGCCGATCCTGCATCGCCTGGCCGCCAACCGCGTCGCGCCCAAGCCGCGCACCACGCGCGTCCTGATCCTGTCGCCGACCCGCGAACTGGCCAGCCAGATCGCCGAGAGCTTCAAGACCTATGGCCGTCACCTCGGCTTCAAGGTCGCCGTGGTCTTCGGCGGCGTGAAATACGGCCCGCAGGAGCGCGCCATTCAGGCCGGTCTCGACGTCCTCGTCGCCACCCCCGGCCGGCTGCTCGACCACATGCAGCAGAAGACGCTGGACCTGTCCTGCACCGAAATCTTCGTCCTCGACGAGGCCGACCAGATGCTGGATCTCGGCTTCGTCAAGCCGATCCGCCAGATCGTCAGCCGCATCCCGGCCATGCGCCAGAATCTGTTCTTCTCGGCCACCATGCCGACCGAGATCGGCAAGCTGGCGGGCGAACTGCTCAAGGACCCGGTCAAGGTGTCTGTGACGCCCCAGGCCACCACGGTCCAGCGCATCAGCCAGTCGATCATCCACATCGAACAGGGCCGCAAGCGCGCCCTGCTGACCGAGATGTTCAGCGATCCGACCTATACTCGCTGCCTGGTCTTCACCAAGACCAAACACGGCGCCGACAAGGTCGCGGCCTATCTGGAAGCCGGCGGCGTCGAAGCCGGTGCCATCCACGGCAACAAGAGCCAGCCCCAGCGTGAACGCACCCTGGCCGCCTTCAAGGCCGGCAAGCTGCGCGTTTTGGTCGCCACCGACATCGC
This sequence comes from Brevundimonas sp., assembly GCF_041688735.1. GTDB lineage: Bacteria > Pseudomonadota > Alphaproteobacteria > Caulobacterales > Caulobacteraceae > Brevundimonas. The sequence goes on from NZ_JBDNHO010000093.1 coordinate 29,268, forward strand.
CGCCCGCGGCATCGACGTCGACGGCGTTTCGCACGTGCTGAATTTCGAGCTGCCCTTCGTGCCGGAAGCCTATGTCCATCGCATCGGCCGGACCGCCCGCGCGGGCGCCGACGGCACCGCCATCAGCTTCGTCGCCGGCGACGAGATGAAACTGCTGCGCGACATCGAGAAGGTCACGCGTCAGAAGATCCCGGCCACCGACCGCCGCAACGACAAGTCGCTTGCCCTGCTGGACCAGTCGATCATGGCCGCCGGCGTCGGCACCAAGGCGACGATGCCCGACCGCGAGGAGCGTCCCCGGGGCGAGCACCGCAACCGCAATCCGCGTCGCGACGGCGTCAAGCTGGAGGGCGGCGGGCAACCGCACCGCGTCCGCAAGCCCGGTCCGGGCCGCGACGCCCGCCCGACGCCCGAGCGGGCGTTCGATCCGATGGCGCGCGAGCGGCCGCGCACCAGCAACAACGACCCGCGCCACTCGTCCACGCCCTCCGTGGCAAAACCCGACGGCGAGATCAAGCGCCGCCCCCGCAGCCGTCGCCCGTCCAACGGCGGCAAGGGCTACGTCGCCAAGGGTTGAGGTCTGGGAAGACCCGATCACATAAGCGCCCGCCGGAGCGATCCGGCGGGCGTTGTCGTTTTGGGGGAACCGGGTTCACGGCCTGCGGGATGCCGGTCTGCCCAGGGCGTTCTGAACGGCAACGCGCAGCGTGGGCTGACCGTCGGGTACATTCCGTGTCCGGAACAAGTCGGCCGGTACCAGCCTCCGTTCACCGAAAAGTGGGGGAACAAGCGCGGGGCGATGCGCCTTTCAACATCGCCCCCTCAACCCAACTCAGCACTGGACCACCTCATGACCAGGACAACGACCCGGCTGTTCGACAGCCACTCCGAAGCCGTTCAGGCCGTCGAAGATCTGGAGCGCTCCGGCATTTCCCACGACCGCATCAGCCTAGTCTCCAATAACGCCGACGAGTCCCATCGCCCGGGAGAGAATCCCAGCTGGGATGCGTCCGGCCACCTCGGCGACCACGACGGGGACGGTGACAACGACGTCGCCGAGGGTGCCGGCAAGGGTGCCGCCGCGGGTGGTTTGCTGGGTGGCGGGACGGGCCTGCTGGTCGGGCTGGGTCTGCTGGCGATCCCAGGCGTCGGCCCCGTCGTCGCCGCCGGCTGGCTGGCGTCCACCGCCGCTGGAGCCGCGGTCGGCGCCGTTGCTGGCGGTGCCACCGGCGGCTTGCTAGGTGCCATGACGGACGCAGGCCACTCCGACGAGGAAGCCCATGTCTATTCCGAAGGCGTGCGTCGCGGCGGCTCCTTGGTCAGCGTCAAAGCCGACGATGGCGACGCCGACCGGATTGAACAGGTGCTGAATGGTCGTCGCGGCGTTGATGCCTCCACCCGGGGAGACGCCTACCGCCAATCGGGCTGGGACCGTTTCGATCCCGACGCCCAACCCATGTCGCGCGACGAGATCGCGCGCGAACGGCAGATGTACCAAATATACTGACGAAGCGATGAGACGGAACGCCCGCCGGATCGCTCTGACGGGCGTTTCCTTGTGTCGATTTTCGACCGGCTCAGGCGGCGGCGCTGACCGGGGGCGGAGCCGAGTTTTCCGACGGGTCGCGCAGCACATAGCCGCGGCCCCAGACGGTCTCGATATAGTGTTTGCCGCCGGCGGCCGTCGCCAGCTACTTGCGCAGCTTGCAGATGAAGACGTCGATGATCTTCAGCTCGGGCTCGTCCATGCCGCCGTACAGGTGATTGAGGAACATTTCCTTGGTCAGGGTGGTGCCCTTGTGGAGCGAGATTAGCTTCAGCATACTGCACAGGCAAGAATCTTCCTCCGCCAGAAAAACAACAAGAGGTCGCCTGACTGAAAACGTGCCCGTCTCTGAATTCCTGAGGCTGGCACGTTTGTCACCGCCATGAGCCCAATCTCAACTGTCCTTGCCATTTCAATGCTTTTTTCCCTCGCGCCCATTGAAAAACGCGCTGAGGACGAGGCAATGACTCTCCAGAGCGCCACTGCAAACGCCGAATTATGTCGGGGCGGGCCGTCGAGACTCGCCGGCTCTTCAGTATATTGCTTAAAAGGCTCACTCGACTCAACGAGTGCTGAATCCTTCAGTGAATTGGCTTCGGATATTTCAGTTCTGGTTGTTGACAGCTACGGCGGCAATACGCGCGCTACAATGCGAATTGCCCGGCTGATCTACGACAACGACATTGACGTGATCATCGAGGGACAATGCTTCTCGTCATGCGCCAATTATATACTGCCTGCGGCAAGCGGTCGTCTTACCGTGCTACCCGGATCTTTCATTGGGCTCCACGGCAGCCCGCCTCGAGACCATTTCAGATTCGTGGAAAGCTATCTGTCTCAGCAGGGACTCTCCAAGGAAGATATTCGGACCGATCCGAATCTATACTTCGGTATCGTTGCAAAATTTGCCAATCATATCGAGAATGAAATCATTCCCGAAGTAGAATTCTTTGCACACGTCTTGGTTCCAGAAACTTATCTTACTCGTTTCACTGCTATTTCTCGCGCCGCCCACGAGCTTGAAGACGAAATTTGCTCTCCCAAGCGAGGAGTGATGCTCGTAGTTGGCCCGTCTTATCTCGAGGCAGTGAGAATTAGAACACGATACTTTTGGTGGCCTGAAAACACGGACCAGATATTTAATGTGATTGGAGATTACAAGTCTGATTATTCTGTGATTGTAGATGGCGATTCTTACCTGAGCTGGTCGCTCGGGACTGGTGCTCTTCAGCCTGGTCAATGTTCATTTGGTGAGCATTTGTAAGAAACGCACGCTATCCGACCCTGCCCTACGTGACGCAAGATAAAGATCGTTCTGTTTGAACGCAGCGAGAACTCGGCACAACCGGCGTGGTCGTCATTATAGAGTACGCTAACGCCCGCCGGATCGCTCCGGCGGGCGTTCACACGTATTCGATTTTCGACCGGCTCAGGCGGCGGCGCTGACCGGGGCCGGGGCGGTGTTTTCCGTCGGGTCGCGCAGCACATAGCCGCGGCCCCAGACGGTCTCGATGTAATGTTTGCCGCCGGCCGCCGTCGCCAGCTTCTTGCGCAGCTTGCAGATGAAGACGTCGATGATCTTCAGCTCGGGCTCGTCCATGCCGCCGTACAGGTGGTTGAGGAACATTTCCTTGGTCAGGGTGGTGCCCTTGCGCAGCGAGAGCAGCTCCAGCATCTGGTATTCCTTGCCCGTCAGATGGACGCGGTGGCCGTGCACCTCAACCGTCTTGCCATCCAGGTTCACGGCGATCTCGCCGGTGTGGATGATGGCCTGGGCGTGACCCTTGGAGCGGCGGACCACGGCGTGGGTGCGCGCGATCAGCTCGTCCTTGTGGAAGGGCTTGGTCATATAGTCGTCGGCACCGCCGCCGAAGGTCTTGACCTTGGTTTCGATCTCGGAAGAGCCCGACAGGATCATCACCGGCGTGTTGACCTTGCCGACGCGCAGCTGGCGCAGCACCTCGAGGCCATTCATGTCCGGCAGGTTAAGGTCCAGCAGGATCAGGTCGTAATCATAGATCTTGCCCAGATCGATGCCCTCTTCGCCGAGGTCCGTCGTGTAGACGTTGAAGCCTTCTGACTTCAGCATCAACTCGATGCTTTGCGCGGTCGCATGATCGTCTTCAATAAGCAGAACGCGCATTGATGCCCCTCCAGGCGAAGCTTGGCCTCAAATATGGCTCACCGGTTTCCGGGTAACCTTGTTCGAACGTTAACCGCCGAAAAACTTAAGAAGGGTTAACATCCTTCCATTGAGACGAATCGTAGGCTGATTTGCGAATCGGCGTCGATAGCCACGAGTCAACCAGACGCATTTTATTGATCCTGTTGCGATCGCGGCCCCGGCGAACGGCATCCCTGCGTCCGATTCAGACGCGGCATGGACATATATTCCTATGATCGAAATCGATCGACATAGGGAGCAAGGCCTTGGATGAAGCGTATCGCGTGCCGGTGAACACCGGCGACCGGATCAAGGCGGGGCTGGCGCTCCAGCTGGTCGCCGCGGCGACCGGGGTGCCGGTCGAAGCGATGGTCGCGCGGATTCGCCCGAAGGGTCCGGCCTGCAAGGCGCGATGGCTCGCCATGTACCTGGCCTATGTCACCTTCGGCTGGCCGATCGACCGTGTCGGCCATGCCTTCGGCCTGAACCGGGCCACGGCGGCAGCGGCCTGTCGCTGGGCCGAGGACGAACGCGACCGCGCATCGCTGGACGCCCTGCTGGAACGGCTGGAACGCTGCGCGCGCGACGCGCTGGCCGGACCCCGATGGGAGCCGTCGGCATGACCGATCTGGGACGGGCGCGGCGGCTGCTGGCCCGGCAAGGCGGATGGCTGGAGGCGATGGGGACCGGCTATGCACTGCGCGTGGGGCGCGACCGGCGCGCGCGGGTTATGACGACCATTGACGAGGCCGCGTTCCGCGCCCTGGCGGAGGACCCCGGCCTGAGGTCAAGGCCCGGCGGCGGCTGGAGGGCGCGCCCACGGGCCGCCACGCCGGAGGCCGCCGATCGGGCCGGGCGGCCGGGAACGATGGACGGCGCCCTGAGCGTCATGGAGGCGGACGGACGCGCCGTCACGCGGCGAGCCAATGTTGCGCGATCGGCCGTCGCGTGGCTGGCGGGGCGGCGGGACGCGGACGGCAGGCCATGGCTGAACCCGGCCGAGGTCGCTGCGGCCGAACGACTGGGCGCGGACGCCGAGGTGGCTTTGAAGGGACCGTCCCTGACCATGCGATGGGACGCCCTGCCCCGCTCGGAGGGAGTTTCGGCGGCGCGCATGGAGCCCGGCGACCGGGCCCTAGCCGCGAGCCGACGGGTCGAGACCGCCTTGGCGGCCTGTGGCTCGGCGCGCGAGATGGTGGACCGGATATGTGTCCGCGCAACCGCCCTTCAGGCGGCGGAAGAGGGCCTGGGTCTGCGCCGCCGCGAGGGGAAGGTCCTGCTGAAGGCAGGATTACAGGCTTTGGCCGCCCACTATCGTATCGGGTGAACGACGGAACGCGCTCGCGCCACATTACAGTCTCGTAACTTTTTCCGGGGGTTCGTCGCCCCTAAGGTCGGACCAGCGCGCGCTTCTTCGGGGGCGCGTTCTTGCGTTGGGTTCGGCGACTGTACCGACCCACAGTTGGGGATGTGTCTTGAAGGCATTGTGTTGCTTCGCTCTGGCGTCGGCGTTGGCGTTGGTCCCCACCCCCCCGGCGACGAGCCAGGACATCTTTGGCGGCTTCGTCCTGGCGAAGGTGTGCCTGCCCTATGCCAGCCGCGCCCAGAGCTTCGAAACCACCATCAAGGCCGCACGCGACATGGAATTCCGTCTCCCGACGGACGCGCCCCCGATTCCCGACTGGGCGTCTGAAATCGAACTGGTGTCCAGGGACGGGGCCTGGTGGGTCACGTTTGGCGAGAACACGGTCATGCAAGGCGAGCGCGAGGTCTATGCCGTCCGCTGTTCGATCCGGTCGAAGCGCGCAAGCGCGCGCGAGCTCGGCGCGGCCGCTGGCATGGTTTTGCGCAGAAACGAGAACTGGACGGCCGCGGATCCCGACACACGTCGATGGACCCGCCGCCTCACGCGGCCCGACGCGATCTCGCTGAATGTCGACGTCGAGGACACGGGTGACGGTCGTCCGACGCTGTCGGCGACGGGTTCATATCACTAGGCCTGCTCAGCCCGCCGCCAGGGCGGCTTCGCGGATGCGGCCGACCATGCTGTTCAGTCCGTTGGCGCGTTGCCGCGTCAGGGCCGAGGGCAGGCCGAGGCGATCGAGCGCCGCGCGAGCGTCGAAACCAAGAATCTCGGACGGGGTTCGTCCCGAATAGAGTTTCAGCAACAGGGCGATGTTGCCCTTGGCCAGCGCGCTGTCGCTGTCGGCCAGCAAGTTCAGGCGGTCCCCGCGGCGGCGCACGGCCAGCCAGACCTGGGCGGCACAGCCCGGGACCTTGTTGGCCTCGGCCCGGTCGGAGTCATCCAGCGGCGCCAGACCCTTGCCCAGATCGATGACATATTCGATCCGGCCTTCCCAATCGCCGAGAAGGTCGAATTCCTCGACCAGTTCAGCCAGGGTGTCGTCGATGGAGGCCGCGTCGCTCATCTTCGCCAAATAGGACCGACAGGCGACAACGACAACCGCAAGAGACAATCCCCTCAGACGGGTGCGAGCTTTGGGCGACTCGCCCCCCCGGCTAGGCTATCTTGCCGGGCCGCTCCCGTCCGGCATCAACCCATCCGGCATGCCAGCGCATTTGAACTCCACCGACCGCCCAGACCCGAAATCTGCAACCGAGACCGCGACCGGAACCCTTCCGGCCCGCGACCGGCCGGGGCTGGCCGCCTGGCATGCGGGCTGGGCGGTCGCGGCCGCTTTGCTGGCGCTGGGCGGGCGCTGGCTGGGGGACATCGACGGGCCGGTCTTCTACGCCGTGCTGGCCATGGTCATTCCCGGTCTGACGGGACTGGGCCTGCTGCAACGCGACGGCGGCAATCAGAGGACCGCCTTGCTGGCTGTGTGGGGCCTGGCCGCGCTTCTGGCCGCCGCGCTTTCCGGCGGGTTGACGGGACCGCTGGCCGGCTTTGTCTTCCTGCCCCTCGCCGCCGGACTGGCACTGGGCGGCCACAGACCGGTCCAGGCCGGCGCGGCCGGGGTCGCGGTCGCGGCTCTGGCGGGCCTCTCCTCCGTCTGGCTGGTGGGTTCGGGTCCTCACATGCCCGTACTCGCCGCCCTTTCGGCGGTCCTGACCGCTGCGGCGGCCTCTCTTGCCGTGGGCCTGTCGTGGCGGCAACGCGAGACACGTCTGGCGACGGCCGAGGCCGAGGCCGCGCGCGTCGAGGCACTGCTCGCCGCCCAGCCGGGCCTGACCCTGGTGCTTGAAGCGTCGGGACGCGTCGTGGCCGCCTATGGCGCGCCGCCCGCGACCCTGCCGGTCGACCCGCTGTTCGAGACGGGACTGATCGCCGCCGTCCACGCGCCGGACCGGCCTCGCCTTCTGGCCGCCATGGAGCGCGCGGCCCAGGGCCATGACGCCTCGGCCGCGTTTGCGCCCCGGCTGGCGCTAGACCGCCGAATCCAGCTCATCCTGCGACGGCTCGACGACCCTTCCGCCGCCGCGCCCCGCCTGATCGCCCAGGCCTTCGACGCCACCTCCCAGTACGCGCGCGAACTGGGGCTGGACACGGCCCGGGTCGAGGCGGAAGCGCGCGAAGCCGGCAAGACCCGTTTCCTGGCCAATATGAGCCACGAACTGCGCACGCCCCTGAACGCGGTCATCGGCTTCTCGGACATCATGCGCCAGCGCCTGTTCGGCCCCATGCCCGAGCGCTACGCCGCCTACGTCGAAGACATCCATGAGGCCGGCGGCCACCTGCTGGATTTGATCAACGACGTGCTGGACGTGTCCAAGATCGAGGCTGAGCGCTACGTGCTGACGCTGGAGCGGTTCGACGCTCGCGAGACGGTTTCAGCCGCCATTGCCCTGGTGCGGGTCAACGCCGACGACAAGGGCGTGTCCCTGTCCGGCGTGCTACCCGCCGAAATCGTCGAGGTGGCGGCGGACAAACGCGCCCTGAAGCAGATCGCGCTGAACCTGCTCTCCAACGCGGTGAAATTCACGCCGCCGGGCGGGGCGGTGACGGTCGCGGTCGAGGCCATAGGCCCCTATCTGGAGATCGTCGTCGCCGACACCGGCATCGGCATAGCGCCAGAGGACGTGCGCCGCCTGGGCCGCCCTTTCGAACAGGCCGGAGAGATCGAGCAGCGCCGCCAGGGCACGGGCCTGGGTTTGTCGCTGGTGCGCGCCTTGAGCGAACTGCACGGCGGACGGATGAGCATCGACTCCACCCTGGGCGAAGGTACCGCTGTGACCGTGCGCATGCCGGTCGCCCAGGTCGCCCGGGCACCGGCGCCCGAGGGCGGCGCCGAGATCATACCCATGCCGGTGTCGGGCGGAAACTAGGGCGGGCTGGTCTACCCCCTCTTCCGCTTCTGCATGACGAAGCCGATGACCTTGGCGGCGGCTTCGAAATGCTCGCGCGGTATAGTCTCGTCGACCCCGACCACGGCGTAGAGGGCGCGGGCCAAAGGGACGTTCTCGACGATCGGCACGGCGTGCTCGCGGGCCACCTCTCGGATGCGCAGGGCCAGGGAGTCGACCCCCTTGGCGACGCAGATCGGCGCGCCGTCGCCCTTGTCCGGGTCGTAGCGCAGGGCCACGGAATAGTGCGTCGGGTTGGTGACGATGACGGTGGCGGTGGGCACGTTCTGCATCATCCGCTGGCGACTGCGCTGGGCGCGGATCTGCTTCAGCTTGGCCTTGACGTGCGGGTCGCCCTCGGACTGTTTGTAGTCTTCCTTGAGCTCTTCCATGGTCATCTTCATCCGCTCGGCGAAGCGGTGGCGCTGCCACACATAATCGGCCCCGGCGGCGAAGCCGAGGAAGATCAGGGCCGCGCCCATCAGCGCTATGGCCAGGTCGCGGGCGAACGGCAGGATGGACGCGGGCGACATGGCCGCCAGATTCTGGAGCTCGCTCGCATGCGGCGCGAGCACGAACCAGCAGGTGACGCTGACGGCCAGCAGCTTGAGCAAGGTCTTGATGAACTGGAAGATGCCGTCCGGCCCGAACAATCGCTTGAAACCGGCGATCGGATTCACCTTGGACCAGTCGGGCTTCAGCTTTTCGCCGGTGAAGATCAGGCCGGACTGGGCCAGATTACCGCCCGCCCCGCCCAGGATGGTGGCCAGCATGACCGCCCCGAGGAAGGGGGTGATGGCCCACAGCGCCTGAGCCCCGATCTCGACCCCCGCGCCCGCGCGCAGACCGCCGAGCATGGTGTGGGGCGAGGCGATGAAGGGCAGCAACTGTTCGGCCATGGCGTTGGCGAACCCGCCTCCGGCCAGCAGCACGACGGCCGCCGCCCCCATCAGGCTGAGGGCCGAGGCGACATCGGGTGATTTGGCGACGTCGCCCTTCTTGCGCGCGTCCGCGAGTTTTCGCGGTGTGGCCTCTTCTGTCTTGGATTCGGGATCGGGAGTGTCAGCCACCCGCGCCTCCGACGAACAGCCGGGCCAGGGCGCGATAGCGGTCGATGAAGACCGTCCCCAGCACACCCAGCGACAGGGCGAAGACCGACAGGCCCAGGATGACGCTGAGCGGGGCGGCGGCGAAGAAGACCTGGAACTGCGGCATGACGCGGCCGACCAGGCCCGAGGCCAGGTTGAAGATCAGGGCGAAGACAAGGACCGGGGCCGAAAGCTGGACCCCCAGCATGAAACTGTCCCCGAGGGTGCGGATGGCCAGGGTGGCGAAGTCGCCGGTGATCAGCGGCCGGGCCGGCGCGATCAGCTCATAGGAGCCGACCAGCCCGGCGATGAAAAGGTGATGGGTGTTGGTGGCGAAGATCAGGGCCGTGCCCAGCAGTAGCAAGAAGGCGGAGATGGTAGTGCCCGGCTGGGCCTGCATCGGATTGGCGGTCTGGGCGAAGGCCAGGGTGGTCTGCAGCGAGACGATCTCGCCCGCGGTCGTCAGGGCGGTGGTGAAGCTGCGCAGCAGGGCGCCGATCATCAGGCCGACCACGACCTCGCGGATTATCCATCCCGCCATGGCGCCCACGGTGGCCGGGAGCGCGGGGAGGACCCCGCCAATCACCGGCCATAACGCCAGCGACACGACCAGGGCCAGCGACAGGCGGATGCGCGGCGGCACATAGCTCTCGCCAATCCCGGGAATGAGCATCAGCACCGCGCCGATCCGCGCGAAGATCAGCGCGCCCTGCCAGACCTGATCGGCGGTGGCGTAGGGCTCCACCTAGGCTCAGGACTCATTGCGTCATAGCCAGAAGATGACGGTTGCGGCGATGGCGATGGCGGACATGAAGGTGTGTGCGCATCGGTCGTAGCGGGTATGGATGCGTCGCCAGTCCTTGAGCCTGCCGAACATGTTCTC
>NZ_JBDNHO010000094.1:0-82829 GCF_041688735.1 Brevundimonas sp.
GATGCACCCAGGGACTACGGGCCGCACAAGACGATCTACAACCGCTTCATCCGCTGGAGCCGGCTGGGCGTCTTCAACCGCATCTTCGCCGAACTGTCGGCCAAGGGGCCGAGACCCGAGCGGCTGATGATCGACGCCACGGTGATCTTCTGGCTATGATCAATGAGTCCTGAGCCTAGACAAAACAAAGCCAAACCGTGTTGCTATCCGTGAATGTCCAGCACTGCCCGAGACCGTGGGATAATGCGGCCATGACCCACTTGCCCATGCCACCCCTTACCCGCCGCTCTCCCGAAACCTGGGAGGCCGTCCGCCGCGACTATGTCGCGGGAACCTCCTCGACCGTCCTTGGAGAGCGATATGGGTTCACCGCCCGCAGCATCCGACGCCTTGCGGCGCTCGATCAATGGCGGCGTGACGACGAACCGGCGTCCGCGTTTGATGCCCTTCGCGACAGATTTCAGTCTGACCAGGCGACCTGGCCCGAACTGGCCGACGTCAGCCATATCGCAAACGAGGATCTGCGCGGTCTGCTGTTGTTGCCGGACGCGAACGGTCTGTGCCGCTATGCCTTCCGACGGGCGGCCGAGTGCGCCGCGCTGGATGGTCCCAATGAAGCGGCGGCCTGGCTCAGGGTCGTGCGTCTCGCCGACCTGGTCAGCGCCCGGATCAATGTGGATGTCCAGCCCTACAGCAAGACGGACTATCTGCGGGCGTCGATGATCGCAGCCATCAACGGCGGCGGTGAGACTGACGTCGAGCCCTTCGAAGAGTCCGATGAGTCCGCAATGTCCGCTGAAATTAGCGGCGGGCCGGACTCTGGCCGCTAGACTTCACCCTCCATACCGCCGATTCGGACCCCATGACCGTTCACACCCCGCCGCCGGAAGGCGGCCGCATCGTCGACGAGCCGTTGAGCGAGGCGCTGTCGCGTCGCTACCTGGCCTATGCGCTGTCGACCATCACCAACCGGGCGCTGCCGGACGTGCGCGACGGCTTCAAGCCGGTGCACCGGCGCATCATGTACGCCATGCACCAGATGCGGCTGAACCCGCAGGCGGCGGCGCGCAAATGCGCCAAGGTCGTGGGCGAGGTCATGGGCGGCTATCACCCGCACGGCGACGCCTCGATCTATGACGCCCTGGTGCGCCTGGCCCAGGACTTTTCCCAGCGCTATCCGCTGGTCGACGGCCAGGGCAATTTCGGCAACATCGACGGCGATAACGCCGCGGCCATGCGCTACACCGAGTGCAAGCTGACGGCCGCCGCGGTCCTGCTGATGGAGGGCATCGACCAGGACTCGGTAGACTTCAAGGCCACCTATGACGATCAGGACGAGGAGCCGATCGTCCTGCCCGCCGGCTTCCCCAACCTGCTGGCCAACGGCTCGTCGGGCATCGCCGTCGGCATGGCAACGTCGATCCCGCCCCACAATGTCGGCGAGCTGATAGACGCCTGCCACCTGTTGCTCGAACGGCCGGACGCGACAACCGCGGAACTGGCGCAGATCGTGCCCGGTCCCGACTTCCCGACCGGCGGCGTGGCCGTCGAGGGCCACGCCTCCATCCTCGACGCCTATGAGACGGGTCGGGGCGGGGTGCGCCTGCGGGCGCGCTGGGAGACCGAGGACCTCGGCCGCGGCGTCTGGCGGATCATCGTCACCGAGATGCCCTACCAGGTCGGAAAGTCCAGGCTGATCGCCGACCTGGCCGACCTGATCGAGCACAAGAAGGCCCCGCTGCTGGGTGACGTGCGCGACGAGTCGGCCGAGGACATCCGGCTGATTCTTGAACCGAAGTTGCGGACGGTAGAACCTGAAGTTCTTATGGAAAGCCTGTTCAAGCTTTCCGATCTCGAAGTGCGCTTCCCGGTCAATATGAACGTGCTGGACGCCATGGGCACGCCGCGCGTCATGGGGCTGAAGGCCTGTCTTCAGGCCTTCCTCGATCACCGCCGCGAGGTGCTGGTGCGCCGCGCCGGATGGCGCATCGGCCGGGTCGAGAAGCGGCTGCACCTGCTCGAAGGCCTGCGGATCGTCTTCCTCAACCTCGACGAGGTCATCCGCATCGTCCGCGAGGAGGAGCAGCCAAAGGCCGTCCTGATCGCCCGTTTCGGCCTTTCGGAACTCCAGGCCGACTTCATCCTCGACACCCGCCTGCGCCAGCTGGCGCGGATCGAGGAAATGACGATCGAGAAGGAATTCAAGGCACTGGTCGACGAGCTTTCGGCACTACAGTCGCTGTCTTCCTCGCCCACCAAACAGTGGAAACAGGTCGGCAAGGACCTTGAGGCCGTGCGCAAGGCCCTGGTCTCGCCGCGCCGGACCACGATCGCCGAAGCCGTCGACACCGCCGCCTTCGCCTCGGTCGAGGCCTTCATCCCGCGCGAGGCCATCACCGTGATCCTGTCGGAACGCGGCTGGATCCGCGCCACCCGGGGCAAGGTCGAGGACCCGTCGGAGCTCAAGTTCAAGGAGGGTGACAGCCTCGCCTTCCTCGTGCCCGGCTATACGATCGACAAGCTGCTGGTCGCGGCCTCGGACGGCCGCATCTTCACCGTCGGCGCGGACAAGCTGACGTCCGGGCGCGGCCACGGCGAGCCGCTGCGGCTGATAATCGACCTCGACGAAAAGGCCGGGATCGTGAACCTGTTCATGCACCAGCCGGGCGGGAAGCTGCTGATCGCGTCAAAGGCCGGCTACGGCTTCATCGCCCCCGAAGACGAACTGCTGGCCCAGAAGCGCGGTGGCAAACAGGTGCTGAACGGCGAGATGCTGGCCGCCCTGCGCGTCACCGGCGACCACGTCGCGGCCATCGGCGACAACATCAAGGCGCTGATCTTCCCCCTCGCCGACCTGCCCGAGATGGGCCGCGGCAAGGGGGTGAAGCTGCAAGGCTACAAACAGGGCGGTCTCGCCGATGTTGCCGTCTTCGACAGCGCCAACGGTCCCGAATGGGTCGACGGAGGCTCCCGCCGCCGCAACTGGCCCGACTGGCGGGACTGGCTGGGCAAGCGCGCGGGCGCGGGGCGGCAGGGGCCTCGGGGCTTGCGCAAATTCAGGTGACGTCGATTTCGCTATCGAGGGTCGCCTCGGTGCCCGATAATCATGGTCGGTCGATCATCGGCTGAACTGGAGACCGCAATGCTGACCACCCTTATCGTCATCGCCGTCATCGTCGCCGTGGTGTTGTTCGTCATTGTCGGCGCCTACAACAAGCTGGTCGCTCTGGACCAGCGCGCCGACCAGTCGTTCGCCGACATCGACGTGCAGCTGAAACAGCGCCAGGACCTGATCCCCAATCTGATCGAGACCGTGAAAGGTTACGCCTCGCACGAGCGCGGCACCCTCGACGCGGTGACCCAAGCCCGCGCGGCCGCCGCCGGCGCGACCTCGGTCAACGACAAGGTCCAGGCCGAGAACATGCTGACCGCCACCCTGGGTCGTCTGTTCGCCGTCGCCGAGGCCTATCCGGACCTCAAGGCCAACACCAACTTCCTCGAGCTGCAGCGCGAGCTTTCCGACATCGAGAACAAGCTGGCCGCCGCCCGCCGCTTCTTCAACAACGCGGTCAGCGAGTTCAACGCCGTCCGTCGCCAGTTCCCGACCGTTCTGTTCGCGGGCATGGTCGGTTTCGGCTCCGACAAGCCCTTCTTCGACGTGGGCGAGGGCGACCGGGCCTCAATGACCGCTGCCCCGCCCAAGGTCAGCTTCACAGCGTAGGGGACCGCATCGATGGCCGCCGTCGGGCTCCAGACCCACATCTGGGCGAACAACACCCGGTCCATCCTGCTGCTGGCGAGCTTCCCCTTACTGGTGGCCTGCATCCTCTACGGGGTGCAGTTGATCCTGATGGGTCTGGGCTTCATGCCGGGCACGGGCAGGGGACTGGGCGACGACATGGCGCTGGCCGCGTCCTGGCTGGGCTGGACCGTGCCTCTGGCTTTCGCGGTCGCCGCCGTCTGGTTCGCCATCGCCTATTTCGGCAGCCAGGCCATGGTCGATATGATGACAGGGGCGCGCAAGGTCGAGCGCAAGTCCGAACCGGAGCTCTACAACCTGCTGGAAAACCTCGCGATCTCCAGGGGTCTGCGCACGCCGGCCCTGAGGATCATCGCCGACGACAGCCTGAATGCCTTCGCCACCGGTCTGCACGAGGGCCAGTACAGCATCACCGTCACCCGGGGGATCGTGGACGCCCTGACCCGGGACGAGCTGGAGGCCGTCCTGGCTCACGAACTGACCCACGTCATCAACAAGGACGTGCGGACGATGGTGATCGCCTCGATCTTCGCGGGCATCATCAGCGTCATCGCGGAAATGGTCTTCCGGGGCCTGCTCTATTCGCGCGGCGGCGGGCGGCGGAGCAACAAGAACGCCATGCCGCTGATCCTGATCGGGATCGCCTTCGCCGTGGTCGGGTTCGCCCTGGCCATCGTGGTGCGCATGATGCTGTCGCGGACACGGGAGTTCGTCGCTGATGCTGGCGCGGTCGAACTGACCAAGAACCCCGACGCCATGATTTCGGCCCTGCGCAAGGTCGAGGGCCGCTCCAGCCTGAAGGGACCTGATGAGCTTCAGCAGCTTTTCCTGGACAATCAGCCGAACGGCAAGGGCTTGGAGGGTTTGTTCGCCACCCACCCGTCAATCCAGAAGCGGGTCGACGCCCTGACCAGGTTTGGTGGCGGTCGCGATCCGGGGCCGTGGTCCGGTGACGCCCTGGGCGGGCCCGAGACCTCCGTGCCGATGACCAGCTAGCTCATCCGCTCCCATCCGAGCCGTGTCAGCTGTTCCATCGGCCTGAACGCGGCCTTGTAGTCCATCTTCTTCGAACCCCGGACCCAATAGCCGAGATAGACGAACGGCAGGCCGACCGTCGTCGCCTGACGGACATGGTCCAGAATGGCAAACCGGCCCAGGCTGCGCGCCTCCCGCGCCGGATCAAAGAAGCTGTAGACCATCGACAGGCCGTCGCCGAGCAGGTCGGTCAGGCAGACGCCGACCAGATCGCCCGGGCCTCCGTCGGCGGAGGGCAGGCGATACTCGATCAGATGCGTGCGCACCGCCGTGTCCTCGACCATGGCGACGTAGTCGAGCCAGCCCATGGCGTTCATGCCGCCGCCGGGGTGTCGGCCTTGCAGATAGCGGCGCAGCAAGTCGAACTGCTCCGTCGTCGCCTCGGCCTCGACCAGATCGCGCGTCAGGTCGGCATTGCGCGACAGGACCTTGCGCTGGGACCGCGAGAAGCTGAACCCCGTCGTCGGGATCCGCACAGAGACGCAGGCGTCGCAGGCCTCGCAGGCGGGCCGGTAGGCGATGTTCTGGCTGCGACGGAACCCCGCCTGGGTCAGCTCGTCATTGACGTGCGCGCCTTCGGTGAAGGGCAGGGTGGCGAACACCTTCCGCTCGGTCTGGCCCGGCAGATAAGGGCAGGGGGCCACCGAGGTCATGTAGAAACGAATCTGGCGCTGGGGAACGAACTGGGTCACGGCGTCACGTCCACATCCGAATCCGCCCAGATTTTGGCGACGCTGGCATCATGTGTCGATTTGGCCGGGCGCTGACGTGAGCCGCAAGTCTTTTCGCGCGCCACCCGAAAGATGAGACGCGAGCGGATCACAGACTGGTGTCCGTGGGCAGGACCGGCGCCTCGCGCAACAGCACGATGGCGATCCGCCGGTTGCCCGCCAGAGACGGATCGTCGGGATAGAGCGGATCGGAGCCGGCCTTGCCCGAAACCTGATAGACCCGATCGGCGTCGACGCCCGCGCCCTGCAGCACCAGTCTCGAGGCATTGGCGCGCTCGGAAGACAGGGTCCAGTCGGTGGGGGCCGTCGCGCGGTTGGAACCGGCCTGGGCCGAGGTGTGGCCGGTCACGGAAATCCGGTTCGGCAGTTGGGTGATGACCTTCGACACAGCCCGCAGCAGCAATTGGGCGCGCGGGTTGGGTCGGGTCGAGTTCGGCTCGAACATCGAGCGGCCTTCTTGATCGACCAGCTGAATGCGCAGCCCCTCGGGCGTCTGGTCGATGATCAGCTGTTTCGACAGTTCTGCCAGTTCCGGCATGGACTGCATGGCCTGGCGCAGGGACTCTGCGGCCGAGGCGAACTGTGCGGCTTCGCGACGGGCGATCTCCTCGCGCAGCGCCTCTTCGCTGGCGGCGGTGAGAGTGGAGTTCTGGCCGGCGTCCTGGGGCGCGTCCTGGGGCGCTTCGGGAGCCATTTGGGTGATGACCGACATTGAGCCCGAACTCTTGTCGCCGTCGTCGCCCAGCGAGGTGCCGCCCAGTATGCCGCCCGAGCCCGACGTCGTCTGCGACACGCTGGCCGGAGCGAAATATTCGGCGATGCCGCGCTTCTGCTCGGGGTCGGTCGTGTTGATCAGCCACATCAGCAGGAAGAAGGCCATCATCGCCGTCACGAAGTCGGCGTAGGCGACCTTCCAGGCACCGCCGTGGTGGCCGTGGCCGACGACCTTCTTCACCTTCTTGATCAGGATCGGGCGGTCGTTCATCGACATCGGGCAGGGGCCTTAACGCAGTTCGTTAGCCACACCATCGGCGGCCCGCGTTAAGAAGCGGTATGCAATCGGGTCGCAAGCCGCGCGTACGATTGTCGTTGCCCGCCCGCGAGTGGTCGCCTAGTCGTCGGCGGATGAGCACAGACCAGGATTTCGCGTCAGACGCCGCCTTCGACGCCGCCCTGTATCGGCGGGCGCTCGGCGGATTCGCGACCGGGGTCTGCGTCGTGACGGCCCATACCGTCGAGGGGTCGTACGGCATCACCGTCAACTCTTTTACCTCGGTGTCCCTGAGGCCGCCGATGATCCTGTGGTGTCTCGATCGCGCTTCGGACCGCCACGACGCCTTCGCCGGCGCCGAGCGCTTCGCCGTCCACATGCTCCCGGTCGAGGACCGCGAAATGTCCGACCGCTTCGCCTGGGGCGTCTGTCGTCTGTCGGAAGAAGAGTTCGACAATTCCAGCGCCCAGCCGCCGCGTCTGAAGAACGCTCTGACGCGTCTGGTTTGCCGCGCGCACGAACGGATCGTCATGGGCGACCATCTGACCATCGTCGGCGCGGTCGAGGCCTTCGAGACGCGGCCGGGCGACGCCCTGACCTACTATCGTGGACAATACGGCGTCGCGTCGGAGCCTGAAGCATGAAGATCGGTTTCGTCGGGCTGGGCGTCATGGGCGCGCCCATGGCCAGGCATCTGGTCGCTGCGGGGCACGAGGTCTCGGGCTATAATCGCTCGCCCGCGAAGGCCGAGGCCTGGTCTGCGGCAACCGGCGGGCGATACTGCGCGACGGTGTCCGATGCGGCCGAGGGCGCGGACCTGTTCATCCTCTGCGTGGGCAACGACGACGACGTTCGCCGGGTCGTGGCCGAGGCGCTGCCGCATCTCGCGCGCGGCGCCGCCATCGTGGACCACACCACGACCTCCGCCCGCGTCGCGCGCGACATGTCCGCGCTGGCCGGGCGGCAGGGCGTGGCCTTCATCGACGCGCCGGTGTCCGGGGGGCAAGCCGGGGCGGAGAACGGCCAGCTCAGCGTGATGGCCGGTGGCGACGCGGCGGCGCTGGAGCGGGCTACTGCAGCGCTGAAGACATATTCGAAGGCGGTCAAGCACATGGGGCCTTCCGGCTCTGGTCAGTTGACCAAGATGGTCAACCAGATCGCCATCGCCGGCGTCGTCCAAGGGCTGGCCGAGGCCGTGCATTTCGCCCAGTCGGCCGGACTGGACGCCGAAGCGGTCTATGACGCCATCTCCAAGGGCGCGGCTCAGTCATGGCAGATGGACAATCGCTGGAAGACGGCGGCCACCGGTGAGTTCGACTTTGGCTTCGCGGTCGACTGGATGCGAAAGGATCTCGGTCTGGTGCTGGACGAGGCGCGCGCCAATGGATCGCATCTGGCCGTCACGGCCCTGGTCGACCAGTTCTATTCGGAGGTGCAGGGGATGGGCGGTTCCCGATGGGACACGTCCAGTCTGGCGGCGCGCCTGCAGGATCGGCGCAAATAGCCGGCGTCAGGCCCAACCCCGGCATTACGTTTCGCATAATATATCTTAGGCGATAAACTGAAGCCCCGAGCCAAGACCGGGATTCCGTCCCGCCTCCTCGACTGGGCGCGGGAGCAGCCGATGACCCCGAGTGTGCAGCGCGGTGACGTCAACTGCGCGCTTCAGGTCCTATGCTTACAGGTGAATGGCCCGCCCGTAGGCGTCCAGCGCTGACTCGTGCACGGCTTCGGACATGGTCGGGTGCGGATAGACGATCCCGTGGATGTCTTCCTCGGTCGCTTCCATGGCAATCGCGGTGACGTAACCCTGTATCATTTCCGTAACTTCCGCACCGATCATGTGCGCGCCAATCAAGGCACCGGTCTTGGCATCGAATATGGTCTTCACGAAACCCTCGATCTCGCCTGCGGCCACGGCCTTGCCGTTCACCCGGAACGGGAAGCGGCCGATCCTAACCTCGCGTTCCGCCTCGCGCGCGCCCTGTTCGGTGATGCCGACCGAGGCGACCTGCGGCTGGGCGTAGGTGCACCCGGCGATCGGCGACTGGACGTTGGGGGTCTTGTAGCCGGCGATGTGCTCGGCGGCGTGGATGCCTTCATGCGACGCCTTGTGGGCCAGCCATGGCGCGCCTACGCAGTCGCCGATGGCGTAAAGCCCTTTCACATTCGTCTGGCAGTGGCCGTCAATTGTGATGTGGCCGCGGTCCATATTGACGCCCAGCGCCTCCAGCCCGATGCCGTCGGTGTTGGCGGTGATGCCGACCGCCGAGATGCAGACCTCGGCCTCCAGCGTCTCGGCCTTCCCGCCCGCTTCAATGGCGACCTGGACGCCCTTCCCGCCCTTGCTGACCCTAGTCACCTTGCAGCCGACGCGGAACGTCATGCCGCGCTTCTCGAAGGCCTTCTGGGCCGCCGCGGAGACCTCTTCGTCCTCGACCGGCAGGATGCGATCGACCGCTTCCACGACGGTAACTTCGGCTCCCAAGGCCCTGTAGAAACTGCCGAATTCAACGCCGATGGCCCCAGACCCTATGACGATGATCGAGGCGGGCATGGTTTTCGGTGCCATGGCCTCGCGATAGGCCCAGATGCGGTCGCCGTCGGCCTCAAGGCCGATCTGCGGGATGGCCTTGGCGCGTGCGCCCACAGCCAGAATGACCGCCTTGGCCCCGACGGTCCGCGATCCGCCGGCTTTCAACGCTATGACCACCTTCGGTGCCGCCACACTCTTTTCGAGCCTGGCCGTCCCCTCGATCACCTCGATCTTGTTCTTTTTCATCAGGAAGGTGACGCCTTTGTTCATCGTGGCGGCCACCCCGCGCGAGCGCTGGATGATGGCGTCGAAGTCGAAGGCGACCTTGTCGGCGGACAGGCCGTAGTCCGCCAGGTGCGACAGGCTCTCGTATTTCTCGCCCGACTTGAGCAGGGCCTTGGTCGGGATACAGCCCCAGTTCAGGCAGATGCCGCCCAGGCTCTCGCGCTCGATGATGGCGACCTGCAGGCCCAGCTGCGAGGCCCGGATGGCGGCGACATAGCCGCCGGGGCCCGAACCGATGACGATGAGGTCGAATTCAGAACCGGGCGTGGCGGCCATGTCAGATCAGCTTCTCTATGTCGGCCTTGATGGCCTCGGGTTCGACCTGGGGGGCATGGCGCGCGACCACCCGCCCCTCGCGGTCCGTAAGGAATTTGGTGAAGTTCCACTTGATGTCCCGGCTGCCGAGGAAGCCCTTCTTCTGACTGGTCAGCCAGGCGTAGAGAGGATGGCGGTTCGGACCGTTGACCTCGACCTTGTCGAACATGGGGAAACCGACGCCATAGGTGGAGGCGCAGAAGCTGGCGATCTCGGCCGCCTTGCCGGGTTCCTGCGCGCCAAACTGGTTGCAGGGAAAGCCGAGGACCTGAAAGGGCTTGTCGCTGTAGAGGCGATGCAGCGTCTCCAGCCCCGTATACTGGCCGGTGAAACCGCATTTGGAAGCCGTATTGACGATCAGCAGGGCTTGGCCGCGATAGTTCTCCAGCGCCTGCTCGGTGCCGTCGATGGCCTGGGCGCTGAAATCATAGACCGTGGTCACAGCGCGCCTCCGCTCAGGCCAGCATCGTCACAGGATCTTCGATCATTGCCTTGAAGACCTGCAGGAATTTGGCCCCGATGACACCGTCGACGACGCGGTGATCGCAGGTCAGGGTCACGGTCATCACCGTGGCCACCGCCAGTTGGCCGTTGACCACGACGGGCCGCGGCTCGCCGGCGCCGACGCTCATGATCGCGCCTTGGGGCTCGTTGATGATCGAGGCAAAAGACTTGATGCCGAACATGCCCAGGTTGGAGACCGAGAAGGTGCCGCCCTGGAACTCGTCGGGCTTCAGCTTGCGGTCGCGGGCGCGTTTGGCGAGGTCCTTGGACTCGGTCGCGATCTGCGACAGGGATTTCGTTTCCGCCGCGCGGATGATCGGGGTGATCAGTCCACCGTCAATCGCCACCGCCATCGCCACATCGGCATGGTGGTGCATGGCGATACCCTCGGGCGTATAGCTGGCGTTGGCTTCCGGAACGGCCTTCAGGGCCATGGCCGAGGCCTTGATGACGAAGTCATTGACGGAGACCTTCACGCCATACGTCTCGAGCATCGCATTGACCCTGGCGCGTGAGGCCAGCAGGCCGTCGATCTCGCAGTCAATGGTCAGCGGGAAATGCGGCACGTCGCGGAAGCTGTCGGTCAGGCGCCGGGCGATCGCCTTGCGCATGCCGTCCAGCGGGATCAGGTCGTAGCTGCCGTCGGGGATGCCCATCTGGGCCAGCGACTGGACCTTGCGGGGCTCGGCGGCGGCGGGGGCAGACGAGGCGGCGGGTTTGGCCGCGCCGGTCGGGGCGCCTTCGAGGTCGCGCCTGACGATCCGGCCGTGCGGGCCTGAGCCCTTGATTGAGGACAGGTCGATCCCGCCCTGGGCCGCGAGGCGGCGGGCCAGCGGCGAGGCGAAGACGCGGGTGGCGTCGTTTTTGGGTGTTGCGGACTTCCCCCCCTCCCCGGCTTCGCCGGTACTCCCCCCGGAGAGGGGAGAGACAACGGGTGATTGTCCCCCCGCCGGGGGGACCGAAGCCGCCGTAGGCGGGTTCGAGGGGGGCGACGCCGCAGCGGCTTTCTGCGCTGAAGCAACCGCCCCACCCTCGTCCTTCAACCGCGCGATCGGCGTATTGACCTTCACGCCTTCCGACCCTTCGGCGACGAGGATTTCCAGCACCTCGCCCTCGTCGACGGCCTCGACCTCCATGGTCGCCTTGTCGGTCTCGATCTCGGCGATGACGTCGCCGGCCTTGACCACGTCCCCGACCTTGACGTGCCATTTGGACAGCACGCCCTCTTCCATCGTGGGCGACAGGGCGGGCATCAGGATTTCAGTCATTGCACGCTCCCCGTCGGTTCCTCGACCACGGTCTCGACGCCGGGTCCGTTCAACACGTCCGAGATGCCGGCGAGAATCTTGTTGTAGGCCTGCTTCTCGTCATGGCCGTGCCGGACGGAGTAGCCGTGGGCCATATGTCTGGCGGCCATGGCCAGCACCTGACCGAATTGGCGCGGATCGTTGAAGGCCGGTTTGACCGACATGACCGGCTCGCCCTTCGACCACCAGATGCGCACGATCTCGACGGCCTCGGCGTCGGCGGCGACGCTGTCGGGAGTCTTCAGCTGGTATTCCTCGGGCTGGCTCATGCCATCGCCCGCTTCACGGCGGCGACGATCTTGTCCACGCCCGGCAGCGACAGCGCCTCCAGATTGGCGGCATAGGGCAACGGCACATCTTCCTGATGCACCCGCAGCGGCGGCGCGTCGAGATAGTCGAAGGCGTGTTCGATCACCCGGGCCACGACCTCGGCGCCGACGCCCATGGGGCCCCAGCCTTCCTCGGCCGAGACCAGGCGGCTGGTCTTCTTGACGCTCTCGACGATGGTTTCGTGATCTAGCGGACGCAGAGTCCGCAGATCGACGATCTCGCAGGAGATCCCCTCCCCGGCCAGCTGTTCTGCGGCCTGCAGAGCGAACCCGACCATCCGGCTGTGGGCCGTGATGGTCACGTCCGTGCCCTCGCGGCGGACCTTGGCCTTGCCGATCGGGACCAGCCAGTCGTCAACGTCCGGCACATCGAACTCCAGCCCGTACATCATCTCGTGCTCGAGGAAGACGACCGGGTTGGGGTCGCGGATAGCCGCTTTCAGCAGGCCCTTGGCGTCAGCGGCGTCATAGGGGGCGATGACCTTCAGGCCGGGCACCTGAGCGTACCAGGCCGAATAATCATGGCTGTGCTGGGCCCCGACGCGGCTGGCGGCGCCGTTGGGGCCGCGGAACACCACGCTGGCGGTGATCTGGCCGCCCGACATGTAAAGGGTCTTGGCCGCCGAGTTGATGATGTGATCAATCGCCTGCATGGCGAAGTTGAAGGTCATGAACTCGACGATCGGCTTGAGCCCCGCCATGGCCGCGCCGACGCCGAGACCGGCGAAGCCGTGCTCGGTGATGGGGGTGTCGACGACGCGCTTGTCGCCGAACTCCTGCAACAGTTCGCGGCTGACCTTGTAGGCACCCTGGTATTGGGCGACCTCCTCGCCGATCAGGAACACCTTTTCATCGCGCCGCATCTCCTCGGCCATCGCGTCGCGCAGGGCGTCGCGGATGGTCGTCTTGACCAATTTGGCACCGGCGGGGATTTCGGTATCGCGCAGTTCGACCCTGGGCGCGGCGGCGGGAGCGTGAGCCTTCTCCGGTGCGGCTGCGGCGGGCGTATCGTCTGTCTTCGTCGTCTCCATCGTCGCCACGGATTCTGTCTTCGAATTCCCCACGAAGTCTTCACCCGCCAGACGCGCGATCGGCGTGTTGACCTTCACGTTCTCCGACCCCTCGGCCACCAGAATTTCCAGCACCTCGCCCTCGTCGACGGCCTCGACCTCCATCGTGGCCTTGTCGGTCTCGATCTCAGCGATGACATCCCCGGCCTTGACCGTGTCGCCCGCCTTGATATGCCATTTGGTCAGCGTGCCCTCTTCCATCGTGGGCGACAGCGCCGGCATAAGGATGTCGGTCACGGTCAGGCCTCCACGTAAACGTCGGTGTAGAGCTCGGAAGGGTCCGGCTCCGGGCTTTCCTGGGCGAACTGGACGGCCTCGGCGACGATGGTCTTGATCTCGGCGTCGATGGCCTTGAGGTCGTGCTCGGTCGCGCCAGCCTGGTCCAGCAGCATCTTGACGTGGTCGATGGGGTCGCGGGTCTTCTTGACCTCGTCGACCTCTTCCTTGGCACGGTATTTGGCGGGATCGCTCATGGAATGACCGCGATAGCGATAGGTCTTCATCTCAAGGATGAAGGGGCCGCCGCCTTCGCGGGCGCGCTTGACGGCCCGGGCCACGGCGTCGCGCACGGCCAGCACGTCCATGCCGTCGACCTGTTCGCCGGGAATGCCGAAGCTGGCACCGCGCTGGCTGAGGTCGGTCGTGGCCGACGAGCGTTCGATGCTCGTGCCCATGGCGTACTGGTTGTTCTCGATGATGTAGATGGCAGGCAGCTTCCAAAGCTGGGCCATGTTGAAGCTCTCATAGACTTGGCCCTGGTTGGCCGCGCCATCGCCGAAATAAATGAACGCGACCGAGTCATCGCCGCGATAGCGCCCGGCGAAGGCCAGACCCGTGCCCAGCGCCACCTGCGCCCCGACGATGCCGTGGCCGCCGTAGAAGCCGGTGGCGGTGTCGAACATATGCATCGACCCGCCCTTGCCCTTGGACGAACCGCCGATACGGCCGGTCAGCTCGGCCATGACCTGTTTGGGGTCCATGCCGGCGCACAGCATGTGGCCGTGGTCGCGATAGCCGGTGATGATCTTGTCGTGGCCCTGGCGCACGCTTTCCTGAACGCCCACGGCCACCGCCTCCTGACCGATGTAGAGGTGGCAGAAGCCGCCGATCAGCCCCATGCCGTATAGCTGGCCCGCGCGCTCCTCGAACCGGCGGATGAGGACCATCTCGCGGTAAAAGCGCAGCAGGTCCTCTTTCGAAGCCGCCGGGGTGTTGGGAATCTTTTTGGACGCAGTCTTCGCGGCGGGGGCTTTCGCCATCCGTCATCTCCCGGCTGGGCTCCGGTCTCAGAGCCTCTTGTCGTTACGGTAAGGGGCTTTAGCAGCCTTCGTTCCCGAAAGGCAAAGCGCCCCGGTCAAGCTGTAACCAAAGTTCACGCGGCGGGTGCGGACGCGGCTTTGGCGTCGGGCGCCGACACCCTGATTACATAATCGCGCGGGTCGCTGAACCCCAGCACGGCGCGGGCGCGCTCTTCCAGAAGATCGCGCGACAGGCTGTCGGTGCGCAGATAGCGGACCCGAACCTCGAGATCGCGCCGTTGCTCCATGATCCGGGCCAATTGGGCCTCGCGCATCACCAGCATGGCGTCGCGCTCGCCGCCACCCAGCAGACCGCGCTCGCCCGTGAGAGCCTGGACGCCCAGATAGCTGATCAACAACAGCAGGGCTGCGGCTGGAAAATAAGGCTTCATCCGTTCCGGCACTCACGACGCTCCTTCTGAGCGTGGACTCACGATTGATGAATCATGACCGAAATGCCTAACAAACCGTAGCTTGGCCGCAGCAGCTTCTTTCTCCATCGCAGCGGGGAATGAAAGGTCACTACCGGTTCAGCAACATGCCATCGCCGAAATAGACGCCCTGGTCGCCCAGCATCTCCTCGATGCGCAGCAACTGGTTGTATTTGGCCGTGCGGTCCGATCGGGCCAGCGATCCGGTCTTGATCTGCCCGCAGTTGGTGGCGACGGCAAGGTCAGCGATGGTGTAATCCTCGGTCTCGCCCGAGCGATGGCTCATCACGGCGGTGTAGCCCGCGCGATGGGCCATTTCGACCGCGTCCAGGGTTTCGGAAAGCGTGCCGATCTGATTGACCTTGATCAGGATGGAGTTGGCCAACCCCTCGCCGATACCGGCGGCCAGACGCGCCGGATTGGTGACGAACAGGTCGTCGCCGACGATCTGGACGCGGTCGCCCAGACGGTCGGTCAGCAGCTTCCAGCCGTCGAAGTCGTCTTCGGCGCAGCCATCCTCGATCGAAACGATCGGGAAGCGTTCGCACAGATCGGCCAGATAGCCGACCATGGCCTCGGCCTCGAGCGTCTTACCCTCGCCCGCCATGACGTATTTGCCGTCCTTGAAGAATTCGGTCGCGGCAACATCGAGGCCCAGGTGAAAGTCCTCGCCGGCCAGATAGCCCGCCGCCTGCCCGGCCTTGGTGATGAAGCTCAGCACCTCTTCGGCCGAGCCGAGGTTAGGGGCGAAGCCGCCCTCATCGCCGACGTTGGTATTGTGGCCGGCGTCCTTCAGTTGTTTGCGCAGGGCGTGGAAGATCTCCGACCCCATGCGCAGGGCTTCCGAGAAGCTCTCGGCCCCGGTCGGCAGGATCATGAACTCCTGGATGTCGATCGGATTGTCGGCGTGGGCACCGCCGTTGATGATGTTCATCATCGGGGTCGGCAGGACCCGTGCCGAGACGCCGCCCAGATAGCGGTGCAGCGGCAGGGCCGACGAGATGGCGCTGGCCTTGGCACAGGCCAGGCTGACGCCGAGGATGGCGTTGGCGCCGAGCCTGGCCTTGTTGGCGGTGCCGTCGAGAGCGATCAGGACCTCGTCTATGCGGCGCTGGTCCTCGGCGTCCATACCGCTGAGGGCGTCGAAAATCTCGCCGTTGACGGCGTCTACGGCCTTGCCGACTCCCTTGCCGCCCCACAGGTCCTTGTCGCCGTCGCGCAGTTCGACGGCTTCATGCGCGCCGGTGGAAGCGCCCGAGGGCACAGCCGCGCGGCCGAAGCTGCCGTCTTCCAGCGTCACGTCCACCTCGACCGTCGGATTGCCCCGGCTGTCGAGAATCTGGCGGGCGACGATGTCGGCGATGTCGGTCATGGGAGCGCTCTGCTGTCAGGGAGTTTGGCGGGGTTTAACGCAGACCCCGCCGAATCGCCAACCATGACCGGCGCAGATCAGGTGCGGGCCTCGACATAGCGGATGATGGGTCCGCCGGCGGCGACTTGCTCAACCCCGGTGTGGTCGTTGATACCCCGCGCGGCGGGCTCTGGACGCGAAAACGGCGCGCGGTGAACCGCGCGCCGTCATTCAATCCGCTGACGGACTGGAAAAACCTAGTCTTGCTTGGGCGTCAGGACTTGGCGGCCGCGATAGGTGCCGGTCTTCAGGTCGATGTGGTGCGAGCGACGCAGTTCGCCCGTGTCCTTGTCCTCAGTGTGAGGGTTCGTGCCCAGCGAGTCATGGGCGCGACGCATGTTGCGACGCGAGGGCGATACTTTGCGCTTCGGAACGGCCATGTCCGTCTCAATCTTCCAAGAGTGCGGCGCCGGGAACGGCGCGAAAACAACAGCGGCGGCCCGAAAGAGCCGCCAGCGAGCGCGGGCTTATGCCTGATCATGCCCCGGACTTCAAGTCTTGGCGTGCCTGTCGCGCCGCTCCGCCCAATGCGACCGTGAAAGACCGTAGTAGACGCTGTCCTTCCACTCGCCCGCGATCTCCCAGGTCTTCTCGGCGAAGCCCGTGCGGACAAATCCTCGACCCTCGAGCAGACGAATCGATGCGACGTTTTCGGGATCGACGTCGGCCGTCAGCGCATCCAGGGCGCGGGTCTGGAAGACGTGGTCGATGACCGCACCCACCGCCTCCTTCCCCAACCCCTGTCCCCAGTGGTCGGGGTGCAGGATATAGCCGACGTCGGGCAGGCGGTATAAGCCAGCCTTGCCGATGACGCGGCCGTTCTTCTCCACGACGAAATCTTCGCTGAGTTCCGGCGGGCTGGCGATCATGCCGTTCAGCCAGGCGGACGTCTGCTTCAGGTCCGCATGCGGCGGCGTTGACCACCAGCGCGTGGCGCGGGCATTGGACATGACGGCGTGTATCGCCTCCAGATCGTCCGGAACGGCGCGGCGCAGGATCAGGCGGGGGGTATACAAAAACATAGGGCCGAGTGCCGCTTCGCCCCCTGCCCGGTCAAGCCCCGACAAGGTTCGATGTAACCCAACGCGGTCCTCTGGCGAATGGGTCATGAACCGGACCGACCCTGTCAACGGGCCGGGACGCTGCAATCATCGGGAGCCCACCATGAACCGACGCCATCTCGTCACCGCAAGCCTTTCCGGGATCGGCCTGATCGCCATCGCTGCGGCGGCCTTCGCCTTCACCGCGGCCGCCGCGCCCGCGCCGGTCGCCTTCGACCGAGCCGCCTTCGAACAGGCCCAGGCCGCCGACAAGCGCATCCTCATCGATATCTGGGCTCCGTGGTGCCCGACCTGCCGGGCGCAGGAGCCGATCATCAAAACCGTCGCCGCCGCTCGTGGCAACGAAGACCTTGTCGTCTTCAAGGTGCATTTCGATGACCAGAAGGCCGAGGTGCGCCGCTTCGGAGCCCAGCGCCAATCGACCCTGATCGCCTATCGTGGTTCGCGTGAGACGGGCCGGCTGGTGGCCGACACCAACCCCGACCGGATCGCGGCCCTGGTTGCGACGACCCGCTGACGGATGGGCGTTGATCTCAACTTGACCCTCGCCTTCGTGGCGGGCGTCCTGACCATGATGTCGCCCTGTGTCCTGCCGCTGCTGCCGATCGTCCTGGGCTCGGCCCAGTCCAGTCACCGGCTGGGACCTGTGGCTCTGGGGCTGGGACTGGCGTTGAGCTTCACCTTCGTCGGACTTTTCGTCGCCACGGTTGGATTCGCCATTGGCCTGGATGCGGACCTGTTCCGCACGATCGGCGGCGCGATCATGATCCTGGTGGGCGCGATTCTGGTCATCCCCCAGGCGCAACGCGCCCTGGCGACCGCCGGCGGCCCCCTGACCGAATGGGCCCAGGGCCCGATGCGCCAACTTGAGGAGAAGGGACCGTTCGGACAGGCGGCCATGGGTCTGTTGTTGGGACTGGTTTGGGTGCCTTGCGTCGGACCGACGCTCGGGGCGGCGTCGGTCTTGGCGGCGCAGGGCGAGAACCTTGGCCTCGTCTTCCTGACAATGTTAGTCTTCGGCGTCGGCGCGGCGCTTCCTCTGGTGCTTGTCGGACTGGCATCACGATCGCTTCTGGCCCGGTTGCGTGGGCGGCTGGCCGGCGCGGGTCGGGCCGGCAAGATGCTGCTCGGCACCCTTCTGCTCATTATGGGCCTGCTGATCTTCAGCGGCGTCGACCGCGAGCTGGAGACCTCGTTGGTTGATATTTCACCGATGTGGCTGACGGAGTTGACGACCCGCTACTGAAGCGGGCGTTCGAGGACGAGGAAAAACAAATCGTCACGCTTGGGTAGGCCAAAGCGAGGATCGCCGTAGGGAAACGGCAGGGTCTCGCCGGTGCAAGCATAGCCCAGCCGCTCATACCAGGCGATCAGTGTGTCGCGCCGGGGAAGGACCGAGATGCGGACCCGCAGAGCGCCGAATCGCCGGGCCAACTCCGCATGGGCTGCCTCGACCAGCGCACGGCCAACGCCACCGTTCTGCAAGGTCGGGCTAACGGACAACATGCCGAGATAGCCAGTCCCCTCGCCGCGGTCGGCGATCAGGACGCAGCCGACCAGACCCTCGCCGCGCCAGGCGGACAGCAGGGCCTGTTTCGGATCGGCGAGGATGTCGGCAAGATCATCGGGATCGGTGCGCTGGCCGTCCAGCAGGTCGGCCTCGGTAGTCCAGCCGGCGCGCGAGGCCTCGCCGCGATAGGCGCTTTCGATCAGGCAGTGCAGGGCGGGAACGTTCGCCGCCGTACCCTCGCGAATAGACAGTTCAGTCATCGGTCAACATCGCCGTGACGGCCTCGCCGATGGCCAGCGAGCTGGTCAGGCCGGGGCTTTCGATGCCGAACAGGGCGACCAGTCCGTCAAGGCCGTGGACGTCTTGCCCGTGCAGCTGGAAATCCGGCTGCGGTTGACCCGGCCCGTGCAGCTTGGGGCGGATGCCGGCGTAGTCCGGGGTCAGCGCCCCGTCCGGCAGGCCGGGCCAGAAGCGGCGGACATAGTGCTCGAACTCGGTCGCCTTGGCCGGATCGACCGAATAGTCCTCGGTCTCGACATAGGTCAGGTCCGGGCCGAATACGGCTTGGCCGCCCAGGTCCTTGCGATAGTGGGTGCCCAACGCGCCGGGAATCGGCGGCGGATAGATCAACCGCTCGAACGGTGCCTTGCCGGTCAGGCGGAAATAGACCCCCTTGCCGAAATGACCCGCCGGAATGCGATCCGCCGGATAGCCGGCGATCAGGCCAGCGACGCCCTGGGCCTGAAGGCCGGGAGCCGTCACGAGCAACCGCGTGGTCAGGGTCGCCCCGCCCTCCCCTCCGGCCGTCAGCCGGAAGCCGCCGTCCGCGAGCGGTTCTGCCCCTTCGAACGGCGTCGAGACGACGACCGAGCCGCCCGCGTCCTCGATCTCGCCCTGCAGCGCCAATATATAGCCGTGGCTGTCGAACACACCGCTCTCGGGCGACAGGATGGCGGCATAGGCGTTCAGGCCGGGCTCCAAGGCGCGCGCCTTGGCACCGGTCAGGTGCTCCAGCCCCTCAACGCCATTGGCTATTGCCTGTTGGAAGATAGCCTCGATGCGCTCGACCTCGGCGTCCTCGGTAGCCACGATCAGCTTGCCGCATTTGCGATGATCGACCTTGTGGCTGTCGAGGAAGGCGTACAGCGCCCGCCGCCCCTCGACGCAGAATCGCGCCTTCAGCGAACCGATCGGATAGTAGAGACCGCCGTGAATGACCTCGGAATTGCGCGACGACACGCCCTGTCCGATGTGCGGCGCGGCTTCCAGCACCAGCACGGACAGCCCCCGCCTTACGAGTGCGCGACCGCAGGCCAGGCCTACTGCGCCGGCACCCACCACCGTGGCTTCGAAGTCGAAACTCACGCCTTCAGACCGTAGAGAGCGGCAGCGCGAGCCTCGAAACAGACCATCAGCTTGCTGACCGCACGGTCGAAATTGGCCTGTAGCATGCCGTCCAGCAGCCGCGACTTGAAGGCGAAGTCGATCATGAATTCGAGCCGCGTCCCGGCCGGGTCGGGAAAGAATTCCCAGCGGTTGTTCAGATGTCTGAACGGCCCGCGGATGAGGCCGACCTCGACTATGTCGCGGTTTCGGTCATGCCGCACCCAGGTCGAAAACCGCTCGGTGAGGAAAGAGAAACCCACAGCCGCCTCGGCGTCCAGCAGCGAGACGCCGGCCGACTCTTCGCGCGGGCTCCAGGTCCGCAGGGCCGTCACCCACGGAACGAACTCGGGATAGGCGCGCACGTCAGCGACCAGCTCGGCCAGTTGATCGGGCGCGTACGGCAGGATTTTCGTGACGCGGTGAACGGCCAAGCGCGGGTCAGCGCCCCGTCTGCGCCAGACGCGCCGCCCTCAGCCGGGCGAAGTCGTCGCCGGCGTGATGCGAGCTGCGGGTCAGGGGAGACGACGATACCATCAGGAAGCCCTTGGCCCGGGCGATGGCCTCATAGGCCTTGAACTCTTCCGGCGTGACGAACCGGTCGATGGCGGCGTGTTTGCGGGTCGGCTGCAGATATTGGCCGATGGTGATGAAATCGACGCCGGCCGAACGCATGTCGTCCATCACCTGCATGACTTCTTCACGGGTCTCGCCCAGACCGACCATGATGCCGGACTTGGTGAATTGGTTGGGGTCGCGCTCCTTGACCATCTGTAATAGGCGCAGGGAGTGGAAATAGCGGGCCCCAGGCCGGATCTTCAGATACAACCGCGGCACGGTCTCAAGGTTGTGGTTGAACACGTCGGGCGTGGCGTCGATCACCACCTCGGCCGCGCCGTCCTTGCGCAGGAAGTCGGGCGTCAGGATCTCGATAGTGGTGTTTGGAGCCTGCAGCCGGATCTGACGCACCACCTCGGCGAAATGGGCGGCGCCGCCGTCGGACAGGTCGTCCCGGTCCACGCTGGTGATAACGACATGGTTCAGGCCCAGTTGCGCCACGGCCAGGCCGACCTTGGCCGGTTCTTCGGCGTCCAGCGGCTGAGGCAGGCCGGTCTTGACGTTGCAGAAAGCGCAGGCCCGCGTGCAGGTATCGCCCATGATCATCAGGGTGGCGTGTTTCTGGCTCCAGCACTCGCCGATGTTCGGGCAGGCCGCCTCTTCACAAACAGTAACGAGGCCCTTGGCCTTCACGATGGCCCGGGTCGCATTGTACTGGCCCGAGCCGGGTGCCTTGACCCGCAGCCAGTCGGGCTTCCTCAGCACGGCCGTTTCCGGTCGGTTCTGCTTTTCCGGGTGACGCAGTTCAGCGGGCGTCTTCGTCAGGGTGTCGATCAGCGTGACCAAGGCGTCGCGGGCTCCGGGCTGTGCGAACGCTATGTCGTCCTTCCGCACGGCGAAGGCAAGGTGGGTCCAGAGTTCACGCCGTGTAACGCATCTTTTCAATACGGCTTCCGGGCCCTAGTTTGGGTGTTCAGCATAAATGGCGGGGATTGAACCTCGTCCGCACGGAGGATGTCTTTGCGCGTACCCCTGGACCCCAAGGCCGTCGAGGAGACGATCTTCGACGCCCTGATCGCGGCCCGCGAAAAGTACGGCGACAAGGAGATCCTGGAAGACCAGGATCGCAAGCCCTTGACGTACACCGGCCTGATACGTGCCGCCTTCGTTCTGGGGCGCAAGATCGCCGCCATGACCGAACCGGCCGAGCGGGTCGGCATCCTGCTTCCGTCCAGCATGGGCGTAGTGGTCACCTACTTCGGCCTGCACGCCCACGGGCGCGTGCCGGTGATGCTGAATTTCACATCGGGCGAGGCCAACATCAAGGCGGCGATCAAGGCCGCGGGCGTGAAGAAGATACTGACCGCCAAACGGTTCATTGATCAGGCCAAGCTGGATGCTCTGGTGGGCGATCTGGCCACGGTCGCCGAAATCGTCTGGCTGGACGACGTGCGCGCGACCATCGGCCTTCAGGACAAGGTTTACGGCCTGATGGCTGGGCTGATGCCCAAACGCTTCCGGGTGAAGACAGAACCGTCGTCGCCGGGCGTGGTTCTGTTCACCTCGGGCAGTTTCGGTGCACCCAAGGGCGTGGTGCTCAGCCAATGGAACCTCGTCGCCAACTGCCGCCAGGTGCACCAGCATATCCCGCTGGACCCCGACTGGCTCGTGTTCAATCCCTTGCCGACCTTCCACTGCTTCGGTCTGACCGGCGGGGTCCTCTTGCCGATCCTGAACGGGTTGAAGGCCTTTCAGTACCCGTCTCCGCTGCATGCCAAGCAGATCGTCGAACTGGTCCACGAGCTGAAGGTATCGCTTTTGTTCGCCACCGACACCTTCTTGAACCAGTGGGCGCGCGTGGCCGGGTCGGACGACTTCGCCAGTCTGCAGTTCGTTGTGGCGGGGGCGGAAAAGGTAAAGGACGAAACCTATCACCTCTACAATACCAGGTTTCACGGGCTGAAGCTGCTCGAGGGCTACGGTGCCACCGAGGCCGCGCCCGTGGTGGCGGTCAACCATCCGGACCGCAATCGCCCCGGCACCGTCGGTCAGATGCTGCCCGGCATGGAATGGCGCATCGATCCCGTTGACGGCATCTCTGAGGGCGGTCGGCTTTTCCTGCGCGGTCCCAACGTCATGCGGGGCTATCTGTCGGCCGACGATCCGCAGTCGATCGAGCCGCTGGTCGGCGGCTGGCACGACACGGGTGACATCGTCGACATCGACAAGGACGGCTATGTCGCCATCCTGGGTCGGGTGAAGCGTTTCGCCAAGATCGGCGGAGAGATGGTCTCCCTGACCGCGGTCGAGGGTCTGGCCAGCGCCGTATGGCCCGACTCTCGTCACGCCGTCGTCTCCATCCCAGACAGCCGCAAGGGCGAAAAGCTGGTTCTGGTCACCGACCGCACTGACGCCGACGTCGCGCGTCTCGCCGAATGGGCCCGCAGCCACGGAGCCCCGGAACTGACCGTGCCCAAAAAGATCATGCGCGTGGGCGAGGTGCCCGTGCTGGGCACGGGCAAGACCGACTATGTCGCGATCCAGCGGATGGTGGAAGTCGATACCGCCGCCTGATCCGAACGCCCGTCATCGAGATCGATCCGCCCCCGATGACGTCGTTGAAGACCTCCGCGTCGCCGCCTCGGATCAGCCGACGAGCTTCTTCGCCGTCTCGGCCACATAGCGACCCTGCCAGCGGGCGCCTTCCAGTTCGTTCTCGCTGGGCATGCGCGAGCCGTCACCGCCCGTGATGGTCGTCGCTCCATAGGGCGAGCCGCCCGTGATCTCGTCGATCCGCGACTGACCGGCCCAGGCATAGGGCAGGCCCGCGATCAGCATGCCGTGGTGCATCAGGGTCTGGATCAGGCCAATCAGCGTCGTCTCCTGGCCACCGTGCTGGGTGGCGGTCGAAGTGAAGGCCGAACCGACCTTGCCAACCAGGGTCCCCTCCATCCAGACGCCGCCGGTCTGATCCCAGAAATTGCGCATCTGCGACGACGCGGTGCCGTAACGCGTGCCCGCGCCGATGATGACCGCGGCATAGTTTTCGAGGTCTGCCACCACGGCTATCGGCGCCGCCTGGTCCATTTTGTACCCGCTGGACTTCGCCAGCGCTTCGGGCACCAGTTCTGGTACGCGCTTGATGTCCACGGTCACGCCGTCCACTGACCGCGCGCCCTCGGCGATCGCTTCGGCCATGGTTTCGATGTGGCCGTAGGTGGAATGATACAGGACGAGAACCTTGGTCATCACGTGCTCCGCTGCGAAGGCTGCCTCGATTGGAAACCGCGCGTGTGGCTGACATGGCCTTCCGCAATGTGGGCGTAAGGTCCCGGTGGATTTGCTGGGGAAGCTAGCGCCGGGCCCCGAGTGGACAGACGCGATCATAGAAGGCCGCATCGCCCGGAACCGTTCCCCCCCGCGCCAAGCGAAAGCGGTGTTCGACCACCATGGCCTGCTGCTCGATGTTCAACCCGCCCCAATCGCAGTCCATGCCGACGGGGTATGAATAGGAGGCGGGACGGTCTCCTGCCCTGATCTTCCCGTTCAGCAGATTGATCCCCTGTTGGGCCTGCCAGATGTGGGTCAGTTCGTGGATCAGCACTGCCTGCAAGTTCAGCGGCGAGTAGGCGAAGTCTTCCGGCAAGCCATTACCGGGCCACAGAATCCAGTCCCGCCCGAACCAGCGACCCGGCACGAAGGCGCGGTCGAAAGGCCATGGCGTGCCGAGCAGCCGGATCGGATCGAGTTTCAGCCCGTCGCCGAACGCCCCCTCAGCCAAGACCCGCTCCCCCGCCGTCAGCGCCCGCATCATGGCCCGGCGTAGCCGCCCGTTGGGCTGACCCACTCCCAGTGCCAGGGCTCATAGACATAAGGGACGAAGCCGAATCGGCCGGCGTTGCGGACCAGCCAGCGATACGTCGCGCCGCGCGTCATGTGCAGGCGGCTTGGGGGCGAGGTGTTGTCGACGCCCAGTCCCTCGATCTGACCAACATAGAGATCGACCGCCGTCCCGGTGCGGTGAGGCGAACAGACGGCGCGGCGCAGGCCGTCGCAATTGCCCTGGGCCGAGCAACGGGCGGCGTCGGCCTCTGGATCGCGGAAACCCGAGAAGATCTGCAGCAGTTCCGGGTCAGCCGCGATCTCCGGGACCTCCGCGCGGGCGGCGGCGATCATCCGGCGGTAGGCGTCCAGAACGTCGCGGCGTAGCAGGCGCGTCAGCCGGTCGGCATGCTCCTCGGACTCGACCAGATAGCCGAGCTGATAAAGGGGCGGCGGATCGGGGCATGGCTCCTTGCGCACACGCGCCATGACGAAGGGTCGGGTTTCCTGCCAAAGACCGCGGAACACTTGGAACGTGGCCTGGTCGAAGATTCCACTCGCCGGCAATTGGTACGCCGTCTGGAATTCGGACAGGGCCCGCGCGAAGTCAGGTGAAATCGCGACACAGTCGGTTCCCAGCGTCTTCTGGATCAGCGGGACATAGGTCTCCCATCCCCATTCCACCGCTCCGAACGGCGACCATTCCAGCGAGTACAGGGAAATGCCGTTGGAGAAGGCCGGGCCGCCCCAGGCCGCGGTGTGAAAGTCGCACTGGCCTTGCTGACTCTGCGATTGCGCCGCCGCCTCACCACCCGCAAGAAGGGCGAGGGCGGCGCTCAGCGGCAGGAGGGCGCGGGGCAGTGACATGTTGTGAGGGTGACCCCAGCCGTGTGTTCGCCGCAAGGCCTTTAGGCGACCGCTTTAACCGAAGCTTCGCGGCTCGCGTGTCGAGCGTAAAATCGGCATGGTGCAGCCACGGTCGACTCGGGCCGGATCGCCGGACCCGACCATGACCGACGCCCCGACCGCTCCGCGCCGCAGCAACGGCGTTCTGGCCGCCTTCTCCGCCGCCTGCCTGCCCTATGCCGCGCTCGGCCTGCCGGTCTATGTCACCCTGCCCGAGTTCTACGCCAGCCATGTCGGCGTCGACCTGGCTGTGGTCGGTCTGGTGTTCCTGCTTATCCGCATGGCCGACATCGTCATCGATCCGGCCCTCGGCATGGTCATCGACCGCACCCACAGCCGCTTCGGCCGCTACCGCCTGTGGATGGGGCTGGCGGCACCGGTGCTGATGCTGGCAGTGGGCATGCTTTTCATGGCCCGACCAGGGGCCGGACCAGCCTATCTGACGCTGTGGCTGGTGGTGCTGTCGCTGGGCTTTTCGGTCAGCCTGCTGTCCCAGATCAGTTGGGCCTCGGCCCTGTCCTCCGACTATAACCAGCGGTCGCGAATCTACGGCTGGTGGCAGACCGCCAACATCATCGGGGTGCTCGCGGTGCTGATGATCCCGGTGCTCGTGCAGAACCTCGGGCTCGGCGACTATGCCCGCGCGGTGCAGTGGCAGGGGTGGTTCATCATCATCGCCCTGCCCGTCGCCCTGGCCGTGACCTTCGCCTTCACGCCCGAGCCGCCGCCCGGTCCACCGGCCTCGGCCGGGAACCGCTTTGGCTATCTGGCCCTGTTCCGCCGTCCGGTGATCCAGCGCCTTCTGGGTGCGGACCTGGCCCTGGGCGTCGCGCGCGGGGTGGTCGGGGCCCTGTTCTTCTATTTCTTCGAGGCCGCCCGCGGCTTCGAGCGCGCCGAGACCTCGATCCTGCTGCTGGTCTATTTCGTCTTCGGCCTGTTCGGCGCGCCGGTGTGGAGCTGGCTGGCGGTGAAGCTGGGCAAGCACCGGGCGCTGATCTGGGCCTGCGTCTATTTCGCGGTCACCCTGATGTTCGCCGCCTTCCTGGCCCCGGTTCTGGTCGGTCCGGCGCAGTCCGGGCTGGAGGCCTTGACCGGCGCCCCGGCCCCCTATGCCGACCTGCTGATGGCCGGGGTCATGGTCGCCCTGGTCGGTCTGGCCTTCGCCTCGGGCGACCTGCTGCTGCGGGCGATGATGGCCGACGTCAGCGATCAGGTGCGGCTGGATGACGGTGCCGACCGCACCGGCCTGCTGTTCTCGATCCTCACCGCCACCTCCAAACTGGGCTATGCCGTTTCGGTGCTGACTTTTGCCGGCCTGCAGATGGTCGGGTTCGACCCGGCCGTCGGCGGACAAAACTCGAGCCAGGCCCTGATGTGGCTGCAGATCATGTTCGCCGGCCTGCCGGCCCTGTGTCTGCTGCTGGCGGCGCTGGCGCTGCACCGCTATCCGCTGGATCAGGCGCGGCATGCCGAAATCCGAGCCGCCCTCGAAGCGCGCGCAACGACTCCGCAGGGGGGTTCATGACCGACGCCCGGCCACGCCCCATCGACCGCCTGAACGCTATCATGGCGCGGCTGCGCGACCCGGTCGGCGGCTGCCCGTGGGACGTGGAGCAGACCTTCGCCACCATCGCCCCCTACACCCTGGAAGAAACCTATGAGGTCGCCGACGCCATCGAGCGCGGCGACATGACCGATCTCGAAAGTGAACTGGGCGACCTGCTGTTCCAGGTCGTCTTCCATGCCCGCATGGCCGAGGAACAGGGGCTGTTCGGCTTCGACGATGTGGCCAATTCCATCGCCGACAAGCTGGAGCAGCGCCATCCGCACGTGTTCCCAAAGGACGGGCAACTCGAGGCCGCCAAACCCGACGGCGTGACCCAGAAGGCGCGCTGGGAAGACATCAAGGCCGCCGAACGCGTGGCCAAAGCCCAGCACGGCGTGCTGGACGACGTCCCCGTCGGCCTGCCCGCCCTCGCCCGCGCCGCCAAACTGACCAAACGCGCCGCCCGCGTCGGCTTTGACTGGCCCTCGACCGACGAGGTGTTCGAAAAGCTGCAAGAGGAGGTGGCGGAACTGCGCGTCGAGATCGCCGCCGGGGATCTGGACAAGGCCCGCGACGAGGTCGGCGACCTGCTGTTCGTGGTGGCCAATCTGGCGCGCAAACTGGGGGTCGAGCCGGAGGATGCACTGCGCGGGGCCAATGCCAAATTCTTGCGCCGGTTCGGGTTCATTGAGGCGGAACTGGCCAAGGACGGGCGGACGCCGGAACAGTCCGATCTGGCCGAAATGGACGGGCTTTGGGACGCGGCGAAGGCGGCGGAGCGGACGTAACCCCTCTCCCGGGGGGAGAGGGCTTGAGCGCACGGCGTAGCCGTCGTTCTGGCGCGAAAGGGTGAGGGTCGGCTGTGTCCGCCGTCCCTGCGACGGCTTACGCCGAAGGCCACACCCGACCCTCATCCGTCTCGCTACGCGAGCCACCTTCTCCCAATGGGAGAAGGGATTCTGAATGCGAATCGGACTCAGAAAAAACCGGGTGCAAGGAGTCCAATTCCTGAAGCACTGCGTTTGAACCTTCGGTCACCGCGTTCAACTTGTTGACTTTCTTACTCTCTACAACGATCATGGTCAGCGGTTCGCGACTGGACTCAATCCGGGGCGTCACGATGTCGGGCAACTCCGCCATGACGTGCGCGCGGGCGCGGTCGGCGAGCTTGTCGTAGACGCGCAGCCAGGTCGAGGCCTCGGACGCGCGGCCCATGCCCAGGGCGCGGCGGATGTTCAGGAAGGCCTCTTCTGCCAGATCGGCGAAGCTGACGGCGTCGTCGGGATGATATTCACCGGCCTCGGGCGGCGCGTCGCACACGGGCTGATCCATCCGCCGCCAGCCCCCGACCCGCGCATGCAGCCGAAACGAACTGAGCGACATGCCATACCGCTGGCAAATGTGCGTCGCCTTCACGCCTGCGAGATACTCCCGCCTGGCATGGTCCCAGTAGGTGCCGCCGAGGCCGTCGAGGTCGTCGGGATTGATCTGCGTGCTCATCGACATGGGGACAGCCTGACATGCGCCTACGGCAGAAACGGTCGTGGGGGCGGGTTCCCGGGAGAAAATGAGGCAAGTGGCCGCTGCATGGTCGGCTTGTGGCCTGGTTCATCCAGAATGCGGTTGGGCTGCGGGGCGTTCATGTGCGTCTTCGGCCGCAGGCCGAACAGGACGGATGGGGGAATTTTCGTGTTGAGGGCAAAGCAGGCAAGCAAAACTTCCCCCGTCGGTCCTGGATGACTGCGCGATCGACGGACCGCTTTCCTCCATGAATGATGGGGAAGGGCTAGCCGCCTAGCCGAACTGCCGCTCGAACCGCCCCAGCGCCGCCGGGTGCAGGCGCACCGTCACATGCGTCCGGCCCGCGGCGTCCGTCTCGCGCCCGGTCACCCGTCCGTTCTCGTAGAGCCAGGCCAGCGCCTCGCCCTTTGACGGGTCCAGCACCAGTTCGGTCTCCGGGTCGTCGTCGATCAGGCCGGCGATGACCTCGCGCAGGGCCTCGACCCCCTCCCCGGTCCAGGCCGAGACGGCGACCGCCTTGCCTTCGCGGGCCAGGCGTTCGGCCTGGCCCAGCACGGCCTCGCGCACGTCCTCGGCCAGCAGGTCGGTCTTGTTCCAGACCTCCAGCACACGGCGGGTCTTTCCCTCCGGCGTCTCGATCTGTTTCAGCACCGCCTCGACGTCCCTGGACTGGGCTTCGCTGTCGGCGCTGGCGATGTCGCGGACGTGCAGGATCAGGTCGGCCTCACCCACCTCTTCCAGCGTGGCGCGGAAGCTTTCGACCAGTTCGTGAGGCAGGTCGGAGATGAAGCCGACGGTGTCGGCCACGATGGCCGGCCGGCCCTGTGGCAGACGGATCGTCCGCTGGGTCGTGTCGAGAGTGGCGAACAGCAGGTCCTTGGCCACCACGTCCGAGCCGGTCAGCCGGTTGAACAGGGTCGACTTGCCGGCGTTGGTGTAGCCGACCAGGGCGATCGACGGGAACGGGACCTTCTGGCGCTGTTTGCGGTGCAGACCCCGCGTCCGGCGCACGTCGTCCAGCTCGACCTTCAGCTTGACGATCCGGTCGGCGATCAGGCGGCGGTCGAGTTCGATCTGGGTCTCGCCGGGGCCGCCCGTACTTCCGGTGCCGCCGCGTTGCCGCTCAAGGTGGGTCCAGGTGCGCACCAGCCGCGACTTCTCATAGTCCAGCCGGGCCAGTTCGACCTGCAGACGGCCTTCCTTGGTCCGGGCGCGGCGGCCGAAGATCTCGAGGATCAGGCCGGTGCGGTCGATGACCTTGCAGTCCCAGGCCTTTTCCAGATTGCGCTGCTGCACAGGCGACAGGTCGTCGTCGACGACCACGGCCTCGGCCTCGGCGGCGCGCACCAGGGCGGCCAGTTCCTCGACCTTGCCGGTGCCGAACAGGGTCGCGGGCGTAGGCTTGCGGACGCGTACGATCTCATCGGCGCGGACGTCGAGGTCCAGCGCCCGGGCCAGGCCGACGGCCTCTTCCAGACGTTCGACGGACTGACGCGAACTCTCGCTCGCGCCGAAGCCGGAGCGTTCGGGATGGATGACGACGGCCCGGATCAGGGGAACGGCGTGGTCGATGTGTTTGGAAGTCAGGGCCTGGGTCTCTGCGGGCTTTGGGTGAGGAATGCTAGTGAGCAAGAGGTGAGCAAGGATGGTGGCCGCCGCGGCTCACCTCCTGCTCACTAGCACTTTTCACGTCGGGCAACCGGTCAGTCCTCATCCGCCTCCGGCTCGTACATCTGCACGGGCACCGACGGCATGATGGTCGAGATGGCGTGCTTGTAGACCAGCTGGGCCTGGCCGTCGCGACGCAGCAGGACGCAGAAATTGTCGAACCAGGTCACGATGCCCTGCAACTTGACCCCGTTGACCAGGAAGATGGTCAGCGGCGTCTTTGTCTTGCGGACGCTGTTGAGGAAGGTGTCCTGAAGGTTTTTGGACTTGTCTTGCGACATGGCAGGTTCAGCCTGTTCTTGCTTGTTCTCCGGCCGAGGGAGCGGCGCGGGGCTGGATCGGATGTCCGGCGATCTCAGCATAAGCGTCAGCGCCGGGTGATCAAATTCATTCCGCCAGGTCAGACCGCGTCGCGTTTCGCCTGATCCAGATACAGGGTCCGCAGGCGGACCGTGATCGGGCCCGGCTTGCCGTTGCCGATCTTGACTCCGTCGATCGACACCGCCGGCATGACGAAGGCACCGGCGGCGGTGAAGAAGGCCTCTTTCGCCCGCTTGGCCTCATCGACGCTGAACGGCCGTTCGTCCAGTTCGACCCCCTCCGCCTCAATCAAGGCCATGATCGCCGTGCGAGTGATGCCTTTCAGGATGTTGGCCTGGGTGTCCCGCGTCCGCAGCTTGCCGTTCTCGTCGACGATCCAAGCGTTGGTCGATGAGCCCTCGGTGACCAGCCCCATCTCGTCGACCATCCATGCCTCATAGGCACCGCGCTCGCGGGCAGCCTGTTTGGCCAGAACATTGGGCAAAAGGCCCACGGTCTTGATGTCGCAGCGGCCCCAGCGGATGTCGGGCACGGTGA
This sequence comes from Brevundimonas sp., assembly GCF_041688735.1. GTDB lineage: Bacteria > Pseudomonadota > Alphaproteobacteria > Caulobacterales > Caulobacteraceae > Brevundimonas. The sequence continues at coordinate 30,837 of NZ_JBDNHO010000094.1, forward strand.
CGACGGCCACGCCCCTTTTCGCCGTCGCTTCGCTAAGGGCCGCGCTGATGGATTTCGCCGTGACGACGACGCTGGGCGGCGTACCCTCGGCCGGGAAGGGATGGTCGCGCCGCGCCGTTCCGCGCGTGACCTGCAGATAGACGATGCCGTCGCGGACCCGGTTGCGCCGGACGGTCTCCTTCAGCACCCGCGTCAGGGCTTCGCCGCTCATCGGAATGTCGATCCGCAGCTCGGTCAGACTGCGGTGCAGACGCGTCATGTGACCGTCGAAGTCGGCCAGTCGACCGTCGAACACCGACCAGACCTCGTAGACGCCGTCGGCGAACTGGAAGCCACGATCCTCGACATGGATCGTGGCCTGGCCGTGCGCCACGTACTGGCCATTGACGTAGGCGACGCGGCTCATGCCCCGACGATCTCCTCGATGTCCTCGTCGCCGCCGCGCGCCGGGGACACGCCCAGCGACTTCAGCTTGCGGTGCAGAGCCGACCTCTCCATGCCGATGAAAGCCGCCGTGCGCGAGATGTTGCCGCCGAAGCGCATGATCTGGGCCGTGAGATAATCACGCTCGAAGACCTCTCGGGCCTCGCGCAGCGGCAGGGCGATGATCCGCTCGGTGCCCAGCGTTCCCGTCGAATTGGCGTTGGTCGCCTCCTGCGGCAGCATGTCGGCGCTGATCGGCTCATTGACGTCGCCGGTGGCCAGGATCAGCAGCCGCTCGACATTGTTGCGCAGCTGACGAACGTTGCCCGGCCAGGGATGCACCTGCAGCACGGCGATGGCGTCGTCGCCCAGTCGTCTCCTGGTCAGCCCTTGCGACGCCGACAGGGTGTCGATGAAATACTCGACCAGCTCGACAATGTCCTCGCGCCGTTCCGACAGGGCCGGCACGCGGATCGGCACGACATTCAGGCGGTGGAACAGGTCCTCGCGGAACCGCCCTTCGGTGATCTCGTGTTTCAGGTCGCGGGAGGTCGAGGTCACGACGCGCACGTCGACCTGCACGTCCTGTTCGCCACCGACGCGGCGGAACCGCTGCTCGACAAGCACGCGCAGGATACGGCTCTGGCTCTCGCGCGGCATGTCGCCGACGTCGTCGAGATACAGGGTGCCATTGTGCGCGCGCTCGAAGACACCGATCTTGCGCGGGCGGCCGTCGTGTCCTTCCTCGCCGAACAGCTCCAGGTCCAGGCGTTCGGGCGTCATGCCGGCGGCGGCGATGGCGACAAACTCCCCGCGCGAACGGGCGCTGGCCTCGTGGATCTGACGCGCGACCAGCTCCTTGCCCGATCCCGGCGGGCCGGAAACCAGCACACGGCTGTTGGCCGGCGCGACCTTGGCGATGGTGTTGCGCAGGGTTTGGGCGGCGGTGGAGCGTCCGATGAAGCCGGTCGGCGCCGCGACCTGAGCCCGCAGCCGTCGGTTCTCTCGCTTCAACGCCGTGGCTTCCAGCGCGCGCTGCACGACGACAACCAACCGATCGGATTTGAAAGGCTTTTCGATGAAATCATAAGCGCCGCGCTGCAGCGCCGTGACTGCCGTCTCGATATTGCCGTGACCCGAGATCATCACGACCGGCAGATCGGGGTCCAGAGCCTTGATGACATCCAGAAGCTCAAGGCCGTCCAGCCCTCCGCCCTGCATCCAGATGTCCAGCAGCGCCAGCGACGGCTTGCGCGCCCGGATCGCCGCCAGCGCCTCGTCGGAGTTTGACGCCACACGCACGGCGTGGCCCTCGTCCTCCAGCAGGCCCGAGACCAGCTCGCGGATATCCGCCTCGTCGTCGACGACCAGAATGTCGGCTCCCGTGGATCGCATGACGCCTCGCTATTGGACCCGCGCGGTCGCGGCCCGGGACACCTTGGCGTCTCGAAGCCCGCTCGCGGCGGCCGGTTGCACTGGGGATTTCAATGGGAAGATCAGGCACACGCGCGCGCCTGACAGGAGTTCGGCGTCGGCCAGCTTCAGCTCTCCGCCGTGTTCTTCGCAAATGCGTTTGACGATGGCGAGGCCCAGGCCGGTGCCCTTCTCGCGGGTCGTCACATAGGGTTCGGTCAACCGGTCACGGTCCTTGGCGGGCAGGCCGATACCGTCGTCCTCGATGATGAAGGTCGCATTGTCGTCGTCGATGGTCAGGCGCGCCGATATGCCCGGACGCTCACCGTCACCGTCTTTCGGCGCGATGGCCCGCCGGGCAGCCACGGCCTCGCCCGCGTTCTTGAGGATATTGGCCAGCGCCTGACCGACCATCGGTCGATCCGCCTGCATCATGACCTCCGGCAAAGGGTCGATCAGGGCGACGCCGATGTCGGCCGCCGCCACGCGCTGAGCGAACACCGCCTCCCGCAGCAGCTCGGCCGGGTGCACCGGCGTGAAGCGCGGCGCGGGCATACGGGTGAATGACGAGAATTCGTCCACCATCCGACCGATGTCGCCCACCTGACGAATGATGGTCTCGGTGCAGCGATCGAACACCTCGACGTCGTCTCCGACTTGTTTGCGATAGCGCCGCCGCAACCGCTCGGCCGACAGCTGGATCGGCGTCAGTGGGTTCTTGATCTCGTGCGCGATGCGCCGCGCCACGTCCCGCCAGGCCGCGTTGCGCTGGGCCGTCACCAGTCGGGTGATGTCGTCGAAGGTCAGCACCATCTCGCCCCCGACACCGCCTTCAATGCGGACGCGCAGCCGTCGGGTCTCGCCGTCGCGGATGACGTCGATCTCTTCCTCGATGTGGGCCTCGGCGCGGCCGGCCAGTTCGCTGAGTTCCGGCGCGGCCTTGCCCAGGGGCTGACCGATGATCTCAGCGTCGGCCGACAGACCCAGCAGTTCCACCGCACTGTCGTTGATGGCCGATACCCGCCGCTGCTTGTCGACGCCGATGACGCCGGCGGACACACCGGACAGCACGGTCTCGATGAACAGGGTCCGCCCGGTTGCCTCCTCACTGGCGGTCCTCAACGCCGCCTGCTGCGCCTCCAGATCGCCGGTCATGCGGTTGAAGGCGGCGGTCAGCGCCTTGATCTCGCCGGGCCCCTCATCTCCCACGACACGCGCCGTCAGATCACCGCCGGCGACGCGGTCCGCCGCCTCGACCAGCCGGCCGATGGGGGCCGAGATCGCGCTGGCCGCCGACATGCCCAGCCAGATGGCGCCTACCAGCACCAGCAGGGCGGTCTCGAGATAGCTGAGGGCGAACGCCGCCTGAATACGCTCCCGGCTCTCCTTCGCTTCTCGATAGGCGACGATCGATTCCTCAGCGTTCCTGAGCGTGGAGATCAGCCCCGGCTGCAAGGGCCGGACGACATACAGGAACACGTTGCCATAGTCCGGCAGTGGATAGATGACGCGAAGGGCATCAGGATTCTCCGTTACGGCACCCGGTGCCGTCTCTCCTTCGATAGCGATCTCCAGATCCGTTCTGGACGGCGCGAGATAGGGCGGCGCGCCTGCAATCTCTGTCTGAGCAAGGACATTGCCCCGCTCGTCGATGATGTAGAGTGCTGGATAGCCGAAGAAGTCAGCGATCTGCGACAACGACTGGGAAAACCAGATGCGGTCCTCAAAACCGGATCGAACTTCTGGCGCGCTCAACGCGTTGGCGATCGCCTCGAGGTCCGAGTTCACCGTCAGGTTGACGTCCCTCACGTAGGCGCGCCCTATGCCAGCTCCGTTCTCGACCGCCGACTGAACATTGTCGCTGAACCACTGATCAACGCCCCGGTTGACCAGCACGCCAAACACCAGCGCGATCAGCACCGCCGGCACCAGGGCGACCAGCGAGAACATCGTCACAAACCGCAGATGCAGACGCGCGCCTGCATCCGTCCGACGCTGGAATAACGTAAAGGCGCGGCGCCCAACGATGAAAACCAGTGCCAGGATGAGCAGCAGATTGACCAGGAGAATGGCCATCACGGCCCGGCTGGCCGTCGCGCGAGCCCCCTCCCCGCTGACGCCCGGCGCGGCGGCGACCAACCAGATGGCGGCGGCCGTGATCAGAAGGGCCACGGCATAGGCAATCAGGAAGGCGTTGCGTCGTCTGTCGTCAGACCAGCCGGAGAACCAGCGCGCCGGGCCTTGCGGTCCGGCGGCGGCAGGCTCAGCGGCGGTAGGCGCTTGCGTCATGCCTTTCCAGCTTCGACCAACTGTGACTTGATTTCAACAGCCGAGTTGCCAGAAAGCGTCACATTGAGCCACAGGGCGGTCAACTCTCGTTTGATGTCCGAAGCCTCGTCCAACCTGCACAGGTGCGACTTGGCGGCGCGTCGGTCGAGCGGATCGGCTGGCCATGGTGCCTGTTCCACATACCAGCCGAGGTGTTTGCGAAACATCTTCAGCCCCAGTGGCATGCCGTAGAAGTCGATCGAGGCGTCGAGATGCGCCAGGACGATACCCAACCGAGCGTCAACGCCGGGTTCATCGAGCACTGTCCCGTCCGCCAGCGCGCGCTCCAAATGTGCCGCCAGCCACGGACGGCCATAGACGCCCCGGCCCAGCATCAGGGCATCAGCGCCCGACTGTTTCAGCGCCTCGCGCGCGTCCTCGGCGTTCAGGATGTCGCCGTTGACGATGACAGGTATTCCAACCGCCGCCTTGACCTCGCCCACAGCCACCCAGTCTGCGCGACCTGTGTAGAACTGCTGGCGCGTGCGGCCGTGAACGGTGACAGCCTTGATTCCAATGGCCTCGGCTCGTTTCGCCAGTTCGGCCGCATTGCGGTGGGCGTCGTCCCAGCCCAGGCGCATCTTCACGGTTACGGGACGGCTGGTGGCTTTCACCGCCGCCTCCATCAGGCGACAGGCCAGATCCGGCGTTCGCATCAAGGCCGAGCCGCAGGCCGAGCCCGTGACCTCCTTGGCGGGGCAGCCGAAATTCAGGTCGATGATGTCCGCGCCGGCCTGTTCGGCCATGCGTGTGCCCTCCGCCATGATCGCGGGATCGCGCCCCACCAGCTGGATGACGGTCAGGGGAAGGCCGTCGCCGACGGCGGCGCGGCGTACCACGTCGGGTCGTCCGCGCGCCAGCTCGGCCGAGGCCACCATCTCGGTCGCGACATAGGCCGCGCCCAGCCGACAGGCCAGCCGGCGGAACGGCAGGTCGGTGATACCGGTCATGGGGGCGGTCAGCACCCGTCCGGGCACCCACACGTCGCCGATTTGCAAACCTGTCTTCATCGGCCCCTTACCGCGCCGCATCTCCCTCTCGTCAAGCCTGACCACGGCGATTAGAAGGCCTGGATGATCAGATCACTTCCCCCCTTCGCCGCCGTCGTCGTCGCCGCCGGCTCGGGTATGCGCGCGGGCGGTGCCAAGCAATGGCGCAGCCTTGCGGGCAAGCCTGTGGTCCGCTGGTCGATCGAGGCGCTGCTCGACGGCGGTGCGGAGGACCTCGTCCTAGTCGTCGCGCCCGAAGCCCGTCCGGACGCCGAGGCGTGTCTGTCCGACCTGACGGGATGGCGGTTGGCTGACGGCGGCGCGACGCGGGCGGATTCGGTCCGTAACGGACTGGAAGCGCTCGGTGGGCCGGAGACTCGAGCCGTGCTGGTCCACGACGCTGCGCGGCCCTTGCTCACTGCGTCCGTGATTGGTCGCGTCTTGCACGCGTTGGAGGACGCCGACGGTGCCCTGCCCGCCTTGCCGGTGGCCGACAGCCTGCGCCGCGCGACCGACGGGGTGATGGCGGGCGCGGTGAATCGCGAGGCCCTGTGGCGCGCCCAGACTCCCCAGGCCTTCCGGTTTCGGACACTCGTCGATGCCTATGCCGCCTGGCCCACGGGCGAGACCGCGACCGATGAGGCGACCGTGGTCGAGCGCGCCGGCGGCCGGGTGCGCATCGTCGAAGGCGACGCCCGCCTGCTAAAACTTACCTACCCTGAGGATTTCGCCATGGCCGAAGCGCTCATTCCCCGACAGATTCGCGTCGGTCAGGGCTTTGACGCCCACCGCTGGGGTCCCGGGACCTCGGTCTGGCTCTGCGGCGTCGAGATCGCCCATGACCAGACCCTGATCGGCCATTCCGACGCTGACGCCGGACTGCACGCCCTCACCGACGCCATCCTCGGCGCCATGGGCGATGGCGACATCGGCGATCATTTCCCGCCCACCGATCCGCAGTGGAAGGGCGCGTCGTCCGACCTGTTCCTGATCCATGCGGTGGAACGGTTGACGGCGCGTGGCGGTCGTCTGGTCAATGTCGACGTCACCCTGATCTGCGAGCGCCCCAAGGTGAAGCCGCACCGTCAGGCCATGCGCGAGCGGCTGGCGGCCCTGCTGTCGCTTCCGCTCGACGCCGTCAGCGTCAAGGCCACGACGACCGAGGCCATGGGCTTCACCGGGCGCGGCGAAGGGTTGGCGGCCCAGGCGTTGGCCACCATCGAGCTGCCGGCTTGACCTACATCGGGCGTTCGGGCGGCGGATTAAAGGTTCGCCATAACGCTCCGAATAGATTGACATAGTCGTCGGTCCAGGGCTGGACCGTGGCCTTGGGCGAGGCCGTCCAGTCGGGGTTCGTCCTGAAGTCGGCCAGTCCCTGCTCCGTCGGCGATATGATCACCGCTTCGGTGGACGCCACCGCCATGTCGGGCCGACTGTCGTCCTCAAGGTACAGGGCGTGCATGCTCGGCTTGCCGAGCGCATTGGCCGCGGCGATGGCCGGCAGAGTGATGTCCAGGTTTCGGTTCGACAGATGCAGCAGGACGACGCCGGTCGGTTTCACCAGCCGCAGATAACCCTCGATCGCCTCGATGGTCATCAGGTGCGTCGGCACGGCGTCCGAAGAGAAGGCGTCGATGATCAAGAGGTCATAGCTTCCGACCGGCTCTTTCGCGAGCGTCAGCCGGGCATCGCCCAGCACCGTCTTGATGTCGCCAACGGCGCAGGTCGAGATGTAGGTGAACCAGCGCGGGTCGCGCGACAGCCGATCGACCATGGGGTCGATCTCGAAGAAGGTCATCTGATCTTCGGCGCGCTTGTAGGCGGCCATTGCGCCTGAGCCCTGCCCGACGACGCCGATGTTGGCTGGACCCCGCGCCGCGATGATCTCGGCCGCCTGACCGATGGGCGTGACACGGTCGTAGTAGAGAACGGGTTGGCAATCGAACCGCTCGTCGCGGGCTTGCGCTCCATGCAGGGTGGTCCCGTGCATCATCACATGGACATCGCCGCCCATCCGTGGGTCCTGCGTGTTGGCCACCCGCATCACGCCGAAGAAGCTGCGTTCCGAATAGCCCCAGTCATAGCCGCGCGCGACGTACTGGGCCGAGAGGGTGATCATCACCAGTGTGGCCGTGAAGGCCAGGGCGCGGTCTCTCAGCAGGAAGGCGCAGATAGCGGCCGGGGCCAGGATGATCATGCCCAGTTGCGAGAAGGTGGTGCCGGGCACCATCCGGTAAAAGGCGGCGCGGGCGTCGTCGTCTGCCGTCAGCCACATCGACAAAACGACGGGAAGCAGGCAGAGGGCCGCCGCCGCCACAAGGGTGCCGACTTCCTCGCCACGCAGCCGCCCACGACCCCAGGGGCGGACCAGTCCGACAAGGACCAGCACCAGTGGATACTCCCAGACCATGTTGAAGATCACGGGTGCCAGCAGAGCCGTGAAGGCACCACCGACCACGCCGCCCAGCGACATCAGCAGGTAGAATTCCGTCAACCGGTCTGGTGCGGGGCGTCGCGACGCCAGGATCTGGTGGCACATCAGGGTGGCGAAGAAGAAGGCCAGCAGGTGCAGCGGGAAGGCGATAAACCAGTCCAGCGAGCGGAATGCCACGATGACGACGCACAGCGCCCCGACCGCGCCCTGGATGATCAGCGTCACGTTCAGCGGAATCCACGGCCTGTTCTGGAAGGCGATGACGAACGTCAGCAGATAGAGCGCCAGCGGCGCGACCCACAGGAAGGGCGCGGAGGCCACATCCGTCGACAGGTGGGCGGTGACCCCCAACATCAGGCTGGACGGCGCGGCGGCCAACAGGACGAGGATGGCCTTGTCGCGCCAGGTCATGGGCGCGCTATGGGCCAGGGGCGCAGGCTCGGCCGAGCGATCAAGTCTTCGGCTCCAGACCACGGCGGCCAGCGCCACGACCATCATCATGAACACCGCGTAGCCGCCGCTCCACCCGAGCCGCTGGGCCGAGAGGGTCGAAAGCGGCTCGATCAGCAGCGGATAGGACAGCAGAGCCAGGAAGCTGCCGAGATTTGAAGCGGCATAGAGGACGTAAGGGTTCTGGCCGTCGGCATATCCCGCCCGGACGCGCGCATACCAGGCCTGAAGCAGCGGCGCCGTCGCCGACAGCACCGCGAACGGCGCGCCGACCGAGAGTGCCAGCGTGGCCAGAAGCCAGCCGATCGGAGCCGATGGATTGGGTTCGCCCATCAGGGCGTTAATCTGCAGCGGCAGGAAGAAGGCTGCGGCCAGCAGCAGGACCAGATGGATCGCCACCTGCAGCTTGATCGACCCGACCCGCTGCAAGGCGTGCGCATAGCCGTATCCGGCCAGCAACGCCGTCTGGAAGAAGACCATCGCCGTGTTCCACACCGCCGGCGATCCGCCGAGCATCGGCAGAACCAGCTTGGTCACCATCGGCTGGACCACAAAGACCAGCGAAGCCGAGGTGAAGATGGTGACGGCGAAAAGGAAAGGCGTGAGGCGGTCGCCGGTTTTCGCGCCGGTGTCCATGGTGGTGTCGCTCATGCCCGCCCCGTATGCTGGCACCGTCAAGGGCGCGCAGACCATCCTAGACCGACTCGCGCCCGCTTCGGAAAGGCCCCGGATCCATGTTTGCTGACGACATCCAGAACTTGGCGGCGCGCGTGGTCGCTGCGGCCGCGGCGAGAGGTGTTTTGGTCGCCACGGCCGAGAGTTGCACCGGTGGCCTCGTCTCCGCCGCACTCACCGCCGTGCCGGGTTCGTCCGCCGTGCTGGACCGGGGATTCGTGACCTACAGCAACGCCGCCAAGATCGATCTGCTCGGGGTGCCGGCCGAAACGCTCGAAGCACGTGGCGCGGTTTCTGAACCCGTCGCGCGCGCCATGGCCGAGGGCGCGACGGCCCGGTCCGGGGCGAGCGTTTCAGTGGCCGTCACGGGCGTCGCGGGACCGGGCGGCGGCACGGACGACAAGCCCGTGGGCCTGGTTCATTTCGCAGCCGTGGGTCCTGCGGGGACGATCCACGTCGAACATCGGTTCGGCGACCTGGGCCGCGACCGGGTGCGGCTGGAAAGCACGCGCGTGGCGCTCGACCTTCTGCTGGACAGGATCGGCGCGTGATTGTCGACGCACGGGGTCACCGCTGTCCGGTCCCCAGCCTGATGCTGCGCAAGACATTGCTGGAGACGCGGCCGGGAGACCGGGTGACACTGTTGGCGACCGACGCCATGGCCCGGATCGACGTGCCCTTCCTTATGGAGGATCTGGGCGGCGAGGTGGTCTCGATGGATGAGACTGACGGCGTCCTGACTATCGTTGTCGGGATGCCCGCCGCTCTGACAAACTGACGACCGATTCCGGCAGGGGTTCGGTCGGTTCCAGCTCCGGCGCGCCCATCGACCTTTCGGCGATCTCCATCTCGGTGGCGAAGGCCCCGCCGTAGAAGATGGCGTTGACGTTCCACGACAACCAGATCAGCAGGACCACGAAAGCGCCGACCGAGCCGTAGGTCGCGCCCAGCGGAGCGATCTGCTCGACGTATATGGCGCACAGCCAGGACGAGACCGTGGACATTACGGTGGCCACCGCCCCACCCGTCACCGCCGGGAACCAGGCGACCGGCGTGCGGTGTGACATGGCGTATCGGTACATCAGGGTGAGTCCGACCCCTAGCCCAAGCGCCGGCCACAATCCCGCCAGCGGCAGGCCGCCGCCGCCGCCACCGCCGTCGCCCGCCGTCATGGCTGCGGCATCCAGCAGGCGGGACGTCACGACCGCTCCCGACACCACGGTGAACAAGGCGAAGGCGAACAAGGCCACGATAAATGCCAACAGGTTGAACTTTAGAAATCCGTGTGGCTCGGTTTCGTCGTGTATAAGATTAAGACCGGCCAACAAAGCCTTGAATCCTCTATGTGCGGCGTATCCGCCAATGATCAGGGCGAAGGCGCTCTGGGCCGAAACCGTGCTGGCGGAAGCATTGGCCAGTCGCTCGACCTCGGCGCGGAAGATGGCCCTCGCGGCATAGGGCATGACGTCGGCCAGAGCTGCGGCCTGCTCGCTGACCTGTCCAATGGACAGCACCGCCTTGTAGAAGCCGATCAGGATGGCGATGGCCGGAAAGACCGCCAACAGGGCGAAAAAGGACACCCCGCCCGTGTACAACATGACGTCGCGACCCCAGCTGCGCGCGAACGCCTTGACGGCCAGCCGCCCCCAGAGTTTGGGCGAGGCCCAGCGAATGGCCTCTTCAATGTCAGCCTTGGCTTGCAATCCGGTTCCCATAGCCGCCCCGAATCCGCACGTTTAACCGATTTCGTCGTCGGGGAAAGGACGGCCGTCGCCGTTGCTTCGCCCCCCCCACCCTCGCTATGCTCGACACCTGTTCGTCCGGGGCTGCGGGCTGGTCCGCGGCTGGAGATTCCATATTGTCTTCCGATCCGCGCATTCTGGTCGTCGCGCCCGACGACGACCTGATCGGCTCCCTGTGTCAGGGGCTCGACGCCCTGGGCTGGCGCACGGTGACGGCGCGGACTCTGGCCGGCGCGATTCAGGTCCTGATCGACTGGCCGCTGGAAACCGTGATCATCGATGCTCGTATTCCGGACGCGGCGGATGGCGTCGGGGCCCTGCGCCAGGCCGTCACGCCCCGCCGCTTGCCGGTGTTGGCCATCGGCGCGGACGCTGTCGACTGGGCGCCCGGCATCGCCGATATCGCCATGTCCATCGCGCCCCACGCCGCCCAGGCCGCGCTCCGGCTCGAAAATCTCGTGCGTTCGGCCATCGCCGAAGAGGAGGTCTCCGTGCGCGAGGCCACCTTCGCGGCGCGAGGCGAGCCGCTGACGCCGCCCCATCTCGACGCGACCCCGTTGCGGGTGCTCGCGGCGGGCAAGCCGGACCTGCATTTCCTGGCCTTGTCCAATGCCCTGACCGACCGGGGCTGCGAGGTCGTGGCCGCGCCGACGCCCTATACGGCCTTCGACTATCTGCATGAGCGCCCTTTCGACGCCGCCGTCCTGTGGGGCGCCGAGGACCACGCTCCGGCTCTGTCGATCGCCTCGGGCATGAAGCGGAATACGCGCCTCTATCACATCCCGGCGGTCCTCTATCTGCGCGGCGCGGGTGAGATAAACCTGTCCGAACTCTACAATCGCGGCTTCGCTGATGTCGCTGCTGCGGACACACCGGAGGTCGAGACTGCGGAGCGGATCGCTACCCTGGCCCGGGCGCATCGCCGACACGTCGCCATTCGCAAGGCCCTGGAGAGCGCGAGGGGGTCCGGCCTGACCGACCCGACGACCGGCCTGTTCACGCCGGAACTGTTCGCCAGCCACCTCGCCCGCGTGGCGGAGGGCGCGCGTCTGCGTCGTCGGCCGCTGTCCGTTGCCGTCCTGCGCGTCGGCGGGTCAGAAACGCTCACCGAAGCGCGCGAGGGGGGGTGGCTTGATCGCGCCTTGCCCCAGATCGGCGCCATGGTGTCGCGCCTGATTCGCACCGAAGACACCGCCGCGAGACTGTCCCCCGACGTGTTTGCCCTGGCGCTGCCCGCGACGCGGGGCGAGGCTGCCCGCATCGCCGCCGAGCGCATCGCCGCCGTCATCGGCTGCACTGCTTTCGACGCGGGCCCCGAGCGCGCTCCGTTCGTGGTGGAGTTCGACGTCGGCGTAGCTGAAATTTCGCCGGGCGAATCGCCCGCCTCTGTCCTGACCCGCGCGTCCGACGCCTTGAAACAAGCCACCGCAGCCTGATTCGTAACGTCAGGCTGCTCGGGCGACCCGCGCCAGATCGGCCGTGATCCGCTCGGCGACCTTCAGCCGGTCAGCCGCCGTGTCCCACTCGCCCTTGACCACGATCTTCTGGTCCGGCCGGATTTTCCAGAAGGCATGGTTCTTCTGGATCAGGCCGACCAGCCCCATCGGATTGGGGAAGGCATTGTCGCGCAGCGTCAGAACCGCGCCCTTGGGCCCGATGTCGATGCGCTCGATGGAGGCGATCTTGCAATTGGCCTTGATGCCGACGATGCGCAGCAGCTGTTTGGCCTCGTCCGGCAGGGGGCCGAACCGGTCAATCAGTTCGGCGGCCAGGGCTTCTCGCGTCTCCGAGTTCTCGGCGTCGGACAGGCGGCGATACAGGCTCAGGCGAACATTGAGGTCCGGGACGTATTCCTCTGGAATCAATACGGCAGCGCCGACGTTGATGGCCGGCGACCAGCCGCGGTCGACGAGACCCCCGCCTTCGCCCGGCCCGGTTCCTTTTTGGCGTAGCTCGGCCACGGCGTCCTCCAGCATCTGCTGGTAGAGCTCGACCCCGACCTCGCGGATATGACCGGACTGTTCGTCGCCCAGTAGATTGCCGCCGCCGCGCTGATCCAGGTCGTGGCTGGCCAGCTGGAAGCCGGCTCCGAGGTTGTCCAGCGACTGAAGCACCTGAAGCCGCCGCTCGGACGACAGGCTGATCGGCTTGTTCGGCGGCGTGGTCAGATAGGCGAAGGCCCGCGCCTTGGCCCGGCCGATCCGTCCCCGGATCTGGTGCAGCTGGGCCAGCCCGAACATGTCGGCCTTGTGCACGATCAGAGTGTTGGCGGTCGGCACATCCAGTCCGGACTCAACGATCGTCGTCGACAGCAGCAGGTCGTAGCTGCCGTCATAGAAGGCGCTCATCACGTTTTCGAGCTGGGTGGGCGACATCTGGCCGTGGCCAACGACGAATTTGATCTCGGGCACCTTCTCGCGAAGGAATTGTTCGATGTCCGGCAGATCGGCCACGCGCGGCACGACGTAGTAGGCCTGACCGCCACGGTATTTCTCACGCAGCAGGGCCTCGCGGACAAGCACGGGGTCCCACGGCGTTACGTATGTCCGAACCGCCAGACGATCCACGGGAGGTGTAGCGATGATTGACATCTCGCGGATGCCCGACAGCGCCATCTGCAGCGTGCGGGGGATCGGCGTCGCTGTCAGGGTCAACAGGTGAACGTCGGCGCGCAGAGACTTCAGCTTCTCCTTGTGCTTGACACCGAAATGCTGCTCTTCGTCAACGATTACAAGGCCCAAATCCTTGAACCCGACCTGCTCGCTCAGCACCGCATGGGTGCCGACAACGATCTCGAACGCGCCATCCTTCAGCCCCGCCCGCGTTTCGGCAGCGTCCTTCGTCGTGACCATGCGCGAGAGATGCCGCACCTTGATCGGCCAGCCGGCAAACCGCTCGCTGAAGGTCTTGAAATGCTGCCGCGCCAACAGGGTCGTCGGGCAGACGATGGCCACCTGCTGCCCGGTCATGGCCACCACGAAGGCGGCCCGAAGCGCGACCTCGGTCTTGCCGAAGCCGACGTCGCCGCAGATCAGCCGATCCATCGGCGTGCCCTTGCCGAGGTCCTCCAGCACATCCCCGACGGCGTTCAGCTGGTCGTCCGTTTCTTCATACGGGAAACGAGCGCAGAATTCGTCGAACAACCCTTGTGGCGGCACGATGGCAGCCGAGGTCCGCAATAAGCGTTTGGCCGCCAGAGCGATCAGACCCTCGGCCATGTCGCGAAGACGGGCCTTGGCTTTGGCCTTGCGCCCCTGCCATGCGGCACCGCCCAACCTATCCAGCTGCGCACCGTCCGTGTCGGAGCCATAACGGGTTAGCAGATCGATGTTCTCGACCGGTAGATACAGCTTGCTGTCTCCGGCGTAGAGCAGTTCCAGGCAGTCGTGAGGGGCCTCCTGGATCTCCAGCGTCTTCAGCCCCTCATAGCGGCCGATGCCGTGGTCGAGGTGGACGACCAGATCGCCCGTGGTCAGGGCTGAGGCTTCGGCCAGGAAGTTTGACGCCCGGCGCTTCTTCCTCGGTCGCGCCAGGCGATCGCCGAGAATGTCGGTCTCGGAAATGACGGCGACCGCGTCCGTCTCAAACCCGTGCTCGACCGGCAGGACACCGCGTAGATAGATGTCCTTCGGCGCTTTCTGTACGTCGGCCCAGCCACGCACCGCGACGACATGCTCCAGTCCGTGGTCCGCCAGCATGGCCGCCAGCCGCTCCGACGAGCCTTCCGTCCAGGAGGCGAAAAGTACCCGCTTGCCGGCCGCCTTCACCGCCTCGGCATGGCGCGCGACGGCCTCGAACAGATTGACGCTGTCCTGCGCCCGCTCGGCCGCGAAGCTGCGGCCCAGCCGCCCGCCCGCGTCCTCCCCGGGGCCGCTGAACGGCGACAGCCTCCGCACCCACCGGCCGGCCAGAGCGTTGTTCCAGTCGTTTTCGCCCAGATACAACCGTTCGGGCGGCAGGGCGCGGTAGGCGGCGCCCCCCTTGCCCAAGGCCGCGTCGCGCCGCGCCTCATAGGCGTCGCGGGTCAGGGCCCAGCGCTCGCCGCGCGCCGCCTCGACCTGATTGTCCAGGAACAGGCGTGCGTCGTCGGGCAGATAGTCGAAAAGCGTCTCCAATCGGTCGTAGAGCAGCGGCAGCCAGTGCTCCATGCCCTGTCTGCGCGAGCCCTCGCTGATCGCCGAATAAAACGGGTCGTCCCCCACGGCACCGAACAGAGCCAGATAACCCGTGCGAAACCGTGATATGCTTTCCGCGTCCAGCAGGGCCTCCGACACAGGCGCCAGCGACACCTCGCGCAGCTGTCCGGTCGACCTCTGGGTCGCCGGATCGAAGCTGCGGATCGATTCCAGCTCCGAGCCGAACATGTCCAGCCGCACCGGCTCCTCGAAGCCCGGCGGATAGACGTCGATGACGCCGCCGCGCACGGCGAACTCGCCCTTCTCCGACACCGTCGAGGCGCGCATGTAGCCGTTGGCCGCGAAATAACGCTCCAGCGCCGTCGTATTGAGTTCCAGGCCGACCGTGGTCTGAAACCCGGCGCCGCTGGTCACCTCGCGCGGCGGCGTCCGCTGCATGGCCGCGCCCACCGTGGTCACGACCAGTATCGGCCGGCGGTCGCCTGCTCCGCGCTGGGCCAGCGTCGTCAGCGCCGCCATCCGCTCGGCCGATACCGACGAGGTTGGGCTCAAGCGGTCATAGGGCAGGCAATCCCAGGCCGGAAACTCCACGATCTCGATGGTATTGGCGAAGAATCCGAAGGCCTGGATGAACTCGCCCATGCGCGCGTAGTCGCGTGCGACGAAGACGCCGACGCCCCCGTCGGCCTTCAGCCGTTCGGCTACGGTCAGGGCGTCCAGCCCCTCGGGTGCGCCGCATAGCGCCTGATCGCCCCGCCTGGGAACCGCGCCGTCCATCAACCCGCCCCCTCGGCCACGGCGGCGGCGACGTGGTCGCGCATGAAACTGCGAATTTTGCTCATGACGAGCGTTTCGTGCCGGGCCGGCGTCGGCTCGGTCCCGATAATCCAGGCGTAGAGTTGGTGATCGTCGTCCTCGGCCAGCAGAGCCTCCAGTGAATCCAGTTCGTCGTCTCCCAGCGCTGGCCCGACCTGATCGGCGAACGGACCCAGGACCAGATCGGCCTCGCGGAACCCGCGCCGCCAGGCCCGGAACATGATCCGGCCCAACCTTTCCTTGGTGGAAACATCCGTCAGGCGTGCGTCGATATCGGCCACAAGGTTCCTTGCCCGGTCGGTCAGTAAACAGGACGCGTCAGATAGCGTTCCCCCGGCCGTTTCGCCAGCTATGCTGAGGCGTCATGCGGCCGCAGATTCTCTTTCCCCTGTTCGCGGAAGTCTCCAGCCTGAAGGGCGTGGGGCCCAAAATCCTGCCGCTCGTCCAGAAACTTGCCGGGCCGCTGGTGCGCGACGTCTTGTTCCTGTCGCCGTCCGGCCTGATCGTGCGCCAGCCGATGACGGCGGCGAATGCCGTCGAGGGGCTGGTCGGGGTGTTCGAGGTGGTGATTGATCGGCTGATCGTGCCCGGAAAGCCCGGCGTCCCGATCAAGGTCCAGGCGCTGGACGACACGGGCTTCGTGCACATGATCTGGTTCGGCGGCTCGGCCCAGCATATCGACCGCCTGCTGCCCAAGGGCCAGAAGCGGCTGGTGTCTGGCAAGGTCGAGCGGTTCAACAACGAGGTACAGATCGTCCACCCGGATATCTTCACGCCCGAACAGGCCGGCGAGATCGCTGCCGTCGAGGCGGTCTATCCGGCGACGCAGGGCCTGACCTCGCGCGTCATGCGCAAATTGGTGCAAGCTGCCCTGCCTCACGCCCCAGACCTGCCGGAATGGCAGGACGCGGCATGGCAGGCGAAGATGCGCTGGCCGGGTTGGCGCGCCGCGATCGAAGCGCTTCATGCGCCGACGACCGAGACAGATTTGTCGCTCGACGCCCCGGCCCGCCAGCGGCTGGCCTATGACGAACTTCTGGCCCATCAACTGGCCCTCGCCCGCCGCCGCCGCGCGCGCCAGATCACGCCGGCGCCGCGCATCGTGCCCGGCGGTGCCTCGGCCCATCTGCTGGCCGCCCTGCCCTTCGACCTGACCGGCGCCCAGGTTCAGGCCGTCGCCGAGATCCGTCGCGACCTGGCCTCCGGCGAGCAGATGGGCCGACTGCTGCAAGGCGACGTCGGCTCGGGCAAGACCGCTGTGGCGGCGCTGGCGCTCGCCGACGCCGCCGCCTCGGGCTTCCAGGCCGCCCTGATGGCGCCGACGGAAATCCTCGCCCGCCAGCACTGGCAAAGGCTGGCGCCGATGCTGGAGGCCGCCGGTGTTCCGACCGTCCTGCTGACCGGCCGCGACACCCCGGCCGAGCGCCGCACCCGCCTGGCCGCCCTCGCCTCGGGTGACGCCCAGGTGGCCATCGGCACCCACGCCCTGTTCCAGGACGCGGTCCGTTTCGACCGACTGGCGCTCGCCGTCATTGACGAACAGCACCGCTTCGGCGTCAATGAACGCCAGCGCCTGCAGGCCAAGGGTGACCCGCGCACCGGCGGCGTCCACCTGCTGACCATGTCGGCCACCCCGATCCCGCGCACGCTTGAACTGACCCAGTACGGCGAACTCGAAGTATCACGCCTGACTGAAAAGCCGCCCGGACGCACGCCGGTGACGACCGCCGTCCTGCCGCTGACCCGCATCGGCGAGGTTGCCAAACGCCTCCGAGCCGCTCTCGACGCCGGCGCGCAGGCCTACTGGATCTGCCCGCTGGTGGCCGACAGCGAGGCCTCGGACCTCGCCGCCGCCGAGGCCCGGGCCTCGGACCTGCGCCGCATCCTCAAGATCGAGGTCGGTCTCGCTCACGGCCAGATGCCCGGCGCCGAGCGCGAGGTGGTGATGGCTGATTTCGCCGACGGCCGCATCCCGTTGCTGGTCGCCACGACCGTGGTGGAGGTCGGCGTGGACGTGCCAAACGCCACCATCATGGTCATCGAGCACGCTGACCGTTTCGGCCTGGCCCAGTTGCACCAGCTCAGGGGCCGCGTCGGGCGAGGGACAAAGGTCAGCGCCTGTATCCTGTTGTATGGCGGCGGCGACACCGGTTTGGGCGGGACCGCTCGCGAGCGACTGGAGACCCTGCGCCGAACCGACGACGGTTTCGAGATCGCCGAGGAGGATTTCCGGCTGCGCGGCGGCGGAGATCCGCTGGGCCTGAAGCAGAGCGGCTTCCCCGCCTACCGCTTCGCCGACCCTGTCCAGCATCGCAGCCTGTTGCTCGCCGCCGCCGACGACGCCCGGCTGGTGCTGGGCCGCGACCCCGACCTGACCAGCGCGCGCGGCGAGGCGGTTAAGGTGCTGGAGGCCCTGTTCGACTGGCGCAACGACCGGTCCGGCATCGACTAGCGCTTTCGGTCGGCGAGCCAGACAGCCAGACGTGCCTCGACGTCCTCTTCAATATCTCCGTAAAACATATTGTAATGTCGGGCTTTTCGTCGATCAGCCCAATTGCCTGTTTCCTGGAAGGATTCCAGTCTTGGCTCCGAGTGTCGTAGCAGTCCTCGGCGGCACTGGGTCGAAAATTCACGCGCGATCAAGGCCGGTCTCGCCCCCCATTCGAGGCCGGTGGCGTTGGTCGCGCCACGATGCGCGCGGGCGGGAACGGCGGCCGTCGTTTGCGAGCCCGTCACCGGGTTCACGCACAGAGCGGTCTGGTCGCGCAGTTCCACCAGATGACCACGCTCATCCCAGACCAGCGCGCGTCGCAGCCGACGGCTCGCCGCGCCGTCGTTGCCGTCGCTGACGGGCGAATAGGCGACCACGCATCCGGTCTGTTCGCGCGAGGTGCAGGCTGGAACCTGCGCGGCCAGCCCGTCGGCGGCGACCACGACGTCGGTCATGTAGGCCGCGATCAGACGGCGGCTCAAACCCGGGTTCGGAGCGACCTTCTCGCGTATCAGTCGCTCAACCGCCTCGCCGCCCTGCTCCACCCCCGCCAGAACGATGGGTCCGGTTGGATGCCGCGCGATCCAAACGTCAAAGGCCCGCGCGACATCGCCATAGGCGAACATCCGCGCCTCTCGCGCGTCTTCTCGCAGCGTCAGGCGGGTATAGAGGCTACCCTGCCGATATCTCGGCGCGCTGATGGCTCCGGTTCGGGCGAACGGTCCTGCATAATTCGGCAGCACGACGCGATTCAGATAGGCGTCGGCCTTGCCATCGCCGATCGGCCCGTTCCACTCGCGTCCCCCGTCGTAGGTGGTTGAATGTACGAAGAAGATCGCTGCCGGACCAGCGCCGGGCGCGCGGGTTTCGCTCAGCGCCCAGCCCGACGCCGCCGCGTAGTCAGGCGCGGGCGGCGGCTCATAGGTCTGGAACGGAACCTGGGGATCAAGGCCGGCTCTCAGAATGTCGCCGCGCCAGACCGCGAGCCCAATGGTCAAAAGCAACACCAGCGCCAGGCCGACCCAGCCGGCCCACTGGCGCACGGTCAGCCTGGACCGTGTCATCGATACGGGTCCGGCGTGGCGAGGAACTCCTGTACATAGCGACGGACGCCTTCTTCCAGCGGGGTCGCCTGCCCACTGAACCCGGCGGCGCGGACACGCTCCATACGGGCTTCAGTGAAGTACTGGTATTTGTCGCGGATGGTCTCGGGCGTATCGACGTATTCGATACGCGGCGTCTTGCCCGCCGCAGCGAAGGTGGCGTTGGCCAGGTCGAGGAAGGACCGCGCCTGTCCTGATCCGGCGTTGAACACCCCCGACACCCCCGGCGCGTCCAAGAGCCACTCGACCAAATCGACCACGTCGTCGACGAAAACGAAATCGCGCATCTGGCCGCCGTCGGCATATGCCGGGTTGTGCGACCGGAACAGCGTTAACGGCTCGTCGGCCTGAAGCTTCGGCCAGATCTGGGCGACGACTGACTTCATGCCGCCCTTGTGGTATTCGTTGGGGCCATAGACGTTGAAGAATTTCAGCCCCGCCCACTGGCTCGGCGATTGTCCGCGATCCGACTGGCGCGCCGCATACTGATCGAACAACATTTTCGAATAGCCATAGGCGTTCAGAGGTCGAAGGGCAGACAAGGCCTCCAGGCTGTCGTCGTCCTCAAACCCGCCCTCGCCATCACCATAGGTGGCCGCCGACGAAGCGTATATCAGCCGGGCGTCGCGCAGGGCGCACCAGTCCCACAGGTCTCGGGAAAGGGTGAAGTTGGTGCGCATGATCAGGTCGGCATCGGCCTCCGTGGTCGACGAGATCGCCCCCATATGCACCACAGCCTCGATCGCCCCGGCGTGCCGCTCCAGTTGCTCGAACAACTCTTCCGGTTGCCAGAAGTCGGCGATTGAATGTTTGGCCAGATTCTTCCACTTGGCCAGTTCCGCCGTCTCCATACGGTCGCAGACCACGATATCGCGCCGGTCCTCGGCGCACAGACGCGCGACGATGTTGGAGCCGATGAAGCCCGCGCCGCCAGTCACCACGATCATGCGCCGCGCCATCAGTCGTCCTTCATCTTCTGGATGGTGTTGGTCGTGGAGTAGCCGTCTTCGAAGGTCGCCAGCCTGACCTCGCCGCCCCAGCTCTCGACCAGATCGCCGCCAACAACGCCCTCACGATTGTAGTCCGCGCCCTTGATCAGCACATCGGGTCGCAGCCGCTCGATCAAGGCCAGTGGCGTAGGATCGTCGAAGGCCGTCACCCGGTCCACGGACTGCAGACCGCCGATGACGACGGCGCGGCTGTCCAGATCATTGACAGGCCGTCCCTCACCTTTCAGCCGCCGCACAGACGCGTCGGTGTTCAGAGCCACGACCAGCCGGTCGCACCAGCTCCGCGCCTGCGCCAGATAAGCTACGTGCCCCCGGTGCAGGATGTCGAAACAGCCGTTGGTGAAGCCTACCTTCAGCCCCTGCCGCTTCCACCCCTCGACCACGTGCGCCAGCTCATCCAGCGGCAGGACCTTGGCGTGCGCACCGGCCGCGTGCTGGCTCATCTCGGCGTCGATCAGCTCGGCCGGGGTCACGACCGCTGTGCCCGCCTTGCCGACCACCACGCCAGAGGCGAGGATGGCGAATTCCACCGCCGTCTCCAGCGACACGCCCGCGCCCAACGCCAGACCCAGCGCGGCCAGTCCGGTGTCTCCCGCGCCGGACACGTCGAACACCTCTCGCGCCCGGCCGGGGAAGTGTTTCACAGGTTCGCCGCGCCGCATCAGGCTCATGCCCTTGCCGGCTCGGGTGACCACGACCGCCATGACCGTCGTGGCGTGCAGCAGTGCCTTCAGCGCCGCCTCGACTTCGGCGTCGGTCTCGACAGGCAGGCCCGTCGCTGACGCCAGTTCACTGGCGTTCGGCTTGATCAGATCGACCGCGCCATAACGAGCGAAGTCGCGGCCCTTGGGATCGACCACCACCGGCGCGCCAGTCTTTTCCGCCTCCGACAGGGCCTGACCGATAACCAGATCGCTTACGGCGCCCTTGGCATAATCAGACAACAGATAGACGGAAGCTCCGGTAAAGGCACTCGTTTCATCTCCAAGAAATGCTTCCGCCTCCTGGTCCAACCGCAACAGTTGCTGGCCCGCCGCGACGAAGCGGGTCTTGACTATTGTGGCCGCGCCGGCCCGCCGTTCGACCGCGTCCTCGACTCCCGGTTCGGCGGCGATCAGGGCCGCCAGTTCGTCTCCGGCGGCGTCCCGCCCAATCACCGCACCCAGCCGGGCGATCCCGCCCAGGGCCGCAGTGTTGCGCGCCACATTACCGACGCCGCCGAGCATGGCCGTGGTCCGTCGCTGCTGCAGCACGGGGATCGGTGCCTCGGGCGAGATGCGGCTGACCTCTCCATAGACGTAGCGGTCCAGCATCAGGTCGCCGACGCAGGCAACCTTCAGCCCACGCACGCTCTCCAGCAGCGCCTGCAACCGTCCGAGATCGAGCGTCCGTTCAGCCATCCCCTTGGCCTAACGGATTCAGTGCGCCCCAGAAAGCAGAATGCTCGCCATCCGCGCCTTGGTCAGGTCGTCATAAGCGATCAGGTCGGCGCACAGGGCTTCGAACTGGTCCAGCGGCACCATGTTCGGCCCATCCGACGGCGCGTTATCGGGGTCCTGGTGCGTCTCCATGAAGACCGCGTCCACGCCCACGGCCACGGCGGCGCGCGCCAGCACCGGCACGAATTCCCGCTGGCCGCCCGACGACGTCCCCTGCCCGCCCGGCTGTTGCACGCTGTGGGTCGCGTCGAACACCACGGGACAGCCGATCTCGCGCAAGATGGGCAGGGCCCTCATGTCCGACACCAGGGTGTTGTAACCGAAGCTGGCACCGCGCTCGCAGGCCATGACGTTGGGATTGCCCGCGCCCACCACCTTGGCGATGACATTCTTCATGTCCCAAGGCGCGAGGAACTGGCCCTTCTTGATGTTGATGACCTTGCCGGTCGCCGCAGCGGCCAGCAGCAGGTCGGTCTGGCGGCTCAGGAAGGCCGGGATCTGCAGCACGTCCACGGCTTCCGCGGCGATGCGGCAGTGTTCCTCAGTGTGCACGTCGGTCAGTACCGGCAGGCCCGTGACCTCGCGAATTTCCGAGAAAATCGGCAGCGAGCCCTCCAGGCCGAAACCACGCGCGGCGCTCGCCGAGGTCCGGTTCGCCTTGTCGAAGCTGGTCTTGTAGACGAACCCGACGTTCAACCGCTCGCCGATCTCCTTCAGCGCATGGGCCATCTCCAGCGCGTGCTGGCGGCTTTCCAGCTGGCAAGGGCCGGCGATGAAGACAATGCGCTGGCCGCCGCCGATGCTGACGGGGCGCTTCAGGCCTTCAGTGATGTTGATGACGGCGTTCGGCTTGGACAAAGGCGGGTTTCCCGGATTCTGGGCTTGGCGACGCGCGGCTGATGCCGCACTCATGCGGCGATCAGGTGGCGTCGGACGGCGAGGTTCGCAAGCTATCACGGAGCCCGAGCGCATGACTACCGAGGCCGAAGACCGTCCCGTGATCCTGTGGTTTCGCCAGGATCTGCGCCTCGCCGATAATCCCGCCCTGTCCCACGCCGTCGAGACCGGACGATCGATCGTGCCGGTCTACATCCTCGACCAAGGCGCGGTGGCGCGTCCGATGGGATCCGCGTCGCTCTGGTGGCTCGACAAGTCGCTTCGCGCGCTCGCCGCGTCCCTCGAGGCGCGAGGATCCCGGCTGATCCTGCGGCGCGGCGACAGCGAATCTGAATTGCGCCGTCTGATCGACGAGACCGGTGCCGGTGCGGTCTTCATGAACCGCCTGTTCGAGCCCGATGCTTTCTCGAGAGACGCCGACGTCGCCCATGCCCTGCGAGCCGAAGGTGTCGAGTGCAAGGGCTACAACGGCGCGCTGCTGGCGCGTCCGGGCTCCGTGCTTAATGGCTCGGGCGGCCCATACAAGGTCTTCACGCCCTTCCTGAAGGCGCTTCTGGCCTCCACCACCCCCGCACCTGCCCTGTCGTCGCCCACCGTGATCGATACGCCTGTCGGCCTCGCCTCCGATGCCATCGACGACTGGGCGCTTCATCCCAACCGACCCGACTGGTCCGGCGACGTCGACTGGATGCCGGGAGAGACCGGCGCGAGCCGGTCCCTTTCCATCTTCCTGTCCGGTGGGTTGAAGTCTTACTCGAAGGGTCGCGACGTCCCGGCCGAAGCCGCGACCAGCCGCCTGTCGCCCCACCTCCATTTCGGCGAGATCGGTCCTTGGCGAGCGATCGAACAGGCGCGCCGCGCCGGCGACGATGGCCGCGTCCCGGCCGCAGAGGTCGATAAATTCGTCGCCGAGATAGGCTGGCGCGAGTTTTCCGCTCACCTGCTGCATGCCTTCCCCCGGATGACCGACGCCGCCTTCCGACCGGAATACGACGCCATGCCGTGGCGAGACGACCCGCAGAGCCTCGAGGCTTGGAAGCGCGGCCGGACCGGCTATCCCATCGTCGACGCTGGCATGCGCGAGCTCTGGAAGACCGGCTATATGCACAACCGGGTGCGGATGATCGTTGCCTCCTTCCTCATCAAACACCTGCTGATCGACTGGCGGGAGGGTGAACTCTGGTTCTGGGATATGCTCGTTGATGCAGATCTCGCGTCGAATGTGCAGAATTGGCAGTGGGTCGCGGGATCCGGTGCGGATGCATCACCGTATTTCCGCATATTCAACCCGATCACACAGGGACAGAAATTCGATGCCGACGGTCGTTATGTCCGCCGCTGGATACCAGAGCTCAGCCGCGTCCCGGATCGCTGGCTCCATGAGCCTTGGAACGCGCCGCCTGAAGTCCTGCGGGACGCAGGCGTTCGTCTGGGTCAGGACTATGCTCGACCGCTCGTCGAACACAGCTCTGCTCGAGAGCGAGCGCTCGGCGCGCTCAAGACCGTCAGCGCCGCTCGCCCCGACGGGGATTGACCGGCATTCCACTTTCCCGGCAGGATTCGGCTCATGAGCTCCGTCACGGCAGAGAGCAATATCGCCGCCCCCCGCACGCCGCCGGTGTTCGCCCTGCTGCTACGCCTGTTGCGCGACAACTGGACCTGGGGCCGCCTGACCCTGACCCTGCCCAACGGCGAGGTGCACCAACTGAACGGCGCGACGCCTGGCCCGGCCGCCGTGATGAACGTCATCGACTACCGCTTCGCCCGACGCGTACTCGCCAACGGCGACATCGGCTATGCCGAGGGCTATGTGGCCGGCGAGTGGGACAGCCCCCACCTGGCAGTCCTGCTGGAGACGCTGGCCAACAATTACGACCACATCCGGCGCCTGTTCGACGGCAATGCTGTGATGCTCGCCTTCAACTGGATGTCGCACAAGTTCAAGCGAAACAGCCGCCGCGGCTCGAAGAAGAACATCCACGCCCACTATGACCTGGGCAACGCCTTCTATCGCGCGTGGCTGGACGGGACGATGACCTATTCCTCGGCCCGGTTCGAAAGGCCCGACGAGGCCCTTGAGGCCGCCCAGGACCGCAAATACGCCACTTTGGCCCGCCTCATCGGCCTTGAACGCGGTCACACCGTGCTGGAGATCGGCTGTGGCTGGGGTGGTTTCGCCGAATATGCCGCGCGCGAGGTCGGGGCCCATGTCACCGGCATCACCATTTCGCAGGAACAGCACGACCTTGCCCGCCAGAGGCTTTTCAACGCCGGCCTGTCGGATCGGACCTCAATCCAGATGGTCGACTACCGCGACGTCGCGGGCCGCTTCGACAGGGTTGTGTCGATCGAGATGTTTGAGGCCGTGGGCAAGGAATACTGGGCGGCCTATTTTGACAAGATCACCGCCGTCCTGAAACCCGGCGGGCGGGCCGGCCTTCAGATCATCACCATCCAGGATGCCCTGTTCGAAGAGTACAACGCCCGCACCGACTTCATCCAGAAATACATCTTCCCCGGCGGCATGCTGCCGTCCGAGGGACAGCTTCAGCCCGTAGTCGAGCAGGCCGGCCTGAGCTGGGACGCGGTCGAACGCTTCGGCCAGGACTATGCCGACACCCTGCATCGCTGGGACGAGCGTTTTCAGGCATCGTGGCCTGACATCCGCAAGATGGGCGGCTTCGACGAACGCTTCCGCCGCCTGTGGCGCTTCTACCTCTCCTATTGCGAGGCCGGGTTCCGGTCCGCGCGGACCGATGTGATCCAGCTGGCCCTTACTCGCGCCTAACCGCGCCCAAGGTCTCCCGGCAGGCGTCGGCGTCTTCGACCAGGGCCTGCCGCCGCGAGGCGTCCCAGCGGTCCAGCGTGCGGTAGGGCATGGCAAGCCGCGGATTTCCGGAGAGGCGGTGCCGGTTGCGCTCAAGGAACCCCCAGTACAGCCGGTTGAACGGACAGGCCGCCTCGCCGTCCCTGGCTTTCACGTCGTACTGACAGCCCGCGCAATAGTTGCTCATGCGGTTGATGTAGGCCCCGGACGCGGCATAGGGCTTGGTCCCCATGATGCCCCCGTCGGCGAATGTCGCCATGCCGCGGGTGTTCGGCATCTCGACCCATTCATAGGCGTCGGCATAGACCGCCAGGTACCAATCATCGACCGCGTCCGGATGCACGCCCAACAACATGGCCAGGTTGCCGGTCACCATCAGGCGCTGAATGTGATGCGCATAGGCATGGTCCCGCGTCGATCCGACCGCATCGGCCACGCAGGCCATGTCCGTGTCGCCTGACCAGTAGAATCCGGGTAACTGCCGGTCCGCGTCCAGTGCGTTTCGGGCCCCGTATTCCGGCATCTTCAACCAGTAGATTCCGCGCACGAACTCGCGCCATCCGAGGATCTGGCGAACGAAGCCCTCCACCGAGTTCAACGGGGCCCGTCCGGCGCGATACTCGGCCTCCGCGCGACGGCACACGTCCAGAGGGTCGAGCAAGCCGAGATTCAGCGAGGTCGAGATAAGCCCATGCCACATCCACGGCTGTCCCGCCGCCATGGCATCCTGCCACGTGCCGAAGGCCGGCAGCGCTTCGGTCAGAAAAGCGTCCAGCGCCGCCTCGGCCTCTTCAGCCGTCGTCGGCCAACCGAATGCAACCAGAGTGCCAAAATGGCCGCCGAACAGCCGTTCGACGTCCGCCATCACCTCGCGCGTCACAGCGTCCGGCTTCGTCCTCTGTCGGGAAGGCGGGATCACACCCTTTGTCAAACCTGACCGGTTCTCCTTGTCGTAATTCCATTGCCCACCGACCGGGTTCTTGCCGTCCATGAGCAGGCCGGTCTCACGTCGCATCTCCCGATAGAAGAACTCCAACGTCAGCTGCCTCTTGTCCGTCGCCCAACGCCGGAAGCGCTCGTGAGAGCAGATGAAGCGATCATCCTGCCGCTCCTCGACCTGCACGCCGACCGTCGCCTGGAACGCACTCAGCGCCGCGGCCAGACGCCATTCGCCGCATTCCGTCAGCACCACCTGGCTAAACGCCTGATCGGCCAGCGCGCGATGCAGTTCTCCGACGATCGATCCGCTGTTGTCCGGGTCGTCGATCCGCACATAGCGAACCGTCACCCCCCGCCGCTCCAGACGCGCCGCGAATTTGCGCATGGCGGAGAACACGAGGGTCAGCTTCTGCTTGTGGTGCTTTACGTAGGTGGCCTCGTCGCGGACCTCGGCCATCAGCACCGTGTCCTCGGCCGGTTTCAGATCGCGTAACGCTGACAGTCCATCGGACAGCTGATCGCCCAGCACCAATCGCAGGGTTCCGGCGACTTGCATGCTAGGTTGCGTCATGAACCGCCTCTCTCCCTTGATCTCGACCGCACACCTTGCCGCCCACCTCGGCGACCCGTCCATCAAGGTTCTTGACGCCAGCTGGCACCTGGATGGGCGCGACCCGCGCGTGGATTTTATCAGGGGGCGTATCCCGAATGCATCCTTCTTCGACCTCGAAGCCGTGTCGGATCAAGTGAGCGACTTGCCGCACATGCTGCCAATCCCCGCCGACTTCGCGGAGCAGATGGGTCGGCTGGGCGTCGCCGAAAACGACTGCATCGTTGTCTATGACACCATTGGCGTCCGGTCCTCGGCGCGGGCCTGGTGGATGTTGCGCGCCATGGGCGCCCGCGACGTCCGTGTGCTCGACGGCGGCCTGCCAAGTTGGCTCGCGGAGGACCGGATGGTCGTGTCGGGCCCGGCGGCACCATTGACTCCCGCGACCTTTGTGCCGTTCGCCCGGCCCGAGTTGGTCGCCAATCTCGACGCCGTCCGCGTCGCCCTGCAGGAGGGAGACCAGGTGCTGGACGCCCGCGCCGCCGACCGGTTCACGGGCCGGGCCGCCGAGCCGAGGGCGGGACTGCGAGCGGGCCATATGCCCGGAGCCCTGAACCTGCCCTTCCCGGACGTGCTGAATGCCGATGGGACGATGAAACAGGGCGAGGCACTGGCGCAGGTCTTCCGCTCGACCGGAGTTGATCTGGACCGGCCGGTCTTGACCACGTGCGGCTCCGGCGTAACCGCCGCCGTCCTCAGCCTGGCGCTGGCCGCGCTCGGCCGCGACAGCCGCCTTTATGACGGAAGTTGGGCGGAATGGGGCGGACGGGCGGATACGCCGGTCGCTATTTGACCGGCGGTGCCTTGTAGATATCGACGTCGATCTCGTTCTCCCAGCGTCCGATAATGGTCGCCACGGCCAGGTCGCTGACCACATTGGCCACCGTCCGGGTCATGTCGAGAATGCGGTCGAACGGCAGGATGAAGCCGACCATCAGCGCGGTCTGGGCCGGGCTGACCCCGATGACCTGCAGCACCGCCGCCAGCATGAACAGCGAGGCCGACGGCACCGGTGCCGTGCCGATCGACACCAGCACCGTGATCAAGCCGATCAACAGATAGTCGGACACAGTGAGGTCGATGCCGAAGGCCTGGGCGGCGAAAGAGGCCAACAGGGCGATATAGAGGGCCGTACCGTCCATCGAGATCGTCACCCCCAGCGGCAGGACCGTCGAGAACACCGGCTTCTTGATGCCGAGGTTGGCCTCCGCCACCGCCATGGAGACCGGCAGGGTGGCCGAGGAGGATGAGGTCGAGAACGCCACCAGCCCGGCGTCGGTGACGCCGCGGAAGAAGGGCAGCGCCGGCAGTCGGGCCAGCAGCTTGATCAGTCCGCCGTGCACAATCAGCACCTGCAGGCTACAGCCCGCGATCACGCAGAAGGCCAGCAGCGCGACATTGACGAAGGTCGCAGGCCCGGTGGTGCCCATCACCCAGGCGATCAGGGCGAAGACGCCGAACGGGGCGATCTCCATGACGAAATTCACCACCCGGAGCATGGCCTCGGCCGCCGCGTGGAAGGCCCCCGCCAGCGGTTCGCCCTTGGCCCCGACGGTGAGCAGTCCGGCACCAAAGATCAGGGCAAAAAAGATCACGGACAGCACCTGGCCCTCGGCCAGGGCGTTGATCGGATTGGTCGGCACGATCGATTCCAGCAGGCCAGAGAACGGCTGGGCCGCCTCCAACTCGCGCGGCACGGCGCCGGCGAAGTCCACGCCCAGACCAGGCTGAACGAGGGCACCCAAGATCAAACCGATGATGATCGCAATCGCGGTCGTCAGCACATAGAGGAACATGGTTTTCAGCCCCAGCGAGCCCAGCCGCTTCGGATCCTCCAGGCTGAGCACGCCCGAGACGATAGTGGCGAACACCAGCGGGATTACGATCATCTGGATCAGGCGCACGAACAGGTCGCCGATCCATTTGATCTGCACCGCCCCCTCACCCCAGATCAGGCCCGCGATCGCGCCGAGTACCAGGGCGGCGAGGATGCGTTTCCAAAGCTTGATGCCGAACCAGTAGCGGTAGAGCGGCCCGCGCGGACGGTCCTCGGCGGCGGCGTCGCTGTCCAAGGTCATTGAGGCTTCCCGTAACGTTAAGCGGCGGACCCTGCCCCCGGCTGATTCGACCACGTTATCGGCTGACAGCCCAGCTCGCCAGTGGGCTGTCTCGTCCGGACTTCTATCGAATCGGCAGGGCGTACATCAGGCCGCCCGGCCGAGCATTCCATTGTGCGTTAAGCCCACGAGCCAGGTCGAGAGAAGAATCGTCGCCTATGTTGCGGGCGAAGATTTCGCCGTAGTTGCCTCGCGCCTCGATCGCCTTCAGCCCCCAATCCTTCCTTAGCCCCATCTGGGCCCCCAGTTCGCCCTCGACCCCCAGCAGCCGCCTCACTCGCGGGTCGCGGGACTCTTCGGCCAGGTCCCCGGCGTTGTCGGCCGTGACGCCAAGCTCCTCACCGAGGATCACGGCGTTCAGCGTCCAGCGCACGATGGAGGTCCAGACCTCGTCGCCTCGCTTGACCGCCGGCCCCAGAGCTTCCTTGGAGATAACGTCGGACAGGATGACGTGCTGCTCCGGATTCGACAGCGTCGTCCGCGTCGCCGCCAACGCGCCGATGTCGGCGCTCAGCGCGTCGCAGTCCCCGCGCGCATAGGCCCGGCGCGCCGCCTCCTCATCGTCCGCGATCACGGGCTTGTATTGGATGCCTCGCGCCTGAAAGAAATCGCCGACGTTCATTTCCGACGTCGATGCCCGCTGCACGCAGACCCGCGCCCCGTTCAGCTCGGACGCACTGGCCAGGTCCAGCGAACGGCGGACCAGAAAGCCCTGCCCGTCATAGTAGTTGACACCCGCGAACCGGATGCCCTCCGTCGCCTCGCGCGACATTGTCCAGGAGGTCGCGCGCCACAGCACGTCGACCCGGCCGCTTCTCAGAGCTTGGAAACGCTGGCTGTTGGTGAGGGGCACGAAGCGCACGGCGTTCGCATCACCCAGCACGGCACCCGCGAGAGCCCGGCAGAAATCCACGTCGAAGCCGCGCCATTCGCCCCGGTTGTCAGTGTAGGCGAACCCCACCAAGCCTTCGTGAACACCGCAGTTCAACCGGCCGCGACGCTTGATTGCCGCCAGGGTCGGGCTGGCGAAAT
Source organism: Brevundimonas sp. (assembly GCF_041688735.1). Lineage (GTDB taxonomy): Bacteria > Pseudomonadota > Alphaproteobacteria > Caulobacterales > Caulobacteraceae > Brevundimonas. The sequence goes on from NZ_JBDNHO010000094.1 coordinate 60,708, forward strand.
CCGGCGCGGCCGCATCGGTCTGGGCCTCGTTCTCGACGCCTGGCTCGACCCTTGGCTCGACGTCGCCTTCATCTCGGCCCTGCCCGCATCCGGCCAGTCCCCAGAGTAGCGCGAGCGTCAAGCCAGTGGACGCCAGTTGCCTGCCTGATTGCCGTGCCTTGCCTGCTCGCATTCCGCGCCTCGCGTCATCTTGCCGGACCCCGCTGGTATCAGCCTTAGAGGCTTTCGGAGGCTGAGCCGCAAGCCCACGGACGGCGTGGCGCGCCCTGCAGGACTCGAACCTGCAACCGCTCGCTTAGAAGGCGAGTGCTCTATCCGGTTGAGCTAAGGGCGCCCGTAAGCCTCGGCTCAAGTAGCGCAAGGTGCGGCAGCCGCAAACATGGGATGGTCAGTGCGTCCAGGGTTGTTTGCGGAAGGTGGCGAAATTGTCGGCATAGGCCTTGATGATAACTGGCGGCTCCTGCGGCTTGTGCAGGCGGAACGGGATGCCGTGACGCTCCGCATAGGCCACCGCTTCGTCCTGGGAGTCGAAACTCAGCCGCACCTGTCCGTTCATGTCGCTGGAGCTGGTCCAACCCATCAGCGGATCGATGGAGCGCGCCGAAGCCGGCTCGAACTCCAGCCGCCAGCCTCTGGACGAGGCCTTGCCGGACTGCATCGCTGTTTTGGCGGGGCAATAGATGCGGGCGAGCATGATGGACCTCGGGCGACAACGGACCGGGAGGCCGCGTGCCGATCAAATAGCGTCCGGTCCGCGCGGGGTCCAGCGGCGGCGCCCGACTTCCCGTCCGGGGGATTGCGTGAAATCAAGGACGTGGGGGCGGTCGGGTCTCAGGACGGCCGAGTTCAGCAAAGGGAATCGCCGTGGTCACCCCGTTTCAGCGCTTCAGTCCACGCCAACTTTCAGCGGCCTGTCGAACGCCCTTCATTGGCTGATGCTGATCCTGCCGGCGGCCGTCTGCACCTGCATCGCGCTGCGCGAACTCTACCCTCGCGGCAGAGAGTCCGCGAGGGGCCCAAGACCTGGCATTTCGTGCCTGGCTTGTCGGTCTTCACCCTCGTCTGGATCCGACGGGCGGCGACGAACGAGGGGCTGGCCGAACAGATTGAGGATTTGCACAAGACGATCGGCGAGGTCGGACACCGGCTGATCGGGCTGAATGCCGCAGCACCCCTGTTCCATCATGTCGTGCTCCGCGACGGGACTGTTCGGCTTATGCCGCCCGGCCGGCGCTGACCGGCGATACCGCTTATGAGCCGCCTCGAACGCCATCCGGAACGCCACCTCGTCGCCCGCATAGGCTGGCTGCGCCGCAGTTCTGTGCGCCAACGACGGCCTCGTCGCTATGGCCGGCCTGGTGGCCGGGGCGATGTCGTTGGCTGCGGGCGAATATGTCTCGGTCAGTTCCCAGTCCGACACCGAAAAGGCCGACCTTTCCCCTGATCGTGCTTCTAATGCCACCGATGAACGGGCTGATGATCTGGGTCGGCGTCATCGCCCTGGCCGGCCTGATGGGGCTCGGCGCCTCGGGGCTATGGCGGGCGGCGCCAATGTACCCCGCTCAGTGTTGCCCGTGGCCTATTGGGGGGTGATCGCCATGGTCGCCGTTGCGGGCATCGGTCGGCTTTTCGGGGCCGTGATATAGCGGTCACACTGGTCGGGGCGAGAGGATTCGAACCTCCGACCCTCTGGTCCCAAACCAGATGCGCTACCAGGCTGCGCCACACCCCGATCCAGAGGCGGCCTATTGCCACGCGCCGCCCTCGACCGCAACGCGCCTCGTCCTATTCCGCGAAGAAAGGATGACCGACCCTGTCGCCGGCCTTGGCACCGATCTCCGCCGCGCGCCCAGCCCGCAACTCCAGCACGCCGCTGGCGGGTCCATTGGAGGGGATAATGTCATCGGATTGCGGCTTGGCGTTAGGAGCGATCGAGACGATCCTGCCGCGCGGGTCGATGTAGATAATGTCCAGCGAACTGGGCGTGTTGTGCATCCAGAAACCGCGCTCGGTCACGTCCGGAAACTGGAACAGCATGCCGCGGTCGTCGGGCAGCGGATCGCGGAACATCAGCCCGCGCTGGCGCTCGGTCTCGTCGTCGGCGATCTCGACCATGAATTTATGCTCGCCCGACGCCGTGGTGACGGTCAGCGCCTCCAGAGGTTCGCCGTTGGGTCCGGTCTGTCCGCCCGCGACCGCGCAACCGGCCACAATGAACAAACCGGCGATGCCGACGAGAATAGCGCGACGCGTGGACATGACAGTCACCCTGTTTAGGACGGACTGACTATCCGCCCGGCCTGATTTCAGCGACCACCAGGCCCTTGGGACCCTCGGCGAACCGCACCGAAACCGCTTCGCCCCGCAGGAGTTCGTCCAGCCCGCAACGTCGCAGCGTCTCTACATGCACGAAGATATCGCCAGGTTCGCCTTCGCGCACCACGAATCCGTAGCCCTTGGTGCGATTGAACCATTTGACCACCGCCGTCTCCATGGCGTCGTCGCCTTCTTCCACGCCCCCGCGCTCGCGCCCGTGCTGTCTCGGAACGTCCCAACCGACGCGCCGTGGCGAGATCACCGCCGCCTCCGGGTCGCCGACGCCGAGATCATGAACCTCGGTGACCTGCCAGCCCTTGGGCCGGCGGACGCAGTCGCAGCTGATTTCGGCACCTTCCGTAGCCGAGTCGCGACCGCTGTCGCGCAGGCTGGAGACGTGCAGCAAGACGTCTTTCTGGTCAGTCAGTTCGGGCTGGTCGGGCACGATGAAGCCGTATCCCTTGCCGGGATCGAACCATTTGACACGGCCGGAAACTCGCACCGCCGTCGCCAACTCAACGCCCTCGTAATCAGACACTGCCGTCCCCCCGTCCGCGATCCATGCAGACGGTTCTTGTTTAACACAGTTACGTGAACGCCGGAAAAGCGAAAATCATCATTTCTATCTAGAAATCGCAAATTTTGTTCAGGACTGCTTGTCAGGCCCGTTGAACAATAGCTGAATCTTGCGCGCGCGATCGGCGTACCGACAAGGTTTGCCGATGAAGGCGTATCCCCGCCCTTCCTCGCGATGATCCCGCGCCAGGTCCGCCCCGCCGCTTGTCAAAGGGATCGATAAGCCGAGCCTCAAACGTCTGATCTCGCCAGCCAGGGCGATGCCGTTCATCTCGCCGGGCGTGACAATATCGCTGAACAACAGATCAAACGTGATGCCCTCGCGCACCGTCTCGATGCCCTCGTCCGCGGTCCCGACGGAGACGACCCCATGCCCGCACTCGTTCGGGCTCGCGGCGCCGACGTCCATGACATTGACGTCGTTCTCGACCATCAGGTTCGTCCGGCCGACCTCGACGGCCGAATCCGATTCCCGTGCGCATACCGTTTGGGTTGGCTGCCTAAAAACCGGGTCTCCGTCACCGTCCGGCAAGCAGACATAACGGGGCAAAGGCGACTGGCCCAAAAGGGTCGGCTTCACATTCGATGACGGTGAAGGGGAATGCCCCGCGCTGGCAGTCCCTAGGGGAGTCGAACCCCTCTTTTCAGGTTGAAAACCTGACGTCCTAACCGATAGACGAAGGGACCACTACGCGGGGAGCGGGCGATATAGCCGCCGATTTCAAAGGGTGCAACCCCCCGAAACCTCGGCCATGGACGCGGGGTCAAGCCATGCACGGATCGGCGACGTCCTCGATCTCGAACTGCACGCCTCGTCGACCGTTCCAGTCATCGGCCTTCAGCCGCCCGACCACGCTCAGTCCCCCCTGCCCCGACAACAGCGCCTTGCCGGACGGCATGTCGGCGCAGCGCCAGGCGATGGCCTTGACCGCGGCACCGTCGGCCACGACGAGCCGGCACCGCACATGGCCGCCGTTCATCACCACGCCCTCGCGCGCCGCCACATGCTCCAGCGCGAACAGCGGTTCGGGATTGGCAGGTCCGAAGGGTGCCAGCCGCTCGAAATCCTCGAACAGGGCGCGGGTGGCCGCGCGCGCGTCAATCAGGGCGTCGATCTCGACCACGTCCATGGCTTCGGCAGCGGCCTGCTCTCCGGACATCTGGTCGATCAGGAAATCGCGCAGCCGGTCGATGTCGCCCGTCCGCACGGTCAGGCCCGCCGCCATGGCGTGACCACCCCCGGCGACCAGCACCCCCGTTTCCCACGCCGCCTGCACCGCCCGACCCAGATTCATGCCGGGTTGCGAGCGCCCGGATCCCTTGCCTATACCGTTGACCGCATCCACGCCGATGACGACCACCGGCTTGCGCCAGCGTTCTCTCAGCCGCCCGGCGACAATGCCGACCACGCCCGGATGCCAGTCCTCCGCCGCGATCACCACGACGGCCGATCCGTCCTTGTGGGCGCCCGAGGCCTCGACCAGACGCGTCGCCTGTTCGGTCACCTGCCGCTCGACCTCGCGCCGGGCGACGTTCAGCGCGTCCAGCTCCTGCGCCAGCGCATGGGCCTCTTCCGGGTCGTCGGTGGACAAGAGTCGGGCGCCCAGGTCGGACTTGCCGATCCGCCCCCCGGCGTTGATTCGCGGCCCCAGGATAAAGCCCGCATGGTTCGATTTGGCCGGCCCCGGCTCGACCCCCGCCGAAGCCAGCAGCGCCCTCAGCCCCGGATTGCTCCAGTCGGACATGACTTTCAGGCCAAGGCTGGTCAGCGCCCGATTGAAGCCGGTCAGGCCGGTCACGTCGCAGATCGCCCCCATGGCCGCTAGATCCAGCCACTGGCGGATGTCCGGCTCCTTGCGATCCGCGAACAGACCCCGTCCCCGCGCTTCGCGGTTCAGCGCCGCCAGCAGCACGAACACCACGCCCGCAGCGGCCAGATTGCCCTGCCCCGAGTTGCAGCCCGGCCGGTTCGGATTGACCACGGCGGCGCAGACGGGAGGATGCTCGCGCATCATATGGTGGTCGATGACCACGACCTTCAACCCGATCGCGGAGGCGTGGGCCACCGCCTCATTGGCCGCCGCGCCGCAATCAACGGTGATGACCAGATCGGCACCTGACGCTTTCAGCGTGTCGAAGGCCCGCGCGCTCGGCCCATACCCCTCGGTGACCCGGTCGGGCACGTAGATCGGCAGGTCCGCGCCCATGGCCCGAAACCAGCGCACCAGCAGCGCCGCGCTGGACGCGCCGTCTACGTCATAGTCGGCGAAAACGTGGATCGCCGAACCCGCCTGAAGCCCGTCGATGATCGCGACCGCCGCCGCATCCATGTCCATGAAGCTTGACGGATCGGGAAACAGGGCCTTCAGCGTGGGGTTCAGGAAGTCCGCGCCCTGATCCGCGCCGATGCCGCGCGCCGCCAAAGCCCGCGCCATCGGTTCGTCCAGAGAGAGGGTCTGCATGTGCGCCCGGATCAATCCGGCCTCGGCCGGTCTTTGCCGCCAGGCTCGCCCGGACAGCGAGCGGGAGACGCCCAGAAACGCGGGCACGCTGCCGCCGTCCGCCATCAGCCGACCCTCATGACATCGGCCGCGTCGTGCGGATTCGCTGCACGGTCCGGGTCGAGGAGTCCATCACCAGCGTATGGGTCGAGACGAAGCCGTCGCGCACCAGCACCCCGTCCAGCATGGCCCCCTTGGTTACACCCGTGGCGGCGAAGATAGCGTCCTTCGACACCAGTTCGTGCAGGTCGTATTTACGGTCGAAATCGGTCACGCCGGTCTTCGCCGCCCGCGCTCGCTCGTCGTCGTTGCGAAAGATCAGGCGGCCCTGGAAATGGCCGCCGACGCACTTAAGCGCGGAAGCCGCCAGCACGCCCTCCGGCGCCCCGCCCGATCCAAGATAGAGGTCGATGCCTGTTTCCGGCTCGGCCGTATGAATCACGCCGGCCACGTCGCCGTCCGTGATAAGCATCACCCGGGCCCCGACCTCGCGCAGGGCCGCGATCAGCTCGGCATGGCGCGGTCGATCCATGACGCAGACCGTGATGTCTTCCGGCTTGACCCCCTTGGCCGAGGCCAGCGAGCGGACATTGTCCTGAGGCTTCATGTCCAGGTCGACCGTGCCGGGCGCGAAGCCCGGGCCGATGGCGATCTTGTCCATATAGGTGTCGGGCGCGTGCAGCATACCGCCGCCCGGCGCCATCGACAGCACGCAAAGCGCGTTGGCCATCGCCTTGGCCGTCAGGGTCGTGCCTTCGAGCGGGTCCAGGGCGATGTCGATGGCCGGACCTTTGCCGGTGCCGACCCTCTCACCGATGTAGAGCATGGGGGCCTCGTCCCGCTCACCCTCGCCGATGACGATCTTGCCGTCGATATCCAGCGCGTTCAGCGCCGTGCGCATGGCGTCGACGGCCAGTTGATCGGCGGCCTTCTCGTCGCCGCGGCCGATCTGGGCCCAGCTGGCAATGGCGGCCAGTTCGGTGACCCGGACGGCGTCCGCGGCCAGAGTCGACGCATATGGGGTCGAGGCGTGAGGGGCCTTGTCGGCCATGACGTTCTCCTGATGCGATAATCCCCGGATTCTGTCGTCCGGGCTACGTTCGTTTGGGGGGTTAGCGACGATCCACCGGCGGTGGCGCGCGACCGCGCTCCCGCGCCCGGCGGACGAAGGCGTCGATCTCCGCCTGGGTTTCCTGCGTCACTGGCGAGACCGCGACCGAATCGACCCGCGCCCTGACACCTGCGGCGAAGACGGCGGGATCGTCGGTCAGGGTCCAGTCGATGCGCGAGACCTCCCCGGCCAACGCGCCGCCCGTAACCCTCAGCGTGTTGACCTGCGCGGCGATCGCCATCGGCTCGGGGACGGGATCGACGGAGCGAGGAAAGTCGGCCCAGCGGGGGTATTCGCGATTCGCGTCGACCAGGGCCTGAACCCTCGGCGCAACCGGCGAAGTGGCGTCCGTGACAGGATCGTACAGGCCGGCACAGGCCGACAATGCGCCCGTCAGCAGGACCGCCGCCGTCATCGCTGCGATTTTCTGGATCGGCGCGTTCATATCAGGGGCGGTCATATGCCATGATCGCGACAGGCGGAAGGGCGCGCGCGACCCTTTGCGACCAATCCTGACGATCTCCGGAGCCTTCTCCCCATGGCCAAGCGTCCGACACTCCCGCCCGCAGACCCGGCACCGCGCGCGCCCCGCAAATCCGGTCGGCCCACCTCGGCCAAGCCGCCCCGCCCCCGCGCCGCAAAGGCCGACACCAAGGCTGCGGAATCCACCGGACAGCCCGCGCCGGAACCGAAACCCGCGCCCGCGCCCCAACCCGCTCCCGCCTTCGCCTTTCCCGGCACCGAACAGCGCCAGATGCTCGAAACCCTGTCCATGAATCTCGCCAAAGCCGCCATGACGGCTCAGTCAGCCATCGCCGAGGCCGCCCTGTCGCAGGCCGACCGCCCCGCGGCGATGTCGCCCGACCCGTTCAACGTCGGCCCGGCCATGAATTCCATCATGACCAGCCTGGCGTCGCGCCCGGACAAGCTGTTCGCCGCCCAGGCCGACCTGTTCAACCGCTACATGGACCTGTGGGCTTCGACGACCCGTCGCGCCGCCGGCGACGAGACGCCCACCGCACCTTCAAGGGACAAGCGGTTCCAGGATCCCGCCTGGTCGGAAAACCCCGCCTTCGACGTGATGCGTCAGTCCTACCTGGTCACCTCGGACTGGATGAACGGCCTGGTCTCCAGCGTCGAGGACGTCGATCCCCTGACCAAGCGCCGCGCGGAGTTCTTTACCAAGCTTCTGACCGACGCCTTCTCGCCTTCCAATTTTCTCGCCTCAAACCCGGTCGCCCTCAAGGCATTGGCCGAGTCGAACGGCGAATCGCTGGTCAAGGGGATGCAGAATTTCGCCGCCGACATGGAACGCGGCGCGGGCAAGCTGAAGATCAGCCAGGCCGACTACGGCAAATTCGTCGTCGGCGAGAACGTCGCCACCGCCCCCGGCCAGGTCGTCTGGCGCGACGAGCTGTTCGAGCTGATCCAGTTCGACGCCGCCACCGACAAACAGCGCGCCATACCGCTGCTGATCTTCCCGCCGTGGATCAACAAATTCTACATTCTGGACCTGCAGCCGGAGAACTCGATGATCCGCTGGCTCTCGGCCCAGGGTTTCACCGTCTTCGTCTGCTCATGGGTCAATCCGGACAAGGACAAGGCCGGCTTCGGCTTCGACGACTATCTGGAAAAGGGCATCTACCGCGCCGTCGAAAAGGCGCTGGAGCAGTCCCAGGCCGACCACATCAACACCGTCGGCTACTGCATCGGCGGCACATTGATGGGCGCGGCCCTGGCCCATATGGCCGCCAAAAAGGACGACCGCGTCTCCGCCACCACCTTCTTCGCCGCCCAGCACGATTTCGCCGAGGCCGGCGACCTGCTGCTGTTCACCGACGAGCACTGGCTGAACGAGGTCGAGCAGCAGATGGACGCGGCCGGCGGCGTCCTGCCCGGTGCGGCCATGGCCGAGACCTTCAACGCCCTGCGCGCCAACGACCTGATCTGGTCGTTCTTCGTGTCCAACTATCTGATGGGCAAGTCGCCCCCGGCCTTCGACCTGCTGTTCTGGAACGCCGACCAGACCCGCATGCCCAAGACGCTGCACATGGACTATCTGCGCTCCATGTACGGCCAGAATCGCCTGGCGCGGGGCGAGTTCACCATCGGCGGCCTGAAGGTCGACCTGTCGAAGGTGACCATCCCGCTCTATTTTCAGGCCAGCCGCGAGGACCACATCGCGCCGATGAACTCGGTCTATCGCTCGGCCCGCGCCTTCTCCAACGCGGCGGTGACCCTGACCCTGGCCGGCTCAGGCCATATCGCCGGTGTGGTCAATCCGCCGTCGGCGCACAAGTATCAGCACTGGATCAACCCCGCCCTGCCCGCCACGCTCGGGGAGTGGCAGGCAAATGCGCAGGAGCATCCCGGTAGCTGGTGGAAGCACTGGGCCGAATGGCTGCATGACAGGTCGGGCGACTGGGTCCCTGCCCGCGACCCCAAAAAGGGCCCGCTATCGCCGATAGAACCGGCACCCGGGTCCTATGTGAAGGTGAAGAGTTGAAGCGTCTCGAACCCAATCTGCTGCTGGCGATCACCACAGGCTTCGCCCTCGGCCTCGTCACTCTCACCGCGAGCGTCTATGGCGCAGGTGAGCCGCTGCGGAACCTGTTGCTGGCGGTGATCTGTTCGGCCGGGTTCGTGCTGCTGAACCCGGTGCTGCTGCGGATGATGAAGATCACGCCCCGCCCGCCGTCAATCCATCCCGATAGCCCCGGAACTGCGGTCTGGGCCGCCCTGTTCCCGATGATGGTGACCGTCTGCGCCGCCATCCCGGTGTTCTGGCCCGGGGCCGACTATGGCCTGCTGGTCATCATCGCCTCAGTCTGGTTCGGCGTGACGGTAGAATCAGCGATCAAGGCGAACCGTCAGGCCGGCTGAAACTTCAGCGCCACGCCATTGTTGCAATAGCGCTTTCCGGTCGGTCGCGGACCGTCATTGAAGATATGGCCCTGATGTCCCAGGCAGCGGGCGCAGTGGTATTCGGTGCGCGGAAAGCCGATTGCGAAGTCGCGCTTGGTGCCGATGTTGGCGGCGATCACGTCATAGAAGCTGGGCCAGCCGGTTTGGCTGTCGTATTTCCATTGCGACCGGAACAGCGGCAGGTCGCAGCCCCGGCAGAGGAAGCTCCCGAGTCGGTTCTCATTGTCCAGCGGGCTGCTGCCGGGCCGTTCGGTCGCCTCGCGCCGAAGTACGTCATAGGCCGCGCGTGGCAACCGCTCGCGCCACTGGGCATCGGTCAGGCGACGGAACGGCGAGTTGGCATATTGCGCCTGCGAGGCGTCGGCGTCGCCGGGCGAACAGGCGGAGACGGTGACCGCTCCGACTGTCGTCAGCAGCGCGCGGCGGGAGAGGGCTTGGGTCATGGGACGATATACGTCGGGAGAGCGGCTGAGGTTTCAAGCTCATTGCTTCTCGCGCACGTGGGGGAAGGGTCACTCCAGCCCCGTCTCCTCATCCAGCCCCAGCATCAGATTAAGGTTCTGCACGGCAGCTCCGGACGCCCCTTTGCCGAGGTTGTCCAGCAGGGCCACCAGCCGGACCTGCTCACCCCCCCGGTCGCCGAACACATGCAGCCGCATTGTGTTGGTCCCGTTCAGCCCCTCCGGATCGATGCCCGTCATGGCCTCGGTCGTCTCCAGCTCGACCACCTCGACGAACCGGCAGTCTGCATAGGCCTCGGCCAGCGCCCCGTGGACCACCTCGACCGACGGCGACCTCGGCAGGGGCCCCAGATGCAGCGGCACCTCGACCAGCATCCCCTGCCGGTAAGCCCCCACGGCCGGGGCAAACAGCACCGGCCGCTCCAGCCCGGCATGCAGCGTCATCTCCGGCACATGTTTGTGCGTCAGCGACAGGCCATAGGCGCGGTACGCGCCACTCTTCGTCACCCCCGGACTTGATCCGGGGGCGGCCTCGAACTCCGCGATCTTCGCCTTGCCGCCGCCAGAGTAGCCCGACACCGCATTGACCGTCACCGGCCAACCCGCCGGGATAATCCCCGCCGACACCAGCGGCCGGACCAGGCCGATGAAGCCGGTCGGATAGCAGCCCGGGTTCGACACCCGCGTCGCGCCCGCGATCTTCGCCCCTTGTCCCGCCTTCATCTCGGCAAAGCCGTATGTCCAGGCCGGATCGACCCGATACGCCGTCGAGGCGTCGATCACCCGCACCGCCGGATTGTCGATCATTGCCACGGCGTCGATGGCCGCCTCGTCGGGCAGGCACAGGATCACGGCGTCGGCGCTGTTCAGCGCCTCGCGCCGCGCCTCGACGTCGCGCCGCCGGTCACCGAGCAGGATCAGCTCCAGATCGCCGCGCGCCTCCAGCCGCCGCAGCACATCCAGCCCTGTCGTGCCCGCCTCGCCGTCGATGAAAATTATATGGGTCATCTCAACTCCACCCCTCTCCCAATGGGAGAGGGCCTGAGCGCACGACCGCAAAGCGGTCGTCCTTGCGCGAAAGGGTGAGGGTCGCCCCTCTCTCAGTCGGCTTAAGCCGCCGCTCCGACCTTGCCGCGGCTTGCGCCGACACAACCATCCGACCCTCATCCGGTCCTCCGGACCACCTTCTCCCAATGGGAGAAGGAAACACGTCGCGGATCTCCAGCCCCGTGGGGCCAGCCTCGCCGTCGATGAAGAGGGTGTGGGTCATAATTGGCTTCGATAGATGGTCAGCAGAGCCACGGCGCGGTCGTAAGCTCCAAAAACGAAAATCCCAATGAGCACGGGGATCAAGAGACCGGCCAGCCACACTTTCATCGACCGTTTGAGCCTTCGCTGTTCAGGGCTTCTGACAATTGGATCCAAGTCTCCATCAGAAAACAGCCTCCACAGAACGGACGAAAACCACACGGCCAAGGCGACCGATGCGATGAGCCAGAAGCTATTCGAGACGATGAGAAGGATGGTGACCGCCAAAGAAAAAGGGCGCTCCGGTTTCCCGAAGCGCCCCCATCCATACCGTAAGTGAAACGGCTTAGCGCTTCGAGAATTGGAACGACTTGCGGGCCTTGGCGCGGCCGTATTTCTTGCGCTCGACGACGCGGCTGTCGCGGGTCAGGAAGCCGTGCGGCTTCAGGACGGGGCGCAAGCCCGGCTCATAGTGGGTCAGGGCGTGAGAGATGCCGTGGCGGATGGCGCCGGCCTGGCCCGACAGGCCCGAGCCCTGCACGGTGCAGTCGACGTCGAACTGGGTCAGGCGGTCGGTCACTTCCAGCGGCTGGGCGATCATCATGCGCAGGATTTCGCGGGCGAAATACTGCAGCTGATCCTTGCCGTTGATGGTGATCTTGCCCGAGCCGGGCTTGATCCAGACGCGGGCGATCGCGTTCTTGCGCTTGCCGGTCGAATAGGCGCGGCCTTGGGCGTCCAGTTTCTGGACATAGACCGGGGCGTCGTTGTCCGAAGACACCGTGCCGAGGCCACGCAGGGCGTCGAAACCGGTCGCGGCGGGGGCGGCATTGGCGGCGTCGTTCTCGACGACGGGCGTTTCAGCAGTCACGTCGGTCATGCTCAGACGCTCCGGGTGTTCTTGGAGTTGGCCGACTTGAAGTCGATCGTTTCCGGCTGTTGGGCTTCGTGGGTGTGCGCGGCACCGGCGAACAGTCGCAGGTGCGTCATCTGCAGGCGAGCCAGCGGGCTCTCCTTGGGCAGCATGCGCTCGACGGCCTTTTCAAGGACGCGTTCCGGGAAACGGCCGTTCAGGACCTTCTCGGGGCTGGTCGACTTGACGCCGCCCGGGTGGCCGGTGTGACGATAGTAGATCTTGTCGGTCAGCTTCTTGCCGGTGAATACCACCTTGTCGACATTGGTGACGACGACATGGTCGCCGCAATCGACGTGCGGGGTGTAGTCGCCGCGGTGCTTGCCGCGCAGACGGTTGGCGATAAAGGTCGCGAGACGGCCCACCACGACGCCTTCGGCGTCGATGTGAATCCACTTCTTCGTGACCTCGGCCGGCTTCAGCGCGACCGTGGTGCTCTTCAGCATTTCAAGGGTCCTGGGAGACGAACGGTTTGCTCCGCCCGGAAGGTCGGGAGGAACGGAAGCGCGCTGATAGAGGATGGGGGCGTTGGGGTCAATGGCAGTTCACTGCGGAAGTGGCGCGTAGTGCGCTGTATTCAAATCGTATTTTGAATACGGTATTAAAATACCCTATAATTCTGTCACGATCTCAAGCCTAGCCGGCAGAGACCCGGGACCCAGCGGAGCGCGATACCACGACCCTGTCGAAAACACCGTCGTCGGACAAAGCCCGCCTGAACAGATCGCCTTCGGCGCTCCAGGACGACGATAGCGGGTGGGTCGTGACCTTTCGTCACGTCGATGCCGCATGCCTCCCCCGTCACAGAACCATGATGACGGCTGTTGCCACCGTCGGCATAATCGCCCTTCATTCGCGGAGCTCCCCATGCGCCTTCAACGTCGTGAACTGATCGCCGGCTCGGCGACCGCGCTCGCCTTCACGGGCCTGGCCCGCAATGTTTACGCCCAGACGGCCCGCGGGGGCGCTGAAGCGACCTACGTCAACGAGGTCGTCGGCTATGGCCCCCTGCTCCGCGACGCGAACCGCCTGCTCGATCTGCCGGAAGGCTTCACCTACGAGGTCGTCTCTCAAAGCGGCGACACCATGGACGACGGCCTGTTCGTGCCCGGCCAACCCGACGGCATGGCCTGTTTCCCGATGGGCGGCTCCTACGTCGCGCTTGTGCGCAATCACGAACTCAAGGGCAGCAGCGCCCTTCACCGCAACCTCGGCCCAGGCGGCTTTCATCAGGAGCGGATCGGCCTGCTGGACCCGGCGCGCGGCTATGACACTTACAAGGACGGTCGCCCCCTCCCCGGCGGCACCACCACGGTCATCTACGATCTAGCGAGCCGGAAGACCGTGCGCCAGCACCTGTCACTGGCCGGCACCTCGACCAACTGCTGCGGTGGCCCGACGCCCTGGGGCAGCTGGCTGAGCTGCGAGGAGACGGTCGAGAACCCCGCCAGCGCCGACGTCGCCAAGGCCCACGGCTATGTATTCGAAGTCCCGGCCGACGCTCCCGGACTGGTCGACCCCGTGCCGCTCAGGGCAATGGGGCGCTTCGATCATGAGGCGGTATGCGTCGATCCCCGCACCGGCATCGTCTATCTGACAGAGGACCAGACCGACGGCCTGTTCTACCGCTTCATCCCCAAGACGCCGGGCAAGCTGGCCGAGGGCGGCAAACTCCAGGCCATGGGCTTCAAGGGCAAGCCGGGCGCGAACTCCGCCAACCACGACGCCCGCGAGTGGGCCGTGGGCGACTGGCGCGAGGTCGTCTGGATCGACGTGGATGACGTCGAGAGCCCCAACGACGATCTTCGCAAGCGCGGCCATGCCGACGGTGCCGTCCTGGTCGCGCGCGGCGAGGGCATCTGGTTCGCGGAGAACGAGATGTATCTGACCGCCACCTCGGGCGGCCCACTGAAGCGCGGCCAGATCCTGCGCTACGTGCCGTCGCCGAACGAAGCCGCGCGAGACGAGGCGCGCCGTCCCGGCCGTGTCCAGCTGTTCGTCGAAAGCGCCGACCTGAAGACACTGAATATGGGCGACAACATTATGGTCGCCCCTTGGGGCCATCTGATCGTCTGCGAGGACAACTATTCGGACGCCACCCGCAACCATCTCAAGGGCGTCACCCCGGACGGCAAGGTCTATACGATCGGGCGCAACGTCTTCACGGGCAACGCCGAGTTCGCCGGGGCGTGTTTCTCGCCCGACGGCGAGGTGATGTTCGTGAACATCATGTACCCCGGCATCACTTTCGCGATCAGAGGACCCTGGACCTCGGTCCAGACGTAAACAGCCGCAGCTGCGACCGCCGCACCAGCCACAGATTGACCGTGGCCGCGAGCAAAAGCAGCGCCGCCCCGGCCTGGTGCAATACGCCCATCCACAGCGGCACGACGTTGATCAGGGTCACAACGCCCAGAACCGACTGAAGCCAAAGCGCCGCCGCCACCGTGTAGGCTCCGGCTCCCAGCCCTTGCGCCAGTCGCCACCGCCAGGCCTGCAGTGCATAGACCGTGCCGCCGATCAGCAGGACATAAGCCATGATCCGGTGGTTGAACTGCACCAGCGCCCGGTCGTGCAGGAAGGCCAGCCCGCCCATACTCCACTCGACCGGTGCCAGAACCGCCCCGTTCATCAACGGCCAGTCCGTATAGACGAAGCCGGCCTTGGCACCTGCCACCAGACCGCCCAGCAGGCACTGGAAAAAGACCGCGCCCAGCAGGATCGCCGCGCCCCGGCTCCAGCCCGCCGGCGACCGCGAACGCTCCTCTCCGTTCCACGCTTCCAGCCCGGTCCAGATCAGGCCCATGAAGATCAGGAAGGCCAGACCCAGATGCGTCGTCAGCCGCTCCGGCGCGACATCGACCCGCTCCGAAAGACCGCTGGACACCATCCACCAGCCGATCAACCCCTGAAGGCCACCCAGACCCAGCAGCACGACGCACCGCGCCACAAGCCGACGCGGAATCTCGCGCAGGGCCAGAAAGACCAGGAACGGAAGGGCAAAGGCGACGCCGATGAACCGCCCCAACTGCCGATGCGCCCACTCCCACCAGAAGATCGTCTTGAACGCCTCCAGCGTCATGCCCGCGTTGACCTCGGTGTACTGAGGGATGGCGCGATATTTCGCGAACGCCTCGGACCAGTCGGCCGCGTTCAGCGGCGGCACGGCCCCCATCAGCGGTTTCCACTCGGTGATCGACAGCCCCGATCCGGTCAGGCGCGTCGCGCCGCCGACCACGACCATGGCGAACACCAGGATCGCCACGACGAACAGCCATATCGCCACGGCCGGGCTTCGATCACTTACTCCAAAACGCTTCATTCGACGCCCGCCGCTCCGCTCGCTACACTGATCCGGCCGGGACTGGTCCGGCGTCGGAACGAGCGATATGCCCCCCCCCGGCGGCGAGCGCGAGTCGCATTTCGGCGTCGCATCGCCGCAACCCTGGAGACGTTCTTGCAGTACGCCGACATCGTCATCGCCGTCCTCGGTGCCTTCACGCTGGCCTGGTTGGCCGACATGCTGACCGGCCGACGCGGCCTTTTCGCCACCTCGCTGGTGTCCGGTGTAGCGGCCATGGCCGGCTGGTTCCTGTCCGTGCGCGTCTTCGCCGTGGCGACTATGGACGGATGGACCTGGATCGGCTGGAGCTTGGCGGCCTCGGCCATCGCCCTGGCGACCTTCTTCCTGTTCCGGAACAAGCGATGACCTTGGGTGTACGGACGCGCCGCTTCATCGCCACTCTCGGGACGATCGCCTTCCTGGCCTTCTACGTCTGGGCTGTCGTCGCCATCGGCGACCGCCTGCCCGAATCGATGTGGATCGATCTGGTCTTCTACGGCTTCGCGGGCATCGCCTGGGGCGTGCCGCTGATTCCGCTGTTCAGCTGGGCCGAAGGCGGCGCGGGCAAGAAATAGCGCCGGAACGACAGAGGGGCCACCCGAAAGCGACCCCTCTAACCAACCGTCTTCATTGAGGAAGATGGTCGGAGCGACAGGATTCGAACCTGCGACCCCTTGACCCCCAGTCAAGTTTTACAGCCCGCCAGTACTGCCCCCCCCTCTCTCATCCGACTAAGCTTCTCACTTATTGGCGTTTTTCGTGATACCGTGTTTCCCTTGTGCGCATGGGGTTGCCCCCGTCCGTGGCGACACGGTGGCGACTGGGTGTTGGGGTAATAAAATGGGATTGGTATTTATCGAGCGACGGTCCGTCGCTCGCCTCGCCAAGGAGGCACCCGCCACCGTGCATTATGACGAGAAGCTAACCGGATTTGGAATCCGCGTCGGGATCACCGGATCGGTCTCTTACTTCATCGAGTATCGCCCGGGCGCTGGTGGCAGGCGGGTTCAGAAGCGACGCCTTGTCATTGGAAAGGAGTCGCCGGTGTTCCGCGCCGACATGGCGCGCGCCAAAG
This sequence comes from Brevundimonas sp., assembly GCF_041688735.1. GTDB lineage: Bacteria > Pseudomonadota > Alphaproteobacteria > Caulobacterales > Caulobacteraceae > Brevundimonas. Next base: position 77,177 of record NZ_JBDNHO010000094.1, read on the forward strand.
CCGAGAAGCTCCTGAGTGCAGTAGCCCTGGGAGACGATCCTGCCGTCGAGCGGAAAGCGCTGAGAGAGGCTGCAACCGTCAACGAGGTAATCGAGCACTATCTGACGCACAAAATCGAGCCGACCAGAAAAGCCTCAACCGCAGCCATTTTCCGCGGGCACTTCGCGAAGCACTTAGGCCCGGCTATCGGCAGCCGAGTGCTCATAACTCTCACCAGAGCGGACATTACCCGACTGCATCGCAAGATCGGGGCGGACAAACCAGTCACCGCCAACAGGATTCTAGCCCTCCTCCACGCGGCTATCGAATATGCGCGTTCTGACGGGCTTGTGCCGGACGAGTTGGCCAATCCAGTCAAGGGCATCGATCGATTCCGCGAAGCGGGGCGAGAGCGCTACCTGAATGAGCAAGAGTTGCGGAGACTCGGCGCGACCCTGCGCTTGGCCGAAACCGACGGCCTTCCATGGAAGATCGACGAAAGCAAGAAGAACAAGCACTTGGCCCGGCCGGAGAACCGGCGCAGCCTCATTGACGCGGGAGCGGTGGCGGCAATCCGTCTTCTGTTGCTGACCGGCTGCAGGCTTCGTGAGATCCTTCATTTGCGCTGGGATGACGTCGACTTGATTCGGGGCATCGCGCTTTTACAAGACTCGAAGGTAGGTCGGCGCTCAGTCATTCTCGGTCAGGCTGCCGTTGGGCTGTTGGCAGATTTGCCGAGAAGCGCCGACTACGTGATCCCGGGGGCGCTGCGGCGGAGGCCAGATGGCGAATTAATCAACGCGCCGAGGACGGACCTTAAGAAGCCATGGGCCCGAGTTCAGGCCCATGCAAGGCTGGAAGGGGTCCGTCTTCACGATCTAAGGCACAGCTTCGCGGCGACGGGCGCGGGGTCGGGCCTTGGCCTTCAACTTATCGGGAAGCTGTTAGGGCACGCATCCCCATCCACCACGCAACGCTATGCGCATCTGGCTGATGATCCCCTCAGGCGCGCATCTGATCACGTGTCGGCGACCCTGCTTGCCGCGTTGGATGGTCGCTCGTGACCTGCCTGAGCTCGGGGTGGTTGGCGGTCGCCGACGCCGAATGGCAAGCAAGGGAAGCGGTTTTCGGCGTCCGGGCTCCGAGCCATAAACAGCAGCGCAACGCTCGTTTGTGGTTCGATCCACTAAGCCGGCCATCCGTTGCGATCTCAGCTCAACTTAAGTTAGCGCACGGCCTTCACTCCCGAAGGGTGGCGAGGTGAACTGCGCCGACCCAGCGCCCTACGACAGACGGAAGGTGATCTCCGGACCCGAATGGTTAACGGCCGCGGAAGAGTACATCGACCGGATCTTAGCCCATCTAACGATCCCGCCGGCGGCCCGGGAAGCGATGGAAATTCCTCCTGGCACCCCGCCTAGGCCGGGGCCTTGGCGCGCGGTCGCGCTTACGCCTGTCACTCCGGAGATCGTAGAGGAAGTTGAACCCCAGCGACTGATTTGCTTCATCGACGACCCCGAGGCACGCGTCTTCGTGGCGGCAGGGCCTGGCGAGGAAGAGACGTGGGTCCGAGAAGTGGGGACGCGTGAGCACTCCTTTGCCGCCACGGGGGTTTCGCGAAAACGACGCATCTTGGTTGAGCTTGTCGAGCGCCGCGATGCGCTTTCGGATTATGACCCGTTCCTTTTCTTTCAAAGGGCTTCAGAATGCCGCGCGCTATTTCATCGCGATGTTGCAGAGCGATGTGCGGACTGGTGGGTGACCCTGGGACTACAACTCCCTACGGAAATACCTGAACACGCGTGGATATCGTTTGTGTCAGATTCCCTGATCGACCGCGCAAAGATCAAACCAATTAAGCGCTCTTTCCCGCGGGCGGGTGCCCGGACCAAGGATGGTGAGATCGATGATCTTCGTCTACGCGGCTACTCCCTTAGTGCCGCGGTAGAGACTGTCTACGCCAGCGAGGCGGAAACCGCAGCCGCTAGCCGCCGCGGAACGACCGCCGCTGGATTCTTCGCTGACAAGCGACGCGACTATCGGAACCGGTTCTATGATCGGCGCGGTGAATCTTTCGATGCATTCAGTCCCGAGCTACGCTCGGTCCTCGACCGCGAAATTCTCCGAAGTCATGTTGAGGCCGCTGTCGCCCAGTGGCCGATATTCATGAGGGATCGTCACTGGGTGCACGAGTGCAACCGCGTCACGGGACATTTCGTCGATCAGGCACAGGACGCCCTGCGCGACCTCGACCACCTTTGCGAGGACGATGAGGAGAGAAAACTAGCGCAGCAGGTCGCCGGCGATCTCCTTCGGGCCTGTCGGGCAATGCAAGGATTAAGCGACTACAGCGCTCTTGCGGTGTGTTTCCCTGAAATTTATGAAGCCATATGGCGCGGACGGTCGACGACGAACACATCCCTGTTGCTCCTTACTGCGTTGGCTAATTACGTGTGCGAGGAGGACCGTCAGGTGATCTCTCACCTCTCTGGGTTCCTGTCGGCGTTCCGCAAAATGGTGGATGCGCTAACGACCAAGCATACGGCGGTTGAACGAGGCGGGCCCGACGGTAGTGATGTCGAAGCCCGATTGCGGACTTTGGATGCTATGGGGAAAATGAGGTTAGTTCCCCTCTTTGTATGCGCTCACTCAAGCGCGGTGCGCCTTGCGACTGGGGCCTCGACCATGGAGGACCGAACGAACCTCTTGGCCCGGGCAGCATCTTCCCTAGGAGAGCGATGGGAGATTGCAGTCCGTCCGGACACCAGTTTTCCCACAGCGTTTTAGCCCCCGCTTCAGCGAACATGCGCATTGCCAATCAAGGCATGGAGCAACTCTATGGAACCGCTAGCAATCCCTGTCGCTGACGTTGCCCGGATGTCGGGCCTTTCGATTAGCTACCTCAATCGCCTCCGCTGCTATCAGCCCCACAGCAGCCCACCGTTCTTCAGACAGGGGCGCCGGGTACTCTACCCTGTTCGCGGTGTGGGTGACTGGATCGCCGAACGCACCGCTGCCACCCAGGTTGATCTAGGGATCGCGTCATGAGCCGCGTCACCCAGACCATCAGAATGCCGGGCAACAGTCCGACTAGAGACGAAATCGCTGAGGCGCTGGCGTCGGATCAGGACGCGATGAAGATCGAGCCGCCTTTGTGGGTCCTGGCCCTGATTGGGCTAGGACACCGCTGCTGCGCGGAGCGGTACTCTGGCCGAACGCTTAGCGAGTTGCCCTGTGCACCGAACAGCTAGATCAACCCGGTGGAGCCGGTGGAGCCGGTGGGGCCGGGAACGTGAACGCTACTGGATCCAGCTCGGGATGGAGCGCAAACTGGCTCATCGCTGGTCTCTAGCCGAGGAGCGGGTCCGCATGAGGATGGCCGTGCTGGCGGGTGACGACCTGGCTGAGCTCGTGACGATTATAGTCACGCCCGCCGGCCAACTCGATTTCGATTTCGACGAGCTTCTCTAGGTACATTGGAGACGACCCATGGCCGATACGGCCGTTTCCAGCCGCGCTGATGCGTTGGCTGAACGATCCCCGCTGCCCTCGCCGACCCTCGACGCCATCCGGCCGATGGTTGAGGCGGGCGTATCCGTGCATTGGCTTAGGCGACGCTCCAAGGCACCCGTCGATTACGGCTGGCAGTTGGCCGAGAGCCTGTCTTTCGACCGGTTGAAGGCGACGTGGTCGCGGGACTTCAATGTTGGTGTCCGACCCGGTGAATACAGCCACACCGCCGGCGGCTACCTGCATCTGATCGACCTGGACATCCGCGACGCGGCCCAAGCCGATGCAGCGTGGTCCTGGCTCCTTTCCCGGTGGCCCGAGGCCCGGTCAGCCCCGTTCGTCATCAGCGGATCAGGGGGCGAAAGCCGCCATATCTACTTCTTCACCGACCGCGCGTTTCGATCACGCAAGGTCGCCCGGTCGCCCGGCTTCTCACTCGTCTTCGATCCGAAGAAGGACAGAGAAGTCAAAAAGCATGACTGGGAGATCGAGGTCTTCGGGACACGCAAACAGGTCGTTCTGCCGCCGAGCATCCACCCGGAAACCGGACTGCCTTACGGATGGGGCCGCGAAATCGAGTGGGACATTCTCTCCCTCGGAATCGGACCCATCGTTGACGCCGACACCGTAGAATCATGGGGCGTCACCGAAGACGACCTGAACATCGACGACGACGACCTGTTTCCACTGGTCAAGGCGCGGCCGATGGGCCTGTCCGAAACCGAGATCGGGTCCACCCTCTCCGATCTACCCGAGGACTGGGTCGAGGACCGGGATTGCTGGCTGCAGGTCGGCCAGGGGCTGCACCATGAGTACGGTGGCAGCGGTAGCGGCTTCGAGCGGTGGTGTGAGTGGTCCAAGGGCTCATCGAAATACGAGGCCAAGGATCAGGCGGCAGTCTGGAAGTCCTTCAAGGGCGCCAAGAACCCGGTTCGCATGGCGTCCCTCATCAAAGCAGCCGGGGTCGCCCGTCTTGAGCGCGCCCACGCCGAGTTCGACGACGAGGATGATTTCCTGACCCTGCCGGGGACCGCCGTGGCCATTGTGCCTGTGAGCGCCACCCTGTCGCCGCTCGATGACTTCCTCTCACTCTCGGACGCCCCTACTCCCCCGCCGATCGCGCCGGGCGCTCGTGTTGCGCCTGCCTTCGACCCGGAATGGCGCTCGAATCTGCAACTGAGCGAAGAAGGCCAGATCAAGGGGACGCTCCACAACGTAGAACTGATCGTCGGCAACGACAAACGGTTCAGGGGGATCGTCGGGCTGAACGAGTTCACACAAGAGATCCGACAAATCGGCACTCCTGGCATCTTCAGGATGAAGAAGGAATCCCCCAAGCCGGTGCGCCAGTTGGACGGAGTCCTCTGGAAAATCCGAGACCCAGTCAACGGACAACTCTGGTCGGACAGCCATGACATCGCCATTCGCCTGATCCTGGAAACCCCGGATCGTCAGGGCGGGTATAGCCTCAAGACCACCGACCGCGACCTGATGAGCGCGATCAACCGAGCCGCGCAAGGAAACCGATTCCACCCCGTCCGGGACTATCTGACCCGTCACAAATGGGATGGGGTCAACCGCGTCGAGCGTCTGTTCGTCGACTACATCGGAGCAGAGGATAACGCCTATCATCGCGAAGCCGCGCTGCTGTTCATGGTCGGGGCAGTAACCAGGATCTTCGAGCCCGGTCACAAGTTCGACTTCGTACCGATCCTTGAGGGGATACAGGGTGTCCGCAAGTCGACCTTCGTCTCAACCCTTTCACAGGGCTGGTTCGCCGAACTGGAGGGCGACTTCCACGACAAGAAGGGCATGGTTGAGCAGATGGCCGGCGCCTGGGTGATCGAACTCCCTGAGTTGCAGGGCTTCTCGAAGGCCGAGGTGACGACGATCAAGGGTTTCGTCAGCCGGACCACCGACAAGGTTCGCCTCGCCTATGAGAGACGGGCTGCGGAGTTTCCCCGCCAGTGCGTCTTCATCGGTTCGACCAACGAAACCGAGTACCTGCGGGATGCAACGGGTGGCCGACGATTCTGGCCAATCGCGGGGACCGTGACGTCGATCGACACCGACCGACTCGAGCGCGAAGTCGACCAGTTGTGGGCCGAGGCAAAGGCGATGTACGACGCCTGGCGACAGGAGCAGCCCCACGGTCGGCTGCCGC